>DASYBX010000090.1:0-16334 GCA_036500495.1 Caulobacteraceae bacterium
CCGCTCTCCAGCACGTCCTGGGCCTCGAAGTGCGAGCGGGCGCGGTCGGGCGTGGCCACGGCCGGGACGATGCGCGCCTGGCCGGCCAGGGCCAGCCTGTGCACCGAGGCCAGGGCCGGGTGCAGGCCGAAGGTGTCGTCGAGCTTCAGGGCCCCGCCCGGCTGGCCGAAGGGGGCGATGGCGATGCGGCCGCGCAGGCTGGCGTAGTTCGGATCGCCCACCGGCGGGGAGACCGACAGGCCGTCCATGCCGCCGCGGCAGATCACCACCACCAGCTTGCGCTTGGCGAGATCGCGGTCGCTGTCGGCATAGGCGGCGCGGCCCACGAAGCTGACGGAGACGCCGAGGCTGGCGGCATAGGCCAATAGTTGCCTGCGGGAAGGGGCGGAGCGGCGGGTGAGGGGGGTGGTCATCGGCGTTGGAACTCCGGCGACATTAGGAGGACGGCGAAGGCTTCTTTGCGCGTCTCGGCGCGGGCGATGGCGGTGGCGGCCTGCGGGCTCAGGCGGGCGCCGAGCGCCGAGCGCGCGACCTCCGCCGGGTCCATCATCTGGGCCATGGTGTTGGCGGCCTGTTCGGCCCAGGCGATGCGCTTGACGATCTGGTCGGGCGCCGCCCATTCGGCCGAGGAGTCGGGCCAGCCCTTGGGCGAGGGCGGCGAGAACGGCTTCTGATCGAGCGCGCTCATGGAGCCGACGAAGCGCTGGGGTTGGGCCAGGTCGGGCGCCGTGCCCGCCGCGCGCCAGGTGGAGACCACGAATTCGTAGGGCGACTTCAGCTTGGCCGCCTGCGGCTGCCAGGCCTCAGGGGAGTCCACCAGGGTCGCGGCCAGCTTGTCGAGCCGCCCGCCGGTCGAGCGGAAATCGCCCTCCAGCCGGCTGACCAGCGCGGGGGGCGGGTTGTCGCTGACGAAATGGATCGCGATCTTGCGCGCCACGTGGCGGGCCGTGGCCGGATGGACGGCGAGGTCGTGCAGGATCGCCAGGCCCTGGGCCTCGCCCCCGTCGGCGTAGGATTTACCCAGCACCTTGCGCACGCCCGGTTCGTGGGTGAACGGGCGGAACATGAAGGTTCCCGCCGGGGAAGGCGCGGCCTCGGGCTCGGCGTCGAGCCGGCCGAACCTGCCGAAACGGCCGCCGCCGCCGCGGGGGCCGGGCTGGCGGCCCTCCTGCTCGCGGGCGACGCTCCAGCCGGTGATGGCGCGGGCGAACTCGGTGACGTCGGTCTGGGTGTAGCCGCCGTCCACGCCCACGGTGTGCAGCTCCATGATCTCGCGGGCGAGGTTCTCGTTGAGCCCGGCCTTGCGCCGCTCGCCGGCCTGGCTGTTCGGCCCGGCCGAGGCGGCCTGGTCGAGGTAGAGTAGCATGGCGGGGTGGCGCGAGGAGGCGACCAGCATGTCCTCGAAGCGGCCGAACACGTGGGGGCGGATGGCTTCGCGCTCGAACGAGCCGCAGATCGGGGCGACCTGGCCCTTGGTGGCCGAGACGGTGAAGTGGTTGGCCCAGAACAGGGTCCAGCGCTCCCGGAAGCTCGCGGGGGTGGCGGCGGCCAGGCGCCCGCGGGCGGCCATCTCCTGGATCGCGATGCTGCGGATCTCGCCCTGCACCTGCTTCAGCTGCTTGGCGGCGTCGGCGTCGCCCTTCAGCTCGCGGCGTTCGCGGCGCAACCCCTGGAACACGGCGATGTTTTGGGAAGAAGGGGCCAGCCGGCCTTCGGGCTGGTCGGCGCCTTCGGGGCGGATCTGGGCCTTGAGGAAGCCCTTGGGATCGGTGCTGGCCGCCTCGATCTCGCCGGGACGGGCGCCGAGGCCGAACCGGGTGACGGCGATGGCGGCCGCAAGGTCGGCCTGGGAGCCGCTCTGAGGATTGGTTGGACTGGGCAGGGCCATGGCGGCCTCCGGGCTTGTCACGCTCGTCCAGGCGAGTAGTGCACACTGAAGATGACTGGGGCCTGACTGAACAGGCGTATCGTAATGTATTTCGGAGGCCCGCAATGGCCGGAAAGCTCGCTCCCCCCATCGAGCCGCCGCGGCGGTTCTACAAGGCTGTATCGACCGGAGAAGCCGCTGACGGGATTGGGATTTTCCTGGACGGGAAGCCGATCAGGACCCCCGCCGGCAAGGCCTTGACCCTGCCTGACCCGCGGCTCGCCGACATGCTGGCGCGCGAGTGGGACGCGCAGGCGACGCACATCGAAATCGCCAGGATGCCGGCCACGCGCCTGGCCTTCACCGCCATCGACTTCGTCGGCGAGGCGCGCGACGGCATGGCCGCCGAGATCGGGCGCTACGCGGGGGCCGACGCGGTCTGCTACTTCGCCGATGGACCGGAGCTCCTGGTCGAGCGCCAGACGCGGCGCTGGGGCGCGGTGATCGAATGGGCCGAGCTGGCCCTGGGCGTGAAGTTCGTACGCGTCACCGGCATCCGCCACGAGGAGCAGCACGCGGTCACCCTGCTGCGCCTCGCGCGCCTGGCGGAGGAGGAGAACGACTTCGGCCTCGCCGGCCTCGGCCACGCCACCGCCCTGTTCGGCTCGGCGATCCTGGCCTTCGCCCTGCAGCGTGGGGAATTGGACGGCCAGGCCGCGCTCGACCTGTCGCGGCTCGACGAATTGTTCCAGCAGGAGCGCTGGGGCGTGGACGAGGAGGCGGCCGAGCGGGCGGCCAACATGCAGGCCGAGGCCCTGATGCTGGAGCAGTGGTTCGCGGGGCTTCGACCCGGCTGATGTCGGAACCGGGCCCTTTCGGAGGGGGTTTTGGGCTGGGCTGCATAACCCATCCAGATCGCAGGAGACACCCCATGGCCCAGGATCGTTGGAACGAAGACCGCTACGGTGACGACCCCCTGTCGGGCGACGAGCGGCGGCGCGACCGCCCGCGGAGCCAAGCTTCGCAGGATTGGGCCCCGGAGGACTATGACCGCTACAGCGACGACCGCCATGGCGATGCCCGCTCCCGCGAGGCCCGCACTCGGGACGCCGGCGCCCGTGATGATCGAGGGCGCTCGGAGGGTGACGACGGCGGCCGCTACCGGCCCTTCGGCGACACGGGCCCCGCGCCCACGCGCAGCGGCGCCTACGGCGGCGAGGGCCGCAGCTATGCCCCGAACAATCGTTACGACGCCCTCGCGTCCAACCCCCGCGCTTTCGAATCGCAGCAGCGTCGCGTCCACCGCGGCGACTACGATCCGGACCGCTACACCCCCAACCCCCGCGAGGGTCGGGGCGGCGACGAGTCGCGCAGCTGGTGGGACCGGACCCAGGACGAGGTGTCCTCGTGGTTCGGCGACGACCAGGCGCGCCGCCGGCGCGAGTGGGACGAGCGGCAGGCCGACGTCAAGGCCGAGCATCGCGGGCGCGGACCCAAGGGCTACAGGCGCTCGGACGGCCGCATCGAGGAGGACGTCAACGACCGCCTGACCGACGACCCCTACCTCGACGCCTCCGACGTGCAGGTGGCGGTCAAGGACAGCGAGGTGACCCTGACCGGCACGGTGACGCGCCGCGAGGACAAGCGGCGCTCGGAAGACCTGGCCGAACTGGTCTCGGGCGTGACCCACGTGCAGAACAATCTGAGGGTCAAGCCGCGCGCCGACATTCCCTCGACCGGCGACATCACCGTCTAACGCTTTCCAGAGCCTTGGTCTGGAGCGGGCCCCTTGGCCCGCTCCAGGTCACCCTAGAGGCTTCGGCGCGGGCAGGGGCTGGCCCTCGGGCTGGCCCCGGCTCAGCTTGTCGGGCAGCGGCTGGTCGGACGCGACGAACTCCAGCGACACCGAATTGATGCAGAAGCGATTGTGGGTCGGCGGCGGGCCGTCGGGGAAGACGTGGCCCTGGTGGCTGTCGCAGCGGGCGCAGCGGGTTTCGGTGCGCACCATGCCGTGCGACAGGTCGCGTACCTCCTTCACGTGGGCGTGGTCGTAGGGCGCCCAGAAGCTGGGCCAGCCAGTGCCGGACTCGAACTTGGTATGGGAGCGGAACAGCGGCAGGCCGCACAGGCGGCAGACGTAGACCCCATTGTGCTTGTTGCCGAGCAGGCCGCCGCAGAACGGCGCCTCGGTGCCGTGCTTCAGCAGCACCCGCGCCTCGTCAGGCGCCAGGGCGGCCTCGAGCGCCTCGCGCTGCTGGGCGTTGGGCGGCGACAGGTCGAACCCCGACTCCGAGCGGGTGTCGTGCTGCAGGCTCAGGTCGGTCATGGCGGTTCTCCTGGGAAAGAGGCGAGGGGAGGGTAGGCTCCTGCAATATGGGGTTTCAACCCGCCCCGCGCAGGCGGCGGTTCACGCCCGGACACTCGCCCTCTAGATTGCCACCGGCGAATCTGCGGAGGGCGCGCGCTGAATCCTGTTCGAACAGACCTTGTGGAGCTGCTGCTGTCGTCCACCGGTCGGATGTCGCGCGGCGCGTTCCTCGCCTGCGCCGCCGTGCTCCTGGCCCTGGCCTACGCCTATGCCTACGAGATCGCGCCGCGCCTCGACCACGGGCTGGTGTGGATTGCCTACACCCTACTGTTGTTCCCCACCGCCTGCATCCTGTCCAAGCGCCTGCACGACCGCGGGCGCGCGGGCTGGTGGGCGTTCGCGCCGGTGTGGGCGCTGGTGGCGGCGTGGCCCCAGCCGTCCTCGCCGTTCGGCTGGATCGGTCTCGGGGTGCTGGCCGTGACCCTCGTGGACCTCGGCCTGATGCCCAGCCAGCCCGGGATCAACCGCTTCGGCCCGCCCGCGGAGCGGCCTGGAGCCTAGGCGGCGCGGCGGCCGTGCGAGGGCTTGGCGCGCGGCTTGCCGGCCGCGCGGGCCAGGCGCTGCACGTGGGCCTCGTCCATGTCCGACAACAGGGTCCACAGCCGCTTGAGATGCAGGGAGACCGCCTCATCCATTTCAGGGTGTTCCATGGTGTTCACCTACGCCGCCTTCCGCCGAGGCTTTCTGGCGCGCGCCGCCCATACGGCGCTGAGCTAAGCCGCATAACCGACTCCCGAGGCGTCCGGTTCCGGCTATGCTGGAGGATCGGCAAAGGTCGTGGCGCCGAAGACCCGCCCGAAGCTCAGTTTCAGGGCCGCGTCGGCCTCGTCGAGGGTGACCGGCAGGCCGAGGTCGACCAGGCTGGTGACGCCGTGTTGGCTGATGCCGCAGGGCACGATGCCGGAAAAATGGGCCAGGTCCGGCTCGACGTTCAGGCTGATCCCGTGGAACGAAACCCAGCGGCGCAGCTTGACGCCGATGGCGGCGATCTTGTCCTCGCGCGGCGTCACGCCCGGCGCGCGCCGCTCGACCCACACGCCCACGCGCCCATCGCGGATTTCGCCGTCCACGTTGAATTCGTGAAGGGCGCCGATCACCCAGGCCTCCAGGCTCTGCACGAATCGCCGCACGTCGCGGCCGCGCTCGCGCAGGTCGAGCATGACGTAGGCCACCCTCTGGCCCGGCCCGTGATAGGTGAACTGGCCGCCGCGCTCGCTCTCGAACACCGGAAAGCGGTGCGGGTCGATCAGGTCGGCGGGCTTGGCCGAGACCCCGGCGGTGTAGAGCGGCGGATGCTCCAGGAGCCAGACGAGTTCGCCCGCGCGTCCCTCGAGGATCGCTTCCACCCGCGCCTGCATCGCGGCCACGGCTTCGGGATAGGGGACGGGGATGGTCGACACGGCCCAGCCGGTCGCCGCGCCGTCGGGGCGGGGCATCAGCGGGTCGGCGGGCTGGCTTAACGCGCGGTTCAGCATGTTCGCCCAATGTGGTGTCGAAGGCGCGAGCGCAACAGCGATTCGACGTCTTCAGAGTCTGTCCAGTGTGGGAGCAGCGTGTGTCGGGCCAGATCGACGCGGTCAATGTCGAGATTTCGGTGGTGCTGGGGCGCAGCATCCTGCCCATGCAGCAGCTGCTGCGCATGGGCCGCGGTGCGGTGATTCCGCTCGACGCCAAGACCAACGACGAGGTCTGGATCCTGGTCAACAACCACCCGGTGGCGCGCGGCGAGATCCAGATCAACGAAGACAAGATTTGCATCGCCGTGACCCGCGAGGCCGACGTCTACGACTTCATGGCCGGCGGCGTCTGACCGCAAACGTCATCCTCGGGCTTGTCTCGAGGATCCATGAACTCCAGTGCTTTGCGGTTTCTCCGTAGCGCTGAAAGCCTGCGCCCTATTCTTCGACGACCGGCGTGAATGAGTCCTCCGGGCAGGCCCGAGGACGACGGAATTGGTAGGATTTGGCGCCTGGCGTGAAAGCGTCGCGGCCAAGCGCGCGCCATAGTGCTTCACAAGCCCTCCGTCCTTTGCTACTTCGCCCGCCTCCCTGCGATGCGGTCGTGGCGGAATTGGTAGACGCGCAGCGTTGAGGTCGCTGTGGGGCAACCCGTGGAAGTTCGAGTCTTCTCGACCGCACCAAAAGGGAGATGGGATCAACCGCGCTGAGGCGACGTTTGTCGTAGGGCCCACATTCCGGAGCGTGCGATGACCCAACACGGGCCCGATGCCACTGCGCCGGAATTGGAAAAGGACCTCGAAGCCCAGGTCCGCGCCGAGCATCTCGAAGACCTCGCCCTCGAGGACGACTACGGGCTCAATCCCCGATACGTCGAACGGGTGATCGACGCCGCGGACCGCGGCGACGAGGAGCACCTGCGCGAACTGGTCGCCGCCCTGCACCCGGCCGACGTGGCCGACCTGATGGGCTTCCTGTCGCCGGCCTACCGCGAGAGCCTGGTGCCTCTGCTCGACTCCGCCGCCCTGGCCGAGATCCTGCCGGAGCTCGAGGACAACATCCGCGAGGACGTGCTGGAGCAGGTCCCCGCCCACACCCTGGCCTCGGCGCTCGGCGACCTCGATTCCGACGACGCGGCCGACGTGGTCGACGACCTGGAGGACGACAAGCGCGACGCGGTGCTCGCGGCGATGTCCCACGCCGACCGGACCGCGATCGAGGCCAGCCTGGGCTATGCCGACGAGACCGCCGGCCGCCTGATGCAGCGCGAGGTGATCGCCGCGCCGCAATTCTGGACCGTCGGCCAGACCCTGGAACACCTGCGCTCCGCCCAGGACCACCTGCCGGAGCTGTTCTTCGACGTCTATGTGGTCGACCCCTCGTTCCGTCCGATCGGCGCGGCCCCGGTCAGCCGCCTGATCACCGCCCGGCCCGAGCAGGCCATGGCGCAGATCATGGAGCCGGTCACCGAACTGACGGTCGACCAGGACCAGGAGGAGGTGGCCTACGCCTTCGAAAAGTATCGCCTGATCTCCGCCCCGGTGGTGGACAAGGGCGGGCGGCTGGTCGGCCAGATCACCGTCGACGACATCGTGGGCGTCATCCGCGAGGAGAGCGAGGAGGACACCCTGGCCCTGGCCGGCGTCAGCGACGTGGGCCGCGACGCCTCCATCTTCGAGATCACCAAGTCGCGCTTCTGGTGGCTGCTGGTGAACCTCGGCACCGCCGTGCTGGCGGCCAGCGTGATCGCCCTGTTCCAGGGCCAGATCGAGAAGCTGGTGGCCCTGGCCGTGCTCAACCCGATCGCCGCCTCCATGGGCGGCAACGCCGGCACCCAGACCGTGACCGTGGCCGTGCGCGCCCTGGCCACACGCGAACTGTCGGCCGCCAACGTGATCCGGACCATCTGGCGCGAGACGGCGGTGGGCATGCTCAACGGGGTGGCCTTCGCCATCATCATGGGCGGCATCACCGGCGTCTGGTTCCATGACCTGCCGCTGGCCGTGGTGGTGGGCCTGGCCATGGTCATCAACCTGTTCTGCGCGGCGGTGGCCGGCATCCTGATCCCGCTGGTGCTCGACAAGATGGGCCACGACCCGGCGGTGTCCTCGGTGGTGTTCCTGACCACGGTGACCGACTGCGTCGGCTATTTCAGCTTCCTGGGCCTGGCCACGGTGCTCATCCTCAGCCACCACTGAGGTGAACAGGGCCGATTTCCTGGGGATGGCACAGACGGCCGCTTTCGACTCGCGGTCGAATTTGGTGTGATAGGCGCTCGCCGAGCGACCGATTCGGCTCTGGACCGCCCATGAAACCCCGCCACCAGGCCACCCGCGCCGCCATCGACCTGATCAAGCGCTTCGAGGGCTTCCGCCCCCGGGCGGCGCAGCTGCCCGACGGCCGCTGGACGATCGGCTATGGTCACACCCGAAGCGCGCGGTCGGGCGCGGTGGTCAGCGAGGCCGACGCCGACGCCCTTCTGGTCTACGACATCGCCGCGGTGACGGCGGCGATCAGCCAGTGGACGTTCAGCCCGCTGAACCAGCACCAGTTCGACGCCCTGACCGCCTTCGTCTTCAACATCGGCCTCTCGAATTTCCGCCGCTCCTCGGTGCTGCGCCGGCTGAACGAAGGCTCCTACCTGCAGGCCGCCTGCGCCATGGAGATGTGGCGCACCGCCGACTTCGAAGGCGAGCGGATCGTGGTCGACGCCCTGGTGCGCCGCCGCTCGGCCGAGATGGCCCTGTTCCTGACGCCGATGGACGGCTACATCCCGGTGCCCTCGCTGATCGTGGTGCCGCGGGTTGACGAGCAGGCGGCCCACACCGCGCCGTTGCGCGCCACCGAGGTGCAGACCCCGCTCGACACCGCCATCGCCGCCGCCGTGCGCACCGAGGATGCCGAGCCGGCCTCCGCCGCCGTGGCCGCCGCCGCCGCGATCACAGCCCGGCTGAACGCGATCCTGCAGGACGGCGAACCCGAGTCCGCGCCGGTTGCGCACGAAGCCTCGCCCGCATCCGACGCCGCGCCGCCCGCCGCCGCTGCCGAGCCGGAGATCGTCGCCGCGCCCCTGGCGGCGTGGGACCAGCCGATCATCGTGCCGGCCCCGCCGGCGGACGAGGGGCCTTCGCCCGTTGCCGAGACTGTCGTCGCGGCGGCCGCCGAGCCGGAGTTCGAGCCCGCGCCCGAACCGGAGACCGAAGCCCACGCGCCCTCGACCGACGAGCCACCCCCCCCGCTGATGTTCCGCGCGCCCGCCACCACGCCGTTCTCCCGGCGCGGCAAGCCCCGGGCGCCCGCGCCGGCCATCGTGCTGATGGGGCTGACGGGCCTGGGCGTGGCCGGGGCCGGGCCGGTCTGGGGTTTCGGCGCCAATGCGCCTGGCCACTCGCCGATCATCCCCGACGCCCAGATCGCCGGCATGGGCCTGGGCCTGCTCGGCGCGGGCCTGCTGGCCGCCTCGGTCTACATGCTGCTGCACCGCCTGGCGGGCCAATCGGAATAGATCCAATCCGTCATCCGCGAGGATGACGATGCCGGGAGGACGTGCTACCGCGCCGGTCCCCCGTTTGGACTCCCATTTGCACTCAAGGCGCGCGTCATGAAGACCTCCCTCATCTCCTCCGGCTCCAGCTTCGAAGCCGTCGCCGGCTATTCCCGCGCCGTCGTGGTGGAGCATGACGGCTGGGCCGAGGTGCACATTTCCGGAGTGACCGGCTTCAACTACGCGACCATGACCATCGACGAGGACCAGGCGGTGCAGACGCGCCAGTGCTTCGCCACCATCCAGAAGGTGCTGGGCGAGGCCGGCGGCGATCTCGGCCACATCGTGCGGGTGCGCTACCTGCTGACCAACCCGGCCCAGTTCGGCGAGCTGGCCCCGGTGTTCGGCGAATTCCTGTCGCAGGTGCGGCCGGCGGCCACCGCCCTGGTGTGCGGTCTCGTGGACGAGCGGATGAAGCTGGAGATCGAGGTCGACGCGCGCATTCCGCGTTGATCTGAGCCTCTTCGAGGAATCTGATCCAAGGCACGGACCGTTCGACTGCCGCGTTACGGTGCGGTGGTGAAGAGTAGGAGCCCTCCATGCCCAATCCGATCGCCGATCCGTTCGTCGAGAACGTGGTCTCCCCCGACATAGAGGCCCTGATCGACGTGCGCTCGGGCTCCAGCGGCGCGGTCACGGTGGTGATCAACGGCGTCGGGCCGACCAACGCCCTGAACGGCGAAACGGCGCGGGCGCTGAAGGAGGCGTTCGAGACCCTGCACGGGGCCGACGCCGCGCGCATCGTGTTCCTGCGCGGCGCCGGCGGGACCTTCTCGTCGGGCGCCGACCACGTCTGGCTGAAGGCCATGGCCGAGGACCTCGGCGAGAGCGAGGTCGAGGAGGACGCCCGGGCCTTCGCCGAAGCCCTGCGCGCCCTGTCGCGCATCCCGTGCCTGACGGTGGCCCTGGTGGAGGGCGAGGCGAGCGGCGCGGGAGCGGGGCTGGCGGCCACCTGCGACATGGCCATCGCCTCGACCACCGCTCGGTTCGGCTTTCCCAGCGTGAAGATGGGCGGCGTCCCCGCCGTCATCGCGCCCTATGTGGCGGCGGCGATCGGCCCGCGGCGGACAGCGGCCCTGTTCATGACCGGGCGTGTGTTCGACGCCCGCCACGCCCTGGCTATCGGCCTGATCGACGAAGCCGACGACGATCTGGCCGCCGCCGCCGAGCGGTTGGCGCGGGAGGTGTTCGAGAACGGCCCGGAGGCCATGCGCGAGGCCAAGAAACTGGCCTGGGACGTCATCGGCCACGACCGCGACGCCCAGATGGACGAGATCGCCCGCCGCTACGCCAGGAGCCGCCTGGGCGAGGAGGGCCGCGAGGGCCTGGCTGCGACCCTGGAGCAGCGCCTGCCGAACTGGGCGCCCCGCTGAGTTTCGGCTAATCCGGCGGGATGTCCCTGCATCTCATCAAGCTCGTGGTCGGCTGCGACACGGTCGAGGACCTGATCACCTGGCGCCGGCCCCAGGCCGCCGAGCCCTGGATCCTGCGCACCCGCCAGACGCCCAAGCGGGCGGCGGAACTGGTCGACGGCGGCTCGGTCTACCGCGTGTTCAAGGGCCTGGTGCTGTGCCGTCAGCGCATCCTGGCCATCGACACCGTCGGCGAAGGCCAGGCGGCACGCTGCCACGTGACCCTTGATGAAGCGGTGGTGCTGACCCAGCCCCTGCCGCGCCGCCCGTTCCAGGGCTGGCGCTATTTCGAGGGCAAGGACGCGCCGGCGGACCTGGCCGCGCCGGGCGAGGCGACCTCGGTGCCCCAGGAACTGGCGGCGGCGCTGCGGGAACTGGGGGCCTGGTGATCACCCCAGAACATGCACAAGCGCATGTCCCTGATCACCCCACCGCCATGTTGTCGATCAGCCGGGTCTTGCCGAGCCAGGCGGCGACCAGCACCCGCGCCGGGGCGTCGCCGACCGATGGCCGTAGCGGCTCCAGCGTCTCGGCGTGGCGCACCTCGATATAGTCGACCTTGTCGAAGCCGACTTCCAGCAGCACGTCGGCTGCGGCCTGCTCGGCCGGGGCGAGGGGTTCGCCCGCCAGCGCCGCCTGGGCCAGGGCCTTCATCACCCGGTTCAGCACGCCCGCGATCGGGCGCTGCTCGGGGGTGAGGTAGGCGTTGCGCGAGGAGAGGGCGAGGCCGTCTTCCGCCCGCAAGGTGGGCGCGCCGAGGATGCGCGCGGGCAGGTCGAGGTCGAGCGCCATGCGCCGGATCACCTGCAACTGCTGCCAGTCCTTCTCGCCGAACACCGCCACGTCCGGCCCGGCCTGGATCAGCAGTTTGGCGACCACGGTGGCGACCCCGGCGAAATGGGTCGGCCGCCGTTCGCCCTCCAGCGGGGCGGAGACGCCGGCCACGGTGACGGTGGTGGCGAAACCCTCGGGATAGATCCCCGCCGGCGCCGGGGCGTAGAGCAGGTGGCAGCCGGCCGAGGCCAGCAGCGCCGCGTCTTGCGCCTCGCCGCGCGGATAGGCCGCGAAGTCCTCCCCGGGCGCGAACTGGGTCGGGTTGACGAACACGCTGGCGACGACGCGGTCGGCCTCCTGCAACGCCCGGCGCACCAGCGACAGGTGACCCTCGTGCAGGGCGCCCATGGTGGGGACCAGGGCGACCGTCAGGCCCGCCTTGCGCCAGGCGGCGATTTCGGTGCGCAGGTCCGAAACGGTGCGGACGGTGTGCAGACTGCTCATGGCGCGGCCTTATGCCGCTCGCCAGGGGCGGGGTCCAGGGTCTCGCAGTTGTGAACAAATCCTTACCGCGCGTTGCGCCGAGCGCCCCCCCAGCGTCTCATTCCATGAATCTGCGGGCTGATTCGGCCCAGGTCATCGAGCGAGGGGTTCCATGTCCGAAGCGCGTGTGATCGTCGTCGGCAACGAAAAGGGCGGGGCGGGCAAGTCCACCATCGCCATCCACATGACCACGGCCCTGCTGCATGCGGGGGCGCGCGTGGCGGTGCTCGACCTCGACCTGCGCCAGCAGTCGCTGAACCGGTTCTTCGACAACCGGCGCAAGTGGCTGGCCAGTTCCGGCGCCGTGCTGCCGGGCCCCCTGACGCCCTCGGGCGAGGCCGCCGAGATCCTGGTGCGGGCGCCGGCCGAGGACCAGCTCGCCCGTTTCGAGGACGTGATCGGACAGGCGGGCGAACTGGCGGACTTCATCGTGGTCGACACGCCCGGGGCCGACACCCCCCTGTCGCGCAAGGCGCACCAGTCGGCCGACGTGATCATCACCCCGCTGAACGACAGTTTCGTCGACTTCGACATGCTGGGGCAGGTGGACCCGGTGAGCCTGGATCTGCTGAAGCCCAGCCTCTATTCGGAATCGGTGTGGGAGGCGCGCAAGGTCCGCGCCTCGGTCACCCGGCGGATGACCGACTGGCTGGTGCTGCGCAACCGCCTGGCCGCCAGCGAGGCGCGCAACCGCAAGCGGCTCGAGGACCGCATCCAGGCGCTGAGCCGCCGGGTCGGCTTCCGCATCGGGCCGGGCCTGCGCGATCGGGTGATCTACCGTGAGCTGTTCCCGTTCGGCCTGACCATCGCCGACCTCGGGCCCGGCGTGCGCCCGGTGGCGGTGTCGCTGTCGCACGTGGCCGCCCGCCAGGAGCTGCGCGCCCTGATGCAGGCGGTCGGGCTGCACGACGATTCCGCGACCGACGAAGCCCAGGCGAGCGTCGAGGCCGAGGCGGAAGAACTCGACAAGGCCTCCTGATCCGGTGTTCTAGCCGCCATGATGTTCCTGGCGGTCGCGGTCGCCCTGTTCCTGGGCTGGATGTGGATGCGGTCGGACGTGATCCGGCGCGGCGGCTGGCGCGTGGGCGCGGGCCTGGTGGCGGTGGTGCTGGTGGTGGCCGGCGCGGCGGCGTCGATCAAGGGCGACTGGCCGGTGGGCCTGGCGATGGTGCTGCTGGCCCTGATGCTGGCCGCGGGCGGGCGACTCAACCGCCGCCCTCGCTCCGGGCAGGGGCAGGGGCAGGGGGCTGCGCCGCAGTCGGCGGGAATGAGCGCGGCCGAAGCCCGCTCGATCCTCGGCGTCGAGCCCGACGCCACCCCCGAACAGATCCGCGCCGCCTACGCCCGCCTGATGCAGCGCGCCCATCCCGACAAGGGCGGCACGACGGGGCTCGCGGCGCAGCTCAACGCCGCGCGGGACCGATTGCTGAAGGGGTAGTCCTCGCCTGCGAAACGGGAGGATCTACGGCCGAAGGGCCATGCAGGCCTGGCCTTGGGCCTTGATGGTGTCGCAGGCCTTGCTGGCCTGGTCGGCGGAGAGGCCGGCGAAGCGGACGCGGTAGTTGCCCGACGAATGATCCACGCGGCCGCCCCCGGAGGCCGAAAGGGCGCCGGAGAACTTGCTGGTCATCTTGGCCAGCTGGGCGCGGGCCTGGGCCGGGCTCTTGTAGGCCCCCAGTTGCACCAACCAGCCGCCGCCGGTCTCGGCCTTGGCGACGTCGGCCTTGATCGTCCTGGCGCTGGTGCTCTGCAGCCTGGTGTCCGACGCGGGGATGATGCAGCGCCGGACCAGTTTGTGGTGCACGCGCACGCGCTTCATGGTGCAGGCGGCCGAGGCGTCGTCGGCCTTGGCATTGAAGGTCTGGTGCACGCGGCCGGCCTTGCCGTCGACCACGATGTGCACGCCGGCCTCGTCGCCGTCGCCCTGTTCGGTCGGCGCCCGGTCGACCGCGCCCACCGGCAGGGGCTCGCGCAGGTTCTGGGCGATGGTGGTCTGCTGGCCCAGTTCGCGCTTCTTGATCACGGTGAAGCCGGCGTCGAGCAGGTCTTCCACGTGCAGGTCGCGCGCGGCGGTCGAGGAGCCGCCCATCACCACGGCGATCAGGCGGCGGTCGTCGCGCACGGCCGAGGCGGCCAGGTTGAAGCCCGAGGCGTTGGTGAAGCCGGTCTTGATCCCGTCCACGCCCGGCATCGAGCCCAGCAGGTGGTTGTGGTTCTTGGTCGTGCGGCCGAGGTAGGTGAACTGGCGCGTCGAGAAGAAGGAATAGTACTGCGGATAGTCGCGCAGCACCGCCCGCGACAGGATCGAGATGTCGCGCGCGCTGGTCAGCTGGCGATTGTCCGGCAGGCCGTTGGCGTTGACGTATTGGGTGTTGGCCATGCCCAGCTGCTTGGCCTTGGCCGTCATCAGCTCGGCGAAGTGGGCCTCGGTGCCGCCCAGCTTTTCGGCCAGGGCCACGGCCATGTCGTTGGCCGACAGCACGGCGATGGCGTCCATGGCGTCGCGCACGCTGATGCTCTGGCCGGCGCGCAGGCCGACTTTGGACGGCGCCTGGGCGGCGGCGTGGGGCGAGATCACCAGCCGGTCGTCGAACGACAGCCGATGGTCGGCCAGCGCCTCGAACGCCAGGTACATGGTCATGATCTTGGTGATCGACGCCGGATAGCGATGGGCGTCGGGGTTCTGCTCGTACAGCACCTCGCCGGTCTTGGCGTCGACCACGATCGCGGCGTACTTCGGCTGCGAGGTGAAGTGCAGGAACGAGGGCAGGGCGCCGCCCGTATGCTTGTGCCTGGCCTTGGCTTCCGCGGCGCTCGCCAGGCTGGTGAAAGCCAGGGCGGTGGCGACGACCGAGACGATAAGGCGGCGGGCGGGGCTTCCCATGCGGCGTCCGTCACAAAAAAACTTCAGCGGCCACGCGCCGCCTCACGTTTTTATAACATGCCGTGCGTCGCCTTTCCCTAAAGTAAACAAGCGGTGACTGCGCCCGATGGGCGCACACGGAGGATTCATAATTTTTTTGCGCTGCCGCATTGTCGAAGGGGAACCTTCGCCTTGGGCCGCCGGTTTGTGGGTCAGCCTGCGCGATTCCATCACGCAAGTGCGATTGTGCAGTGCACAAAAATTCATTGACCTTTGTTCGCTGGTGTCCTAAACCCACCCTGCAAGCGCAGGCTTGAAGGCCGCGCTCAACCCAACCGCCCACGAGGAGAGTCCCTGATGGCGACTACTGCTGAGACGGCCAAAGCGACCGCCGAACGGTTCGCCGAGACCGGGAATCAAGCGTTCAAGGAATCGGTCGAGAAGTCCCTGTCGGCCTTCGCCGACATGAATTCTCACTCCAAGCGCAACATGGAAGCCATGGTCGCTTCGGTGACCGCCGCCACCAAGGGCGCCGAAGCCCTCGGCGCGCAGGTGAGCGCCTACACCAAGAAGGCGACCGAAGATCAGATCGCCGCCGCCAAGTCGCTGACCACGGCCAAGAGCCTGCAGGAAGCGGTCGAGCTGCAAACCACCTACGCCAAGTCGTTCCTCGACAACTATCTGGCCGAGATGAACCGCTGGTCGGACACCGTGTCCGGCTCGGTCAAGGAAAGCCTGCGTCCGATCAACGAGCGCGTGAGCGCCGTCGTCGAGCAGTTCCAGACCGCCCGCTGAGTTCCCGGGTATTTTTTGAGACCTGAGGGGCCCGGGGCGGAAACGCTCCGGGCCCTTTCTGCTTTTCCCAGACGGATGCAGCCGTGCGCAACACGCCAGCCTTTTTTGCCAAACCCGTGCGCGCGGGAGGCTCGCCTGCGTTTACTGTCGCAGGGGGCCCCTCGGGTCTTCCAAATGTCTCGATTCCCCATATCTAATCAGGGAGCGGGGCAAGTCGGGCCCGCCGCTACGGAGACGGTGTTTATGGCCGAGCGCAAGCAAGGCGATGTTGGCGAAGGCGCCGGGGCAGGCTCGGGCTCTGCGGTTGTCACGCAGACCAAGCCCAAGACCCAGAAGCCGTCGCTGTATCGCGTGCTTCTGCTGAACGACGACTACACGCCGATGGAGTTCGTGGTCTACGTCCTGGAGCGGTTTTTCAACAAATCGCGCGAGGATGCGACTCGGATCATGCTCCATGTCCATCAGCACGGCGTCGGCGTCTGCGGCGTGTTCACCTACGAGGTGGCGGAAACCAAAGTCTCCCAAGTGATCGATACGGCCCGACGGCACCAGCATCCGCTCCAGTGCACCATGGAAAAGGATTGAGAGGCCCCTATTGCCATCGTTCTCTAGAAATCTCGAAGAGACGCTTCACCGGGCCGTGGCTTTCGCCAACCAGCGCAAGCATGAGTACGCCACTCTGGAGCACCTTCTTCTGTCCCTGGCCGACGA
>DASYBX010000091.1:0-12905 GCA_036500495.1 Caulobacteraceae bacterium
GAGGACCAGCCCCTTCATCTTGGGGTTCTGCTGCAGCAGGTCACGGATGCCCTGCTCGGTCTCCTGGCCGGTCTTCTCGTTGAAGGCCGAGATGCGCAGGTAGCCGTAGTCGCCCTCCACGTGGTCCTTCACCGACTTCACGTTGATGATTTCGCGGGTGAGGGTCACGTCCCGCGCGTCTTCGCCCTCGCGGGCGATCGACAGCACGATCTTCTGGCCGACCTTGCCGCGCATCAGCTTGACCGCGTCGTTCAGGGTCAGGCCCACCACGCTCTGGCCGTCGATGGCGGTGATGTAGTCGCCGGCCTTGATGCCCGCCCGGGTCGCCGGGGTGTCGTCCATCGGCGAGATGACCTTGACCACCCCGTCCTCGCTGGTCACCTCGATGCCCAGGCCGCCGTATTCGCCGCGCGTCTGGTCGCGCATGCTCTGGAAGGCCTCGGGGTCGAGGTAGTTGGAGTGCGGGTCGAGCGAGGTCAGCATCCCGTCGATCGCCGACTGGATCAGCTTCTTCTGGTCGACCGGGGTGACGTACTGGCGCTGCACCTCGTCGACCACGTCGCCGAACAACTGCAGCATCTTGTAGGTCTCGGCGCTGGCCTGCGGCTGCGGGGCCGCGGCGGTCGCCGTCTGATGGATATAGGCCATCGTCCCCGCGCCGAGCACGAAGGCGGAAGCGCCGATCAGGAGGTACTTACGCATGAAAACCGCCTTAGATTCGCTTTGCGCCTTTTTCGGGACGCGGGGGAGGACACGCAGAACGACGCAAGCCGGCGGAGGGTGACGTCAGCGGGCGGCGGTCTTGAACCAACGCTTCGGATCGACGGGTTCGCCGCCCTTGCGCACTTCAAGATAGAGGCTCGGACCCGATCCCGCATCCTCCCCCATCCGCCCGACCGGCTCGCCAGCGGCCACAGTGGTTCCCACCACCGCCTCCGCAGCCCCGAGGCCTGTGAGAACGAGATGGTAGGCGCCTCCGGTCCTCAAGATCAATATGACGCCGTAGTCCTTTAAAGGTCCTGCATATTCCACGATCCCTGCCGCGGGCGCCAGAACCGGGGCTCCGGGGGTGGTCTTCCAGGTGAATCCCGCTTTCGGCGCTCCCGGGAAGGCGGCCTCGCCATAGCGTGCGGCCAATCGACCCTGCACGGGTTCTATCAAATGTTCGGGAACCGGACCCAGGCTTTCGGCGCCCGGGGGCAACCGGCTCAACAGGTCGGCGGGCGCCTTGGACTGGCGGGCCAGTTCGCGCAGCTGGGCCTCGTCGGTCTCGGCCTGGGCCGCCAGGCTGCGCTGCAGGACGGTCTTGTCGGCGATCCCCTGCTCCAGCTTGGCGCGCTGGTCGGCCACCGCGCTTTCCGAGGTGAACAGGTCCTCGCTGGCCGCATCCACTTGGCGGCGCAGGGTGCGCAGGTCCGCCAGTTGCACGGCCAGGGCGTGGCTCCTGGCCTCGATCTCGGGCGCCAGGGCCCGCGCCAGGATCTGGGCGCGCACAGCGTCCTTGGCCGACTGCGGATGCACCAGCAGGGCGGGCGGCGGGTCGCGGCGGTACAACGCCAGGGCGCCCAGAAGGCGGGCGGTGGCGTTCTGGCTCTCGCCGAGCCTGGCCACCAGGGCGTCTTCCTGCTCGGTCAGCCGCTGCAGCCGGGCGCGCTTGTCGCCGGCCCCGCGCTCGCCGGCCGCCTCCACCGCGGCCAGGGCGGTCAGTTGCTGGCGCAGGTGGACGATCTGGGCCTCGGCGCCCCGCGCTTCGGCGCGGTCGTCGCGCACCGCCCGCGCCAGGGCCAGGGCCTGGGGGCTCGGCTTCACCGCCGCGGCCGGCCCGAGGGCCGCCTTGCCTTTGGCCCCCGAGGCCGCCGCGGCGCCGGCGGCCGTCAGCAGCAGGGTTGCAAGGAGAGGGACGCGGGCGCGCATCGCATGACCCTAGGCGGATTCGCGCACTCTCCCGAATGGGCGTCATGCGCGTCATCGATGATTGTATAGGAACTCAGTTCATTTCCGGTTCATCTGCCATTCATCTTCGTCTTCTCTATCGAAGATTGTTCGATTAATTATCTTTCATGATCTGCTTTTGAGTATCCGACCTCTGATTTTGCGCGTTCCACATCCTATGTGTTTGTCTGAGGTTGTCTGTCCCGAAACATGAGCAGCGGCCATACGGAGGTCCTGATGAAGACGATTTCTGCGATCCTGGCCGGGGCGGCCCTGTTGACGGCGCCCCTGGCCCTCCCGACCACGGCCCTGGCCGCAGGCCACGGCGGCGGTGGTCATGGGGGTGGTCATGGCGGCGGCGGGTTCCACGGTGGCGGCGGCGGCTTCCATGGCGGTGGCGGGTTCCGCGGTGGCGGCGGCTTCCGCGGCGGCGCGGCCTTCCACGGGGGCGGCTACCGCGGCGGTTACTATCGCGGCGGCTATGCCGGCTACGGCGGTTTGGGCCTGGGCCTGGGCTTGGGCCTCGGCCTGGGTTTGGGCTGGTACGGCGCCTACCCCTACGGTTATGGCTATGACTACGCCTATCCCGACGCGGCCTATGCCGATCCGGCTTACGCCAGCCCGGCCTACGCCAACCCCGCCTATGCGCCGCCTTGCGGCCAATGGGTGTGGAACCCGTCCGCCGGCCGCTACGACTGGGCCGCCGGGGCCTGCTGAGGCGCGGCCGCTCGGCCGCCGCATCCTGCTCGCGCCGCTGGCCTAAAGGCCCGCTCGAGCGCACCACGTGAGCGCGTTCCTTGCCGCAGGACCCCTGATCGGCTAGGAGCGCGGCCATGTCTGATGCCGAGTTCCGACCTGAAGCGCGCGCGCCGCGTGGCTTCGCCGACAAGCGCGCCGCCGACCTGCGCGCCGAGCGCCACATCCTGGAGGCCGTCTCCAGGGTCTATGAACGCTATGGCTTCGAGCAACTCGACACCGGCGCCTTCGAATATGCCGACGCGCTCGGCAAGTTTCTGCCCGACTCCGACCGCCCCAACGAGGGCGTGTTCGCGCTGCAGGACGACGACGAACAGTGGATGGCCCTGAGGTACGACCTGACCGCGCCGCTGGCCCGTTTCGCCGCCGAGACCTGGGACACCCTGCCCAAGCCGTTCCGCCGCTACGCCTTCGGGCCGGTGTGGCGCAACGAGAAGCCGGGGCCCGGCCGCTACCGCCAGTTCATCCAGTGCGACGCCGACACCGTGGGCTCGGCCCGGCCCGAGGCCGACGCCGAGATGATCGCCATGGGCGCGGAGGGCTTCGAGGCCGCCGGCCTGGCGCGCGGCGACTACCTGCTGAAGATCAACAACCGCAAGCTGCTCAACGGCCTGCTCGCCACCGCCGGCGTCGCCTCGGCCGGGCAGAAGCTCGGGGTGCTGCGCGCGGTCGACAAGCTCGATCGCCTGGGGCCGGAGGGCGTGCGCCTGCTGCTCGGCGAGGGACGCAAGGACGAGTCCGGCGACTTCACCCGGGGCGCGGGCCTCAACGCCGCCGCCGTCGAGGCGGTGCTGGCCTTCGTCCAGGCCGGCGCCGGCCGGTCCGAGACGCTCGACCGGCTTTCCAACGTGGTCGGCGGATCGGCCGAAGGCGTCGAGGGGCTGGAAGAGCTGGCGCGCATCGACGCGGCGCTCACGGCCATGGGCGTCGGCCCTGAGCGGGCGCTGTTCGATCCCTCGGTGGTGCGCGGCCTGGAATACTACACCGGCCCGGTGTTCGAGGCCGAGCTGCAGCTGACCACCACCGACGAGAAGGGCCAGCGGGTTCAGTTCGGCTCGGTCGGCGGCGGCGGCCGCTACGACGACCTGGTGGCCCGCTTCACCGGCCAGACCACCCCCGCCACCGGCTTCTCCTTCGGCGTCTCGCGCCTGGCCGCGGCCCTGCGCGCCGCCAAGCGCACCCTCGCCGAGGCTGCCCGCGGCCCGGTGGTGGTGATCGCCTTCGACCAGGCCCAGATGGCCGACTATTTCGCCGCCGCCGGCGAGTTGCGCGCCGCGGGCATTCCCGCCGAGGTCTATCTCGGCGGCTCGGGCATGAAGGCGCAGATGAAATACGCCGACCGCCGCCTGTCGCCCGCCGCGGTGATCATCGGCGGCGACGAACTGGCCGCCGGCACCGTCACCATCAAGGACCTCGACCTCGGCCGCGAACTGGCCAGCCAGGTCACCGACAACGCCGCCTGGCGCGCCGAGCGCCCGGGCCAGCAGACCATCCTGCGCGCCGAAATGGTCGCCGCCATCCGCAGGATCATCGGCCAAATGGCGGAAAACAAGTGATCGCCCTGGAGCCCGCCGTCCCTCCCGAAGCGCTGGAGGCGATCCGCGCGCCGTTCGCCGAGAACGGCGCCACGGCCATCGACGTCCCCGTGATGCAGCCCCTGGCCCTACTGCTCGATCTGGCCGGCGAGGCCATGCGCGCGCGGCTGTTCGTGGTCCAGGCCGACGGCATAGACGAGGCGTGCCTGCGCCCCGACTTCACCATCCCGGTGGTCAGCGCCCACCTCGCCTCCGGCCGCGGCCGGGGCCGCTACCTCTACCAGGGCAAGGCGTTCCAGGTGGCCCCGCCGGGCTCGGCCAGCGCCGAGGAGTTCCTGCAGGTGGGGCTGGAGAGCCTGGGCGAGCCCGGGCCCCGCTCGGCCGACGCCGAGAGCCTGGCCCTGGCTTGGCGCGCCGCGGTCGCCGGCGGCCGGCAGGACCTGAAGGCGCGGGTGGGCGACATCGGCCTGTTCGCTGGCTTCGTCGACGGCCTGGGTCTTGACCCGACCACCGCCGCCCGCCTGAAGCGCGCCTTCCTGCGTCCCGGCAAGATGACCGCCGAACTGGCCCGCGCCCAGTCCGCCGAGGACCTGCCGCGCGACGGCGACCGGGTGGCCGGGCTGCTGGCCGGCCTGCCCGAGCCTCAGGCGGCTGCGGCGCTGGAGGAACTGTGGACCCTGGCCGGCATCGAGCCGGTGGGCGGGCGCAGCGCCGGCGAGATCGTCCGCCGCTTGGCCGAGCGGGCCAAGAGCCGGGCCGCCCCGCGCCTGTCCACCGCCCAGGCCGTCCTGATCACCCGTTTCCTGGCCATCGAAGGCCGGCCCGCCGCGGCCCTGGACCAGGCCGAGGCCCTGGCCCGCGAGGCGGGCGCCGATCTAGACGGCCTGTGGTCCGACTGGGCCGAGCGGCTGAAGCTGCTGGCCGAGGCCGGCGTGCCCGATCAGGCCCTGACCCTGGCCACCGGCTTCGGCCGTCCGTTCGGGTACTACGACGGCTTCCTGTTCGAGGTGTGGAGCGAGGCGCTGGGCGAATGCGAACCGGTCGCCGCCGGCGGCCGCTACGACAGCCTGCTGGCGCGCATGGGCGGCCCGGCCGCCTCGGCGGTGGGCGCCATGGTGCGCCCCGCGCGGGCCTGGAGCGGAACGGCGCCCCGAGGAACCTTGCGATGAGCGACCTGATCCTGGCCCTGCCGTCCAAGGGACGGCTGAAGGAGCAGGCCGAGGCCTGGCTGGCCGACTGCGGCTTCGCCGTCCAGGCCTCCGGCGGCGCCCGCGGCTATCGCGCCTCCATCGACCGCCTGCCGGGCGTGCAGGTGCAGCTGCTGTCGGCCTCCGACATCGCCGCGGCGGTGGACGCCGGCGAGGCGCACCTCGGCGTCACCGGCGAGGACCTGCTGCGCGAGCGGGGCGAGGGCATCGACGCCCGCGTCATGCTGCTGCGCCCGCTCGGCTTCGGCCGCGCCGACGTGGTGGTGGCCGCGCCCAAGAGCTGGATCGACGTCGACGCCATGGCCGATGTGGAGGAGGTCGCCGCCGCCTATCTGGCCCGCACCGGACGTCGCCTGCGCGTGGCCACCAAATACCTGGTGCAGACCCGCGCCTTCTTCGCCCGCCACGGCGTCGCCGATTACCGCATCGTGGAGTCGGGCGGGGCCACCGAGGGCGCCCCGGCCGCCGGCGCCGCGGAGCTGATCGTCGACATCACCACCACCGGCGCGACCCTCGACGCCAACAACCTCAAGATCATCGCCGATGGCGTGATCCTGAAGAGCGAGGCCCAGCTGGCCGCGGGCCTCAAGGCGCCGTGGACCCTGGACCAGGTCGAGACGGTGCGGTTCTTCCTGCGCACGGTGGAGGCTCGCGCCCGCGCCAAGGGCCTGACCGCGCTCAACTGGCCGGCGGGACAGGAGGCCCAGGCCAAGGCCGCCATGCAGCCGTTCCTCGACAAGGGCGCTGCCTTTGGCGGCGCCGCGCCCGGCGCCCAGGGCCTGCTGACCCCGATGAAGACCCTGTTCGAGGCGGCCAACGCCCTGGCCGAGTCGGGAATCGGTCCGGCGGCGGCGTCGCGTCCGGACTATGTGTTCGAGCCCCGGTGTGTCGCCGCGGACACGCTTGCAGAGCGGCTGGGCTTTTCCGTCGTCTGAGAATCCATGTTTTTTGACGAATACGTACAAAAAACAGATCACTTAACGTGATTAATTTGCCGAATTTGTCCAATTGAAGCCGCGCAGTCGTTGACAGGGTAAGGGATTTGCCGTTCTCTGGCCCTGCGCGAAGACGATGGCCGGAAGAGCCTCGCAACGCCGGCGTTTCGGGGAGGAAACGCCCTACAATCCAAGCGGGACAACCGCTGTCTGAGCCCGCCGCGATCCCCTCGCGGCGGGTTCTTTCGTTTCGGAGTTCCCGCAAATCCTTGATCGCGCAAAAATTTCCGTGAGCAAGGAACCGATTTCAACTCTGATCATTGCGGGCCGTGCTTCGCCGCTTTGATTTTTGGCGCATCCGTCAAAATATTTCCCAATCGCAACGTGGCGGCCCGGGGAGACTCTCGAGCCGCCGGTGTCGATGGGGGACGGCCGGAGTCACCAGATCCGGACGCGTTGATCCGGCGCGAGGTAGAGCTTGTCGCCCGGCTTGACGCCGTAGGCGGCGTACCAGCCGTCCACGTTGTGCACCACGCCGTTGACACGGAGCATGTCGGGCGAGTGCGGATCGGTGGCCATGCGCTGGCGCAGGGCGTCGTCGCGGATCTTGCTCTTCCACACCTGGGCCCAGCCGAGGAACACTCGCTGGTCCCCGGTCAGGCCGTCGATCACCGGCGCCGGCTGGCCATGGAGCGAGGCGTGGTAGGCGTCGAGCGCCAGGAGCAGGCCGCCGAGGTCGGCGATGTTCTCGCCTAAGGTCAGGCCGCCGTTCACATGGGCGCCCGGCAAGGGCTCGAAGGCCGAATACTGGGCGACCAACTGCTTGGCCCGCGCGTCGAAGCGGTCGGAATCCTCCTTGGTCCACCAGTCGGTCAGCTTGCCGGTGCCGTCGTACTTGCGGCCCTGGTCGTCGAAGCCGTGGGTCATCTCGTGGCCGATCACCCCGCCGATGGCGCCATAGTTCACAGCCATGTCGGCCTTGGGGTCGAAGAAGGGCGGGGCCAGGATCGCGGCCGGGAACACGATCTCGTTCTTGGTCGGATCGTAATAGGCGTTCACGGTCTGGGGCGTCATGTCCCACTCGTCGCGGTCGACCGGCTTGTTCAGCCGGTTCACCCGGTAATGCCATTCGAAGGCCTGGCCGCGCTCGACATTGCCGTAAAGATCGTCCGGTTTCACGACGAGGGCGGAGTAGTCGCGCCACTTGTTCGGGTAGGCGATCTTCACGTTGAGCATGCCGAGCTTGGTCGCGGCCTTGGCCTTGGTCGCCTCGCTCATCCAGTCGAGCTTCTTGATCCGTGCGCCGAGCGCGGTCTTCAGGTCACCGACCAGCGACAGCATCCGCGCCTTGGAGTCCGGCGGGAAGTAATGGTCGACATAGACGTGGCCGAGCGCTTCGCCGAGTTGCCCCGACACCAGGCCGGTGGCCCGCTTCCAGCGCTCGCGCTGGGCCGGCACGCCCTGCAGCTCGTGCGAATAGAAGGCGAAGTGGGCGTCGTCGAACGGCTTGGACAGTTCCGAGGAGGCGTCCGAAGTCAGGGTGAAGGCCTGCCAGGCCCTCAGCGTCGCGATCGGGGTCTTGGCGTAGATCGCGGCGATCTTGGGGAAGGCGGTCTTCTCGCTGACGATCACCCGCTTCAGCGGCGGCAGCTCCGCGCCCTTGAAATAGGCCGCCCACGGGAAGCCAGGCGCCAGCTTGGCCAGGGCCGCAGGCGTCATCGGGTTGTACATCTTCTCGTCGTCGCGCTGCTCGACCTTGGTCCAGCTGGCCTTGGCGATGTCGGTCTCGAGGTCGACGATCTTCTTGGCGTTGGCCTCGGGCTCGGGCCAGCCGATCCGCTTCAGGGTGTCGGCCACATAGGCCTGGTATTTCGGCTTCTTCTCGGCGAACTGGGCGCTCAGATAGTAGTCGCGGTCCGGCAGGTTCAGCCCGTTCTGGCTGAGGATCACCGCATAGCGATCCGGATTCCTGACATCGGTGCCGACGTAGGCGGCGAAGAAGCCGCCGTAGAAGGACAGGGCGCCCTTGCCCATCAGCCGGGCCATCTCCTCGCCCGTCTTGACCGCCTTGATGGCGTCGAGTTCGGGCTTCAGGGACGCGGCGCCGAGGGTGTTCAGCCGGTCCTGGTCCATGAAGCTGGCATAGAGCGCCTTGATCTTGGCCTCTTCCGAGCCGGGTGCGCCCGCTCGGGGGGACTCGATCAGCGCGCGGCTCCTGGCGCTCGACAGTTCCACCAGTTCGTCGAAGGCGCCGAACCGCGAGCGGTCGGGCGGGATGGTCATGGCGTCCACGCCCTTGCCATCGGCATAGCGGAAGAAGTCGTCGCCGGGCTTGACCGCGGTGTCGCGGTTGGTCAGGTCGAAGCCCCAGGTCCCCATCCGGGGCGCCTGCAGGCTCGCCGGCGAGGGGCTGTCGGAGGCGGGCGCGTCGGCGGCGAAGGTCACGGAAGAGGCGAAGAGCGCGCAGGCCGACGCCGCGCAGAGCCACAGTCTTTTCATGGAGTCCTTCCGGGGGCGGAATGAGGCGACAAGTCCTTGCGCCCGATTGTGGCAGGTCGCTGGCGCAAAGTCAGTCGGGGCGGGGAATCTTTGCGGCGGCTGGTTCCAGGCGGCCGCCGCCGCCCCCATAGTCTGTTTGGACGCGCTCAAGTAGCCGGCAGGCGATAGCGCAACTGAAGACTCGGGGTGGGCGTGGATCACGGGGTGAACCCGGGCGGATACAGCGACGTGGTCGAGTTCCTGGCCACGGCCGGCATCGTCGTGCCTCTGTTCAAGCGGCTGAAGATCAGCCCGATCCTGGGCTTCCTCGGCGCGGGCGTGGCGCTCGGGCCGTTCGGCCTCGGCGCCTTGGCGCGCGAGGCGCCGTGGCTTGCGCCCCTGGCCATCTCCAATCCGAAGGAGATCGCCGAGCTCGCCGAGTTCGGCGTGGTGTTCCTGCTGTTCATGGTCGGGCTGGAGCTGTCGTGGGAGCGGTTGCGCCTGCTGCGCCGGCAGGTGTTCGGCCTCGGCGCCGCCCAGACCGTGCTGTCCCTCGTCGCGATCGCGGGAGTCGCCGCCCTGGCCGGCCAGGGCCTGGCCTCGGCCCTGGCCATCGGCGGGGCCCTGGCCCTGTCGTCCACCGCGATCATCCTGCCGAGCCTGGCCGAGGCCAAGCGGTTGCACAGCGACACCGGCCGGGCGGTGTTCTCGGTCCTGCTGTTCCAGGACCTGGCCGTGGCCCCGATCCTGATCGGCCTGTCCCTGCTCGGCGGTCATCCGGTGACATCCGGCGCGGACCTGGCCCTGCGCCTCGCCCCCGCGATCCTTGGCCCGGCGGCGATCCTGCTGGCCGGGCGACTGGTGCTGCGGCCGATGATGAAGTCGGTGGCGCGGGCCAAGAGCGAAGAGCTGTTCATGGCCGCCTGCCTGCTGGTGGTGATCGGGGCGGGCCTGGCCGCCGCCGCCGCGGGCCTGTCGATGGCGCTCGGCGCCTTCATCGCCGGCCTGCTGCTGGCCGAGACCGAGTACCGCCACGAGGTCGAGGTGGTGATCGAGCCGTTCAAGGGCCTGCTGCTCGGCCTGTTCTTCCTGTCGGTGGGCATCGGCCTCGACCTCGGGCGCCTGGTGCAGCAGCCGGGGCTGATCCTGGGAGCCGCGGCGGGGCTTGTTCTGCTCAAGGCCGTGATCGCCGGAGGCGCGGCGGCGGTGTTCGGGCTCAAGCCCCGGCCGGCGATCGAGGCCGGGCTGATGCTGGGCGCGGGCGGGGAGTTCGCCTTCGTGGTCCTGGCCGCGGGCGCCGCCTCGGGCGCGGTCCCGCAGGAGGCCGCGGCGATCCTGACGGTGGCAGCCACGCTCTCGATGTTCGCCATCCCGGCCCTGTCGACGCTCGGGCGGCGGCTGACCAAGGGGGCCCGGGAGGCTCCGGCCCCGGCGCCCCCGGTCTTGCCGGCCGGGGAGGCGCGGGTGCTGGTGATCGGCTATGGCCGCGTCGGCCTGATGGTCGCCGACATGCTCGACCGCCACGCCATTCCGTGGGTCGCCGCCGACCGCGACACCAGGCTGGTGGAGCAGGGTCGCCGCGACGGCCGGCCGGTGTTCTTCGGCGACGCCTCGCGCGCCGAATTCCTGATGCGCATCGGCCTGAGCGACGCCCGCGCGGTGGTGGTGACCATGGACGTCTTCGAGGCCGCCGAGGCGGTGGTCGCCGCCGCCCGCCAGGCCCGGCCGGACATGGTCATCGTCGCCCGCGCCCGCGACGCGCGCCAAGCCGGCCGCCTCTACGAGCTCGGCGCCACCGAGGCCGTGCCCGAAACGGTGGAGGCCAGCCTGCAGCTATCCGAAGCCCTGCTGGTCGACCTCGGCATCCCCATGGGCCTGGTGATCGCCTCGGTGCACGAGAAGCGCGACGAGATCCGCAAGACGCTCAACCGGCCGGAGGCGCTGGGGGCGAAGATGCGCCGGGCGAGGGACAGAGTGCGTCCTCCCCCGTGAGTGGCAGCTGACGGGGAAGGACGCTGGGTGAGGCGGGGTCAGTTCGCCGACCGGCCGGTCTCGCGCGCCGCCGTCACCGTCTGGCCTTCGAACACCGTGGCGACGCGGGTCTCCTCGGCGCCGGGACGCGCCGCCTTCAAAACGAAGTCCACGCCCTTGATCACCCAAGGCGCATATTCCGCCGTCAGGATGCTGTGGTGCGTGGCCCCGGGGACCATCGCGATGTAGCCATGGTCCGAGGCCAGGGCGGGGGCGGGCTGAACCTGCTGCATGCGCGGCCCCTCGGCGTCCTCGGGCACGCCGGCGCTGACCACGGCCACCGGCACGCGCGGATCGATCGGGCCGCTCTTCAGCGCCTGGGCGGCCACCACGGGCCAGTCGCGGCTCTCCAGCCAGGCGGTGCGCTCATAGGTCGGGTCGCCGAACTGCCAGCGCTTCTCCAAGGATTCCTCGGGCGGCAGGCCGACCTTGTCGCCGAGCGAGGTGACGGCCAGCAGGCGCAGGATGCCGGACGGGGCGGTGTCGGCGGCCGCCTTGGCGCCGGCGGCGAAGCCGTCGACGTAGCGGCGCACGATCGGGTCGCTCATCGCCTCGGAGGGGGTGGTGTCGACGAACACCAGGCCCTGCACCCGGCCGGGGTTGCGGTTGGCGTAAAGGTGGAGGCGCGAACCGGCCATGGAGTGGCCCACCAGCACCAGCGGTCCCTCCACATGGGCTGCGGCCAGCAGCTTCTCGAGGTCGCTGGCCACATTGGCGCCGTCGCGCGGGGCGCTGGAGGGGTCCGACAGGCCCATGCCGGCGCGGTCGTAGGCGCAGGAGCGCACGCCCTGGGCGGTCATCAGCGGCTGGACGTTGGCCCAGTCGCCGGAGAAGCCGAAGGCGCCGGATTCGAAGATCACCGTGGGGCGCCGAGCGTCGACCGGGCCCTCGCACACCAGGCGCATGCGCCGGCCGCCGCCCACGTCGTACATCAGCCCCTTGGGCTCGGCCGAGGCGTAGGCGAAGAACTGCACGGCAAGGATGGCGGTGACGCCGCCCACCGCGACGGCGGCCGCCGCGCGGCCGATGCGGCCGAGCCAGGTGCGGCCAAGGATGGCTTGGCGGAGAGCGGGGGAAGCGAGCTTGTTGCGCTGGGTGCGGCGGCCGAACGGCGTGGTCAGATGGGAAATGGGGAACTCGACAGACATGCGAACGTCCCTAACAGCGTCTTAAATCACTGACGCCGCGGCGTCGCCCGCTCCCCCAGGCGGATGTGTCCCATTTCGGCTGTAAAGCTTCGGTCTTGAAACAAGCCGTGCGCTCGTCGCCGATCTAAAATGGCTTTAGAATCTGTAGCTTACGGCCGCCTGTCGGTCGGGTTGTTGCCGGGGCGTGACGGGATGTCGCGCTGGCGCGCGATCCGCCGGCCACGGGAAGCGGGCAAAGGAAAAGGGGCGGAGCCTTGCGGCTCCGCCCCTCCTTGGCGAGTAGGTTGGTTCTGGATCCCGGCTCGAGGCCGGGACGACGCTGTGCGTCGCTTAGAAGTCCATGCCGCCCATGCCGTGGTCGCCGCCCGGCATGCCGCCGCCGCCCGCGCCGCCCTTCTTGGGGGCGTCGGCGATGGCCGCTTCCGTGGTGATCAGCAGGCCCGACACCGAGGCGGCGTCCTGCAGGGCGGTGCGCACGACCTTGGCCGGGTCGATCACGCCGGCCGCGACCAGGTCGACGTACTCTTCGGTCTGGGCGTTGAAGCCGAAGGTGGCGGACTTGTTCTCCATCACCTTGCCGACCACGATCGAGCCTTCCACGCCGGCGTTCTCGGCGATCTGACGGATCGGAGCCTGCAGGGCGCGGCGCACGATGGCGATGCCCGCGGTCTGGTCGTCGTTGTCGCCGGTCAGGCCGTCCAGGATCTTGGAGGCCTTCAGCAGGGCGACGCCGCCGCCCGGCACGATGCCTTCTTCCACCGCGGCGCGGGTGGCGTTCAGGGCGTCGTCGACGCGGTCCTTCTTTTCCTTCACTTCCACTTCGGTCGAGCCGCCGACGCGGACCACCGCAACGCCGCCGGCCAGCTTGGCCAGACGCTCTTG
>DASYBX010000092.1:0-8906 GCA_036500495.1 Caulobacteraceae bacterium
CTTCATCGGGTAGAGGCCGGAGCGCAGATAGGTCTCGATGAAGTTCACCCCGATGGCCTCGTGGCGCAGCAGGATCTGGCCGGGACCCGGGGCGGGGGTCGGGACATCGACGAGTTTCAGGACTTCGGGACCACCGGTCTCTTCGAAACGGATCGCGCGCATCAGCCCTCATCTCCAGTCTTCAGCGTCCGCTGGAAGAAGCTGAGCGTGCGGCCGTTGGCCAGTTTGGCGGCCGCCGCATCGAAGTGTTCGCCGCCCTCGCGGGCGAAGGCGTGATCGCAGCCGGGGTAGGTGTGGATTTCGATCTGCGGATGGTCCTTCAGGGCGCTGAGGATCACCGCCTGCGCCGGCTTCGGCACGAACTGGTCCTCCTCGGCGATGTGCATCAGCAGCAGGTGGGTGAGCTTTTCCGCCTCAGCCACCCGGTTTTCCAGGCCCACGCCGTAGTAGGAGACGGATGCGTCGGCATCGGTGCGCGTGGCGATCAAAAAGGCCAGCTGGCCACCCAGGCAATAGCCGACCGCGCCGACCTTGCCGCTGCAGCCGGCGTCCTTGCGGATGTGGGCGATGGTGGCGGCGATATCTCCCACGCCGGCCTCGACGTCGAAGGCGTTGAATAGCTCAAAGGCGCGCTTCCACTCGGCCTCGGATTTGTCGGTGATGTCGATCCCGGGCTCGATCCGCCAGAAGAGATCAGGGCAGATCGCCAGGTAGCCCTGGGCGGCCAGGCTGTCGGTGATGTCGCGCATCACCTGGTTCACCCCGAAGATCTCCTGGATGACCACGATGGCCGGCGCCGTGGTTTTCGAGGGCCGCGCCACATAGGCGCTGAAGGTCCCGCCCTTGGTGGTGATCGTCGTGCGCTCGCCCATCGTCGTCTCCCTGCGGTTTCCGTTTGCCCCTCGGTCTGCGCTACTAGCGCGGAGGGCCGCACCACGGCCATATGGAATCCGAAGCGGAGGCATCGGCCATGAAGATGACGATCGAGGTGGACTGCACGCCCGAGGAGGCCCGGCGGTTCATGGGCCTGCCGGACGTCAGCGCCCTCAACGAGCACCTGGTCAACGAGATGAAGGGCCGGATCGACGCCAACATGTCGATGATCTCGCCCGACGAGCTGGTGAAGAACTGGATGAGCTTCGGGGCCGGGGCCCAGGAGCAGTTCCGCAAGCTGATGGAAGTCGGCCTGAACGCGGCGACGCCGAAGAAGTAGCCCCGAGGTGAGCGACACCATCTTCGCGCCCGCCACCGCGGCGGGCCGCGCGGCGCTGGCCGTGGTGCGGCTGTCCGGGCCGGGCGCGGCCGAGGCGGTGCGAGTCCTGGCCGGGCGGCTGCCGGCCGCGCGGCGTGCGAGTCTGCGGACCCTGGCGTACGGAGGCGTGGCGATCGACGAGGCTCTGGTGCTCTGGATGCCGGCGCCCGGCAGCTACACCGGCGAGGATGGCGCCGAGTTCCACATCCATGGCGGCCCGGCGGTGGTGGCGGCGCTGCTTGAGGCCCTGTCCGACCTCGGCCTGCGGTTGGCCGAGCCCGGCGAATTCACCCGACGCGCTTTTGAACACGGCAAGCTGGACCTCGCCCAGGCCGAGGGCGTCGCCGACCTGGTGGACGCCGAGACCGAGGGGCAGAGGCGCCAGGCGCTGGCCCAGCTCGGCGGGCGGCTCTCCGGCGTTCAGGCGCGCTGGCGCGACGGGCTGGTCCGCGCGTCCACCATGCTGGAAGCCGCCGTCGACTTCCCCGACGACGAGCTGCCGGCCGACGTGGCGGGGAGGGCGCGGCCGATCCTGGAGATCCTGGCCGACGAACTGGAGGCCGCTGCAGCGGACGTGGCGCGCGGCGAACAGGTGCGGGAAGGCTTCCGCATCGCCCTGCTGGGCGCGCCTAACGCCGGCAAGAGCACGCTGCTGAACGCCCTGGCGCGGCGCGAGGCGGCCATCGTCTCGGCGACGCCGGGCACGACGCGGGACATCATCGAGGTCCCCATGGTGTTGGGCGGCTACAAGGTGATCGTCGCCGACACCGCGGGCCTGCGGAAGACCGAGGACGAAATCGAAGCCGAGGGTGTGCGGCGCGCGGAAGCCTGGGCGCAGAACGCCGGCCTGCGCGTCTGGCTGGTCGACGGCTATGGCGATCCAGAGCCGCAGGTCCCGGCCTCCCTGCAGCCCGGCGACATCGTCCTCCTGACCAAGCGCGACCTCGGCGAGGGCCTGGCGGGCCTGCCGGGCGAGCCGTTCACCGCCAGGAGCCCCAACGACGTCGCCTGGCTGGAGCGTGCGCTGACCGAGACCGTGGTCGGGGCGCTGAGTGGCTCGGAGTTCCCCGCCGCGACCCGCCTGCGCCACCGTGAGCTGCTCACCGAGGCGGCGACCCGCCTGCGCCATGCGTTGGCCGAGGACAACGCCCTGGAACTGGCTGCCGAGGACGTCCGTCTGGCCGCGCGCGCACTGGATCGCATCACCGGACGCATCGACCCTGAGGAGGTGCTCGGGCGGATCTTCTCGACCTTCTGCATCGGGAAGTGACCGCGCGGCGTTGTTTCACGTGAAACACCGTCACCCTTCGACTATATGCAGCGCCTCATGACCTGGGACGTGATCATCATCGGGGGCGGGCACGCCGGCTGCGAGGCGGCCGCGGCGTCGGCGCGGTTCGGCGCGCGCACCCTGCTGCTTACGCACAAGCTCGAGACCATCGGCGAGATGAGTTGCAATCCGGCCATCGGCGGCCTCGGCAAGGGGCATCTGGTCCGCGAGATCGATGCCCTGGACGGGTTGATGGGCCGTCTGGGCGATGTGGCCGGCATCCAGTTTCGCTTGCTGAACCGCTCCAAGGGCGCCGCCGTGCGCGGGCCGCGCTCGCAGATCGACCGGCGGCTCTACCGTGAGGCCATGCAGGCGGAGCTTGCCGCCACGCCGAACCTGGAGATCGTCGCCGAGGCGGTGGAGGACCTGATCCTCGACGACGGCGTGGTGGTCGGCGTGCTGGGGGCCAGCGGCACGGCCCACCGCGCCGGGCGCGTCGTGCTGACCACCGGCACCTTCCTGAAGGGCGTGATCCATCGGGGCGACGAACGCATTCCCGCCGGCCGCGTGGGCGACGCCCCCGCTATCGGCCTCTCGGACCGGCTTTACGCGTCCGGCCTGCGCATGGGCCGCCTGAAGACCGGTACGCCGGCGCGGCTGGACGGCCGCACCATCGCCTGGGACCAGCTGGAAATCCAGGCGGCGGACGACGAACCCGTGCCGTTCTCGTTCCTGACCGACCGCATCGACGTGCCGCAGATCGCCTGCGGCATCACCTACACGACTGCCGAGACCCACGCGATTATCGCCGAGCGGCTGGGCGAGTCCGCGGTCTATGGCGGCAAGGCGACCGGCGTCGGCCCGCGCTACTGCCCCTCCATCGAGGACAAGGTGGTCCGCTTCGCCGACAAGACCAGCCACCAGGTGTTCCTGGAGCCCGAGGGCCTGGACGATCCGACGGTCTATCCGAACGGAATCTCCACCTCGGTGTCGGAAGAAACCCAGGACCTCTTCCTGCGCACCATGCCGGGCCTGCAGGCCGTGCAGGTGTTCCGCTACGGCTACGCCATCGAATACGACTACGTTGACCCCCGCGAGCTCTACCCGACCCTGGAGGCTAAACGCCTGCCGGGCCTCTACCTGGCCGGCCAGATCAACGGCACCACCGGCTACGAGGAGGCCGGCGCCCAGGGATTGGTGGCCGGCCTGAACGCCGCCCGGGCCGCGTCGGGCGCCGATCCGGCCGCCTTCGCCCGCGACGAGGCCTATATCGGCGTGTTGATCGACGACCTGGTCACCCGCGGCGTCACCGAGCCCTATCGGATGTTCACCAGCCGCGCCGAGTTCCGCCTGATCCTGCGGGCCGACAACGCCGACCAGCGCCTGACCGCCAAGGGTGACGCCCTGGGCGTCGTGGGCTCCGTCCGCGCCCAGGCGTTCAGCGCGAAGGCCACCGCCCTGGCGCAGGCCCGCCAGATGGCCGCCAGCCTGACGCTGACGCCCTCGGCCGCCGAGAAGGCCGGTCTGCCGGTGAAGGCCGACGGCCAGCGCCGCAACCTCACCGAACTGCTGGCCTATCCGACCATCGGCTTCGACGACCTGGCGCGCGTCTGGCCGCAGATTTCCGCCTGGGCGCCAACCGTGCGCGAGCAGATCGAGATCGACGCCTCCTACGCCGGCTACCTCGACCGCCAGGCCGCCGACGTGGCCGCCTTCCGCCGCGACGAGGACCTGACCCTGCCGGCGGCGCTCGACTACGCCACGGTCGGCGGGCTCTCCAACGAGGCCCGCGAAAAGCTCAATGCGGTCAGGCCCTTGACCCTTGGCCAAGCCGCCCGCATCGAAGGCGTCACCCCCGGCGCCCTGACAGCCCTGCTGGCCCATGTCCGCCGCCGCGCCGCCGCCTGAAGCCCCTGCGGCTCCCCTGATGACCTCCGACGGTTTCGCGACCGTCAGCGGCGCCACGCCCGCCCAGATGGCCGACCTGGAGCGGTTCCGGGTGATGCTCGCCGAGCGCAACGAGGTGATGAACCTGGTCGGCCCGGCGACGATCCCCGACTTCTGGTCGCGCCACGCCTGGGACTCGGCCCAGCTGCTCAAACTGGCCCCGAACGCCCGCGCCTGGGCCGACCTGGGCGCCGGCGCCGGTCTGCCCGGCCTGGTGCTGGCCATACTGGGCAAGGGCGTGCTGGGCTTCCACGTCGACCTCGTGGAGAGCATGACCAAGCGCTGCAAGTTCCTGGCCGAAGTGGTTGCCGAACTGCAGCTTCCGGCCACCGTCCACAACGCGCGTGCGGAAAACCTCGACCTTCCTGTGGAGATCGTCACCGCGCGGGCTTGTGCGCCGCTTCACCGCCTGTTGGGGTATGCCCGGCCCTACCTCCAGGGCGGCGCCACCGGTCTGTTCCTCAAGGGACAAGATGTGGTAGCCGAGATGAAGGAAGCCGCTAGATATTGGGAATATGAGGCTGACGTCGTGCCATCCAAGAGCGACCCCCGGGGCCGCATCGTCCGCGTGAAGAGGCTCGGCCGTGCCCGCAAGGTCTGACCGCCCCCATTCTGTTCAAGAACGCATGCGCGTGCTCGTCGTCGCCAACCAGAAGGGCGGCGTGGGCAAGACCACGACCGCGATCAACCTCGGCACGGCTCTGGCGGCGGTGGGTGAGCGGGTGCTGCTGATCGACTCCGACCCGCAGGGCAACGCCTCCACCGGCCTCGGCATCGGCCGGGCGCTGCGCAAGCACACGCTCTACGACGTGCTGATGGGCGAAAAGACGCTGGCCGAGGGCGTCGTCAAGTCCACGGTGCCGGGCTTGGACGTCGTGCCGTCCGATCCCGACCTCTCCGGAGTCGAGATGGAGTTGGCCCAGGAGGCCCGCCGCTCCTACAAGCTGCGCGACGCCCTGGACGCCGTGCGCGAGGCCGGGACCTATTCCTACGTCCTCATCGACTGCCCACCGTCGCTGAACCTGCTCACCGTCAACGCCATGGCCGCCGCCGACGCCGTGCTGGTCCCTCTGCAGTGCGAGTTCTTCGCGCTGGAAGGCCTGACCCAGCTGATGCGCACCATCGACCTGGTCCACACCAGCCTGAACCCCAAGCTGGAGATCCAGGGCATCGTGCTGACCATGTTCGACCGCCGAAACGGGCTGTCGGCGCAGGTGGCCAACGATGTGCGCAACCACTTCGGTGAGACGGTCTACCAGACGGTGATCCCGCGGAACGTGCGGGTCTCTGAGGCGCCGTCGTTCGGCAAACCGGCGCTGGTCTACGATCTGAAATGCGCGGGGAGCCAGGCCTACCTGCGCCTCGCCCGCGAGGTGGTGCTGCGCGAGCGCGCGCGGCGCAAAGTGGCGGCCTAGGGAGTTTTCATGGCCAGAGGCTTGGGCCGGGGGCTTTCCGCCCTGTTGGACGACGCGAGCGACGGCGACCCGCCGGGCGGCCCGGGCGAGGGCGTGCGCGAGATTCCCATCGAGCTGGTCCACCGCAACCCGGAACAGCCGCGCCGCCACTTCCCCGAGGAAGAGATCGCCGAGCTCGAGGCCTCGATCCGCGACAAGGGCGTGCTGCAGCCGATCCTGGTGCGGCCCTCGCCCAAGACCAACGGCGAATTCGAGATCGTCGCCGGCGAGCGGCGCTGGCGCGCGGCGCAGCAGGCGGGCCTGCGGGCCATCCCGGCGCTGGTGCGGGTGCTGGATGACGACAAGGCCTTCGAGATCGCCATCGTCGAGAACGTCCAGCGCGAAGACCTGAACGCCATGGAGGAAGCCCAGGCCTATCAGACGCTGATGCGGCGCATGGCCTACACCCAGGACAAGGCCGCCGCGGCGGTCGGCAAATCCCGCAGCCACGTGGCCAATACCCTGCGCCTGCTGCAGCTCCCTGATGCGGTGCAGGACCATGTGCTGTTCGGGCGGCTGACGGCTGGCCATGCCCGCGCCATCCTCAGCGCCGCCTTCCCCGAGGTGCTGGCGCAAACCATTGTCGAGAAAGGCCTTTCCGTCCGTGACGCCGAGGCGCTGGCCAAGCGCAAGGACGGCGGGGCGGCCAGGAAGGCGTCCGGCCCCCGCCGCGCCGGCAAGAACACCGACACCGCCGCGCTCGAGGTCGACCTGGAGGATGCGCTCGGCATGAGCGTCGACATCGTCGACCGTGGCGGCGCCGGCGAGCTGAAGATCAAGTACGCGACCCTGGAACAGCTTGACGAACTCTGCCGGCGGCTGACGCGGCGATGATCCTGGCCCAGGGAACCCGGGTGCGCCTGCGCACCATCGGCGTGCGCGACCTGAAGGCGGCGGCGAAGCACAGATACACGCTCTCGATCGTCGAGCCGATGACCGACCCGGATCACGCGCGCCGCGTGCTGGATCAGACCGGCTTCTGGCAGCCCAAGGCCGGCGCGGTCGCCATCGAGAGCGTGGCGGAGGGTGACAACGGCCGGCTGATCGGCACCCTGCAGTTCTACGGCGCGGGCCCCGGCATCCACGGCCTGGAGATCGGCTACGTCCTGCACAGCGAGGATGACCGGGGCAAAGGCTATGCCTCTGAAGCGCTTCGGCTTTTCTCAGGCTTGCTGTTCGCCGAGCATCCCGAGTGCCACCGGCTGCAGCTGATCATCGAGACCTGGAACGACGCCTCGGCGCGCCTGGCCGAGGCCTGCGGCTACGCCAGCGAAGGCATATTGCGCAAGGCGGGGTATTCCAGCCCCGATCAGCCCAGCGACTGCTTCGTCTACAGCCGCGTCAGGGATTAATTCCCCTCGCCGTCGTCGTCCGTCGGCTTGGCCTTCTGGTCGATGTTGGTCGGCGCGGTCTTATGGCCGGTGCGGTCTTCCTCGCGCGCGCCCTGCAGGATGCCGACCAGGCCGTAGTTGCCCTCGTGGCAGGCGTATTCGTAGACCTGCCCGGTGATCTTCGAGAACTCGTATTCGCCGCCCCAGGGCTGGGCGAACACGGTCGGGTCCTCCACCCAGAAGGCGTAGTGCAGGCGGTCCTTGGCGGTCCGCGTGAAGCGCTCGGTGACCTTCAGGTGCTCGGACGCGCCGCGGAACACCTGTTCGGGGTGGAAATTGGTGGTCTCGACGACCAGGGAATTGCCTTCCCAATGGCCGATCGAGTCGCCCATCCAGGGCCGCACCGACGCCGGGATATGAGTCGTCGCGTTCAGCCGCACGATGCGCGTGTCGTGGACCATCTCCACGTCGATAGCGACCTGATCCTTGGTCTGCACGAACTGGTAGGTGTTGTTGTAGAGGCCCGGCAGCATCACCGGCCCCGACGAGTTGCCGAACGACAGCAGGCAACGCTCGCCCAGCGCCCGGCCCTCCGGATTATCGCTCGGGCTCTGGCCGGGCTTCTGCGGGCGCGCGCCGAACCGGCTGACGCTGACGTCCTTGCGCATCGGCACCCGGCCGTCGGCGGTGGTGGTGATGAAGCCGTTCCGGGGCTGGCCGTTCACCCGCATCACCACGCTGCCGGGATCGGTCCAGGCGGCGTTGTAGTTGCAGTTGGTGCCGCGGCCGCCGGAGCAATCGGCGGGCAGGTCTGTGACCTTGGCGTTGGGGTCGGTGGGCTTGTTGCCCAGGTCGATCTGGGCCTGGGTCTTGCCTTCGATCTTCTTCGTCTGGGCCTCGGTCAGCACTAGGCCCGCGCCGTCGCGCGGGTTGCGTTCCAGGCGGGTGACGGTGGCGCTGGTCCAGACGCCCTGCAGGTCGGGATGGCCATCGGCGGCCAGCGGCGCCTTGTAGCCGGTCTTCGGCGGCAGGGGCGGCTGCGCCCAGGCCATCGCCGCGGGCAGGGCCACGATCCCGATCGCCGCTGAAAAGGCTAGCGCCCTCAATCCCTTGGCCGACATGACACGCTCCCGGATGTCTTTGCAGGCATTGCTGCTTATGGGCGCAAGTATCCGGGCCTTCGGGGCGGACGGCAAGAGCGTCGGTGAACGTAGCGGCAATCGCCGGTCTGCGCCGCCCTAAAGCCCCAGCCGCCGGGCTCGCGCCGCGACCGCCAGCGCCAGCCGTTCGGCGATCAACTGGTCCGGCGAGCCGGCGGTCTTGCACAGGCGGTCGGCGTTGAGGATCTCCGGCTGGATGCGGTCGAGCTCGTCGAGGCTCCAGGACCGCGCCTGGCGCAGGAATTCGCGCTCCTGTTTCCAGAAGACGCCGGCCGCCTTGGCCGCCTCCTGCATCCCGGCGCCGTTCTTAGCCAGCGTCAGGGCGCGACGCAGACGGCCCAGGTGCATCCCCAAGGCGCGCACCGCCGCCGGGCCGCCTTCGCCCTCCTGGGCGGCGCGCCGCAGGCCCGCCTGCGCTTCGCCCAGCCGTCCGCCGAACGCGTCGACCGCGGCGTCGGAGAGCGAGGCCTCCGGCTCGACGCCCAGGAAGGG
>DASYBX010000093.1:0-25996 GCA_036500495.1 Caulobacteraceae bacterium
ATCCAGTCGCCCACCTTCACCGGCCGCTCGGCCAGGAGGATCAGGCCGGAGACGAAGTTGCCGATGATCGCCTGCAGGCCGAAGCCGATGCCCACCGACAGGGCGCTGGCGAAAAGGGCGATGCGGTCGAGACTGAGGCCGAGGTAGGCGCAGGTCAAAAGCACCGCGATCAGGGCGCCCAGGTATCCCAGCCCGGCGGTGATCGAGCTGCGCACGCCCAGGTCGATACGCGTCTTGGGCAGGTAGGTGTCTTCGAGCCAGCCGCGGATCAGGCGCGTCACCAGAAGGCCGAGGGCGAACACCGCCACGGCGCCCAGGATCAATCCCGGCGAGATCGACAGTTGGCCGAGCTTCAGCACCATCTGGGTGGAGGTGACGCGGCTCAGCATCTCCCGCACGCTGGCGCCGAAGGGGGCGACGATGGCCATCCAGCCGAACAGCAGCAAAGCCAGGCGCAGGAGGCCGGAGAGCAGCACGCCGATCTGGTCCAGCGCGTTCTCCGACAGGCCGATGGCGGTCTGGAACAGGCGGCCGAGTAGGCCTTCGGGCGAGAACAGCGCCTGGCTGAGGTCGTCGACGAACTGGGTCAGCAGGAACAGGCTGGCCAGGACGATGGCGATCCAGATCACCTCGCTCATGACGAAGGTGGACAGGGCCAGGTAACCGCCCACCACCGCCGCCAGGGCCACGCCCAGGGCCAGCCAGGCGGCCACGGCGGCCAGAATCCACGGCAGGCGGGACTTGGAGCTGGCCTCTTGGTCGGCCGCCTTGGCGGCGTGGGCGCTGTGCGCGTGATGCGCGCGACCGAGCCGGATCAGGCCGAAGCCGAGGATGGCCAACTCGACCAGCACCGAAAGGCAGTCGATCGCCACCGTGGTGGCCGTGGTGACCTCCAGGGCGTCGGCCGCCTGGGACGCGAGGCTGACCAGGCCGACGGCGGCGCCGATCAGGGCAGGGAACAAGGCCAGGCGCCCGACCACCGGGTCGGACACCGGCGCCAGTCGCCACGAGGGCCGGCCCGGCGCCAGGAGGCTGCGCCCCAGGGCTTCGATCAGGCCCGCGACGACCAGGCCGCTCATGACGGCGCGGGCCAGGCCCAGGGTGACCGCCGTGCTGGGGACCAGGGTGAACAGGGCCTCGCGGAACAGCAGGCCGGCCAACACCGGCGTGAGGACGCCCGACCCGGTCAGCCACAGGGCCAGAGCCGATCTGCGCAGGCTGGAAGCGGGCAGCAGCCGGGTCGCGCCCGTGCGTCCCAGGCGCGCCAGGACGATGCGCACCGGCCCCAGGACCACGAGCGCGATGGCCAGCAGGATCGCCGCCCTGACGCCGGCCCCGGCGCTCGGCGCGGTGGACAGGGTCAAGGCGCCGAGGAGGGTCATCAGATCACCCGGCAGGCTCATGGCGAAATCGCGCCACAGGGACGGCTGGAGAGCCGAGCGGCTGCGGGCCCACAGCCGGGCGGTGAAGTTCTGCTGCAGGCGGGCGGAGATGGCGTCGTTCAGTTGGTCGGCTTCGACGGCGAGCAGGCGCGCCCGCTTGGAATTGCCGTCGAGGTTGTTCTGCAGCTTGACCAGTTGGGCTCGGCTGGCGGCGACGTCGGAGGACTCTGCGGGGTGGCCGGCGGCGGGGGGCGGGCCGAGCTGGGCCAGCCGGGCCTGGGCGTCCTGCAGACGCGGCGTCAAGGCCGCCAGCGCGTCGGCGAGGTCGGCCTGGATCGGGATGATGGCAGCCTGGTGCGCCTTCAGGGCCGCGTTGTCCAGGCTGCTCGGGCGAGTCTCAACGCGGATGGCGCGCAGCTTGACTTCGGCCGCATCCAGGCGGGCGTCCATGCCTGCCCCGCCCCGGGCGCCGGGAGAGGACGCGCCGGGGGATGCCTGGCTCTGGGGCTGGCTCTGGCCTTGGGCGGCGGCCTGTTTCGGGGCTTGGGCCTGGACGGCCGCGGGCGCGGCGAGGCTCAGCGCCAGACACGCCAGGACCGCGAGGAAGGGTTTCGGAATCGCCCGCTCTCCATGCCGTTCGGCGGCTCGATAGCCGCGCAAATGGTCAAGTTTGTGGTGCGTCAGACCCTGGGAGGCCTGGCCCTAGAGGTTGTCCGCGGCGGTGCGCAGCAGTTGCGAGCCGGCGACGAAGCCCATGGTGCGCTGGTTCTCAAGAGCGATGCGCAGGTTGCGGGCCGCCAGCCGGGCGTGCTCGCGCATCAAGGCCTCGGCCCGGGCGCCCTCGCGGTTGCGGATGGCGTCGACCACCGAGCGGTGCTGGTCCTGGGCCAGGATGAAGATGGTGTGGGCCTCGTGGTGTTGGGCTTGGGCCTGGACGAAGCCGGACGGGTGGGCGAAGGGCAGGGCTTGGGCGCGCTCGATCTGTCGCGCCAGCACCTTGCCGCCGCACGCTTCGGCCAGGGCCTGGTGCAGCTTCTCGTTCAGCCGGGTGTAGGAACGGAAGTCCTCTCCGCTCATCTTGGGCTTGTTCACGATGCCGTCGATCTCGGCCAGCACCTCGTCCATCGCCGTCAGCCGGGCCGGGTCGACCCCTCGCTCGGCCGCCAGGCGCGCCGCCAACCCTTCCAGAGCGCCGCGGATCTCGATGGCGTCGAATGCGTCCTGCTCGCTGAAGGTCTTCACCGCATAGCCGCCGCCGGGCAGGGCTTCGAGGAAACCCTCCTCCTCCAGGCGCAGCAGGGCCGCGCGCACAGGCGTGCGCGAGACGCCCAGGCGGTCCACCGCCCAGATTTCCGACACCCGCTGGCCGGCGCCCAGTTCGCCCGTCAGCAGCAGCTCGCGCATCGACAGCAGGGCTTTCACGGTCTGTGAGGCGCCCCGCGACTCCACGCTCTCGACATTGTTGGGCACGCCGTTCCTCCCCCGTTCCGTCTTAAGCATAACTGTCAACCACCGACCTTCAAGGCTAGAGAACCGAGCCGTTCACGGAATCTCCATGCGCCATCTTCTCTGACGAACCGATCCCGGAAATCCCCTATCAGGTAGGCGGGCTCGGCGGGCCTGGGCAGGCCTTCGCCGGGCTGGCCGGTGTGCAGGCTGAGGTAGCTCAAGGCCCGGGCGTCGTCCGGGCCCTCGACCGTCACCACCACGCTGGTGATCATGTGCCGGGTGAAACGCGCCGGGCGCGAGGTATAGGCCGCCAGGATCGCCGCCTTGCCGCGGATCAACACGTCGCCCTGGCTTGGCCGGGCGAACACCCCGTCCTCGGCGAACATCTCGGCCATGGCCTGGAAGTCGCCGGCGTCGTTGAGCATCGCATAGTGGTGGATCATCCGCTCGCATTCCCAGGCGATGGCGGCGCGTTCGCCCAGGGGCAGGGGGTCGGTCATGGTCATTGCGTCTCCAGCCATTGGGCGAGGGCCCGATTCACCGCCTCCGGCGCCTCCATCGGGGCCATGTGCCCGCAGCCGTCGATCACCGTCAGGGCCGAGCCGGGCACGTGGGCCTTCATCTCGCGGTGCTGCTGGGGCGGGCTCCAGGCGTCCTCGGCGCCGACGATGAAGGCGGTGGGGACCTTCACGGTGTCCAGTTGGGCGAAGCCGTCGCCGCGGTTCAGCAGGGCGTTCTGCTGGCCCCTCAGGGTCTCGACCCCCGCCCGCCGCAACATGGCGGCGACCTCGTCCCACAGCGCGCGGTTGGCGCGCTGGCCCGACGCCAACATCGGCGGCAGCCAGGCCTCGACCACGGCCTCGATCCCCTGGCGCTCGCCGAGCTTGACCAGGCCCATGCGCCGCTCGGCCTCGCCCGACGCCGTCAGGTTGGCGGCGGTGTCCAGCAAGGCGAGGCGCAGCACCCGCTCGGGCGCGGCGGCGGCCGCCTGCATGGCCACCCGTCCCCCCATGGAATGGCCGGCCAGGGCGCAGGGGCGATCGGCCAGGGCCAGGGCGGCCTCGGTCATGGCGTCGAACGAGTCCAGGCCGAAGAAGTCGGGTATGCGGACCTCGTAGGCGCCTTCGAAGGCGGCGATCTGGGCGCGCCAGACGCCGGCGTCGCACATCAGGCCGGGCAGAAGCAGCAGCAGGGGACGGGCGTCGGACATGGCCGACGCTCTAGCCGCATGCGCCGCTCTCCGCTAGTGCGGCGACTTTTCCAGCTTGGGCAGGAACGCCGCCAGCAGGCCTAGCGCCGGCAAGAAGGCGCACACCTGGTACACGAAGGCGATGCCTTTCAGGTCGGCCACGTGGCCGAGCACCGCCGCGCCGATGCCGCCGAGGCCGAACGACAGGCCGAAGCACAGGCCTGCCACCATGCCCACGTTGCCGGGCGCCAGCTCCTGGGCGAACACCACGATGGCGGGGAAGGCCGAGGCCAGGATGAGCCCGATCACGATCGCCAGGGGCGCGGTCCAGAACAGGTCCACGTGGGGCAGCATCAGGGTGAAGGGCAGGGCGCCCAGGATCGAGAACCAGATCACCGTCTTGCGCCCGAGCCGGTCACCGAGCGGGCCGCCGAGAACGGTGCCGACCGCCACCGCCGCCAGGAATAGGAACAGGTGCAACTGGGCCGTCTGCACCGAGGCCCCGAACTGGTGGATCAGGTAGAAGGTGAAGTAGCTGGTGATCGAGGCCAGGTAGACGAACTTGGAGAAGATCAGCGCCACCAGGATCGCCAGGCCCTTGGCCGCCTTGCCCTTGGGCAGGGGAGGGTGAGCGCCCCGCGCCTTGGCCCCGGCCTTGAGCCGCGCCAGACCGTGATGCTTGTACCAGACGCCCACGTTCCACAGGATGGTGACCGAGATCAGGGCCAGCAGGGCGAAGACGCGCAGGCTCGGCTGGCCATAGCGCACCACGAAGATCGCCGCCGCCAGGGGGCCGATCGCCGAGCCGAAGTTGCCGCCCACCTGGAACATGGCCTGGGCGAAACCCGGCCGCGGGCCCGCCGCCATGCGGGCGACGCGCGAGGATTCCGGATGGAATACCGCCGAGCCCATGCCCAGCACGCAGGCGCCCACCAGGATCACCCCGTAGCTGTGGGCGAACGACAGGATCGCCAGCCCGGTCAGGGAGAACAGGGCGCCGCCCGGCAGCGCCATGGGCGTGGGCCGCTTGTCGGCGTAGTAGCCGATCAGGGGCTGCAGGATCGAGGCGGTGATCTGATAGCACAGGGTCACCAGGCCGATCTGGCCGAAGGTCAGGCCGAAGTTGGCCTTGAACTCAGGATAGATGGCCGGCAGCAGCGATTGCATCATGTCGTTCAGGCCATGGCACACGGCGATGGCCGCGATGATCCCGAATACGGTTTCGCCGCCGCCTTTCGCCGGCTTGGTCGGCGAGGGCGAGGTTTCGGCTTCGAGGACCTGGTCGCTCATCGGGTGTCTCCAGAACTGGCGTGGCCTTTAAACCCGTTGCGCGCGGCCCGCATTCCAGTATGGGTCATTCAGTTTTGCGAGTGGGACACTATGTTTGCCCTGTCACCTGGCGGCTAGTTGAGGGCGGCATTTCTTCGCCCTATCGCTTGGCGGCTACTCGAGGGCGTGATGAGCACTGTCGACGCCAGCCGGATCTTCGACCACGACGAGACCACGCCGCGCCCGGTGCTGGCCATCGGCCACGACTACCCCGCCTCCTTCGAGCTCGACCGGCACCACCACCTGCGCAACCAGCTGCTCTATGCCGAGAAGGGGGTGGTGGCCGTGTCCACGCCCCAGGGCGCCTGGACCGCGCCGCCTGAGCGGGGCGTATGGATTCCCGCCGGAGTGCCGCATTCGGTGCGCATGGTGGGCCAGACCTCGACCCGCAGCGTGCTGATCGACCCGGCCGCCTCGCCGGATTTCGGCGATCATTGCCGCGTGGTCGGCGTCTCGTCTCTACTGCGTCAGTTGCTGGTGGCCGCGGCCCATGTGCCCGCCGAATATGACCAGGAGGGACGCGACGGGCTGGTCATGCGCCTGCTGGTGGCCGAACTGGCCCAAGCGCCCGTGGTGCCGCTGTCGGCGCCCTTCCCCAAGAGCCCGGCTCTGGCGGCCCGCTGCCACGCCTTCCTGGAGCGGCCGAGCGCCCACGACACCATCGACGACTGGAGCGAGGCCGTGGGCCTCAGCCGGCGGGCCTTCACCCGCGCGTTCCGCCGCGAGACGGGGATGAGCTTCGCCGAATGGCGCCAGCAGGCCTGCATGGTCTGCGCCCTGCCGCGTCTGGCGGCGGGCGAGCCGGTGACCGCCATCGCGCTGGACCTCGGCTACGACAGCCCGGCCGCCTTCGCCACCATGTTCAAGCGGCTGAGCGGGATGCCGCCCAGCCGCTACCAGCCCTGAAGCCCAACGCGCTCCAGGCGCCGTGTGGCCTCAACCGGCCGCCATGAAGTCCGGCTTGCCGACCTCCACGCCGTTGTGGCGCAGGATCGCGTAGGCGGTGGTGACGTGGAACCAGAAGTTCGGCAGGGCCTGGTGCAGCAGGTAGTCCTTGCCGGTGAAGGTGACGGTCTCGCCGCGGCGCTTCAGGCTGACCTCGCGCGCGTCCGAGCCTTCGAAGGCGGCCGGGTCGAGGCCATCGATGAAAGCGATCGCCTTGTCCACCCGCGCCTTCAGGTCAGCGAAGCTGGTCTCGACGTCCTCGAACACCGGCAGATCGGCGTCCGCCAGCCGGCCAGCCGCGCCCTTGGCGAAGTCGGTGGCGATCTGCACCTGGCGCATCATGGGGAACATGTCGGGATAGAGCCGCGCCTGCAGCAGGGCGTTGGGGTCGATCTTCCTGGCTTCGGCATGGGCTTCGGCCTTGGCCAGTACGCTCCTCAGGCCCTTGAGGCCCTGAAGCAGGACGGGGGTCGAGACTTCGAACATGGACAGCGACATGGCGGCTCCGTTTACGGAAAATCTGGGGAAAGCGGAGCGCTTATAGCCCGGCTAAAACCGATTTCGTAAGTTGAAAGGTCATGCCATGGTCTCGCCCGCGTCGGCCCCGAGGATGGGCTGCGCCGGCCTGCGTCGGCCGCAGGAGGAAACCAATTCAAGGAGGCCGCCCGTGGCCCAGTTCAAGACCCTTCTCGCCGTCAGCATAGCGGCCGCAGCCCTTGCGGTGGCCGCCCAGGCCCAGACCAACGTCCACGACCCCAAGCCCTCCGCCGCGGTGACTGCCGCCGTTGCCGACGCCGGCCGTCCGGACGCCGACAAGGCGCGCGACGGCAACCGCAAGCCCGCCGAGGTGCTGGCCGTGGCGGGCGTGAAGCCCGGCGACTCCGTGGTCGAACTCGGCTCCGGCGGCGGCTACTACACCCGCATCCTGGCCAAGGCCGTCGGGCCCAAGGGCAAGGTGTTCGCCATCGTCGGCGCCGCCCCTCCGGGAGCCGCCACGCGGCTGCAGCCGATCCAGGCCGCGAACCCCAACCTGCAGATCGTGACCGACGACATGACCAAGATGGCCAACGTGCCGGAGAAGGTCGACATGGTCTGGACCACCGACAACTACCACGACTTCCACAACCGCACCGACATGGCCGCCTTCAACAAGGCAATGTTCAACGTGCTGAAGCCGGGCGGCATCTTCCTGGTCGAGGATCACGCGGCCGCCAAGGGCGCCGGCGCCACGGTGACCGGCACCCTGCACCGCATCGAGCCCACCGTCGTGCAGCAGGAGGTGACCGCCGCCGGCTTCAAGCTGGTGCGCACCTCCGACATCCTGGCCAACCCCGCCGACAACCACGCCACCCAGAACGCGGAAGCCGACATCCGCGGCAAGACCGACCGCTTCATCATGGTGTTCCAGAAGCCCTGAGCCTTCTGGAAAGCCTGACGGCGCAGGTTTCCGGCGCCAGGTCCTACTCGCCTGTTGCGATAGGACTTGGCGCCGGGGCCTAATGGCGCTGGAGTAGAGCAGGCGGCGGATCAAGACCGGGCGCCTTGGGGTTCCATCCTGAGGTTGGTTGCGGTCCGGTCGCGCCGCGAGGAGACGTCGATGAGTTGGAAGCCGATTGATCTGGCCCCCAGGGATGGTTCGGCGATCGTGGTGGCCTTCCGGTCGCCCTTGACCAGCGAGGTCAGCGTCTCCGTCTCCCGCTGCCGCAATGGCGGCTGGGTCCGACAGTTGGCCTCGGGCGAGGTCGAGGCGAACGGCGAGGTCGCGTTCGCCTGGGTGCCCCTGCCCGACCGGGAGGTCTAGGGGCCCGCTCGACTGGTCGCCAGGCTAGGGCGCGAACAAGGCGTCTGCTACTTCGTCACCCTCTGAATGAAGGCGAGCACCGGGCCGGACACCGACTCGTCCGCCGTGCCCACCGAATAGCTCTCCGACATGTGGCCGTGCTTGGCCGCGGTCAGGGCCTGGTGGTCGCGGCCGGCCTTGGTCAGGTCCGCGTCCAGCTTCTGGGCGGCGACGACCATGCCTTCCGGGTCGAGTTCGGCGTGGGCGACCACCAGCGGGACCTTGGACTCGAGCAGGCCTTCGGTCGAGGAGCGTTCGGCTAGGCCGGTGGCGGGGCCGTAGTAGGGATGGTCGCGGCCGTTGGCGAGGTCGTAGGAGCCCGAGGTCATGACCGCGCCCTGCACCGGCGCCTTGGCCCCGGCGATGTCGGCGTAGGTTTCCGGGTGGGCGACGAAGCTGCCCACATGGGACGCGCCCGCCGAGTGGCCCCACACGACGATGCGGTTCGGATCGCCCCCCCACGACGCCGCGTTCTTGCGCGCCCAGGCCACCACCTCGGCGATATCCCGCTGGACAGTCGGATACTGGGCCTTGGGGGCCAGTTCGTAGTTCATGTTCACGCCGACCAGGCCGTGGTTCACCGCCCAGATCATCATGTTGTCGTAGAAGGGGCTGGGCGATCCGTCCGGCGCCTTGTTCTTGTCGCCGCCGACGAAGGCGCCGCCGTGCACGAAGATCAGGATCGGCCGCGCCTTGCCTTTCGCCTCGGGCGTGAACAGGTCGAGCTTGTCCTTGGGTCCGGGGCCGTAGGCGATGTCGCGCTCCGCCTTCATGCCCGGCTGGGGCATCGTCTTCTGCAGCGGTGCGTAGATCTTCGCGGTGGCGGGCGGATCGACCTTGCGGCCGATGGCGGCGATCTTGGCGGCCACGTCCGGCGGCGGTTGGGCGAAAGCGGTTCCGGCCGCCATGGCGCCGATGATCCCGGCCATCAAGAGCCCCTTCCTGGTCACGCCCATCACATCCTCCCGTGGGCCGTTGCGCGGCCCTTGGCGCGAGCTAATCCCGAAAGCCGTGATCCGGCAACCGGTGCTCGAGGGGCCGCCAGGCGATAGCGTGACAGGAGAGCTGAAATGCTGATGAAGGATCAGTATTCTAGGTCGACCAGCGTGCTAGGATGTGACCATGAGCGACGACAGCGCCTTCCCCCCCAAGACCGCCGCCCCTGTCGCGGCCGAGCCCGACCACGACTATCCCCAGGCCGGCCGCCGCCGGATGATCGCGCCCCAGCCTGTGGGTTGGATCGGCACCGGCCAGCCCGACCTGGAGAAGCCGCTCCTGGCCCAGATGGGACCGGACGCGGTGTTCATGATGGGCGACAACCCGGCCCTGCCGCTCATGCCCAAGGCGCCCAAGCTGCTCGACTTCTTCCGCCTGCGCTTTGGCGACCTGACCTTCAACCACCTGCTGACCAGCGCCAAGCGCGCGCTCGACGAGGGCCACGAGGAGAAGATCGTCATCGCCTGCCTGCTGCACGACATCTCCAACGGCTGCCTGATCCGCGCCGATCACGGCTACTGGGGCGCCCAGATGATCGCGCCCTACGTGTCCGAGGAGGTGGCCTGGGCGGTGCAGAAGCACCAGGCGCTGCGCTACTTCGCCGATGAATCCGTGGGCTACGCCTACCCCGAGAGCTACCACCGCTTCTTCGGCCCGGACTATGTACCGCCGGAATACATCCAGAAGGAGCACGCGGACGCCCGGGCCCACCGCTGGTACATGAGCTCGCGCCTGATCACCCTCTACGACATCTACTTCTTCGAGAAGTCCGAGCCGATCGACCCGGAGATGTTCGAGGACGTGATCGGCCGCAACTTCAAGCAACCGGACGAGGGGCTGGGTTTCGACGGCTCGCCGACCGCCCACATGTGGCGGACCATGATCTGGCCGAATAATTTCCTCTGACCGCCCTCACCCGAGTAGCCAAAGGCGCTGGCATCGACGCAAACTGCGCCCGTGCTGCCTGAGGCAACGCAAACTATGAATATCGTTCATGGTCGCCGAGCGGCCCGCCGCATGAAGGTAGGGGTAGGCGTCGTCAGCCACAAAAACTGTGGCGATTTTCTTGGTATGGCGGCAAAGCTCCGCATCGAATCCCGACATTCGGGAAACTGTACATTGACGGGTGGGGCCGGCGGCAAGCTACAAGTTGATGTCGCAACTCTGCCTTTAGGTGTTGCTCAGTGCCGCGCCGGGCGAACCGGACCCGCGGCGGTTGCAAGGTCTGGCGCCCATGATCTGTAAACCGGCTCGGCTCGCATTGCTTGCCCTCCTGGCGCTCGCCGCCTGCGGCCAGAAGCCCAAGCCGACCGCGGCCGTCCCTGTGGTGACGGTCTCTCAGCCCCTGCAGAAGGACGTGGTGGACTGGGACGACTTCGTCGGCCGCTTCGAGGCGGTGGACCAGGTGGACGTGCGCCCGCGCGTGTCCGGCTACCTCACCCGCATCGCCTTCAAGGATGGCGAACTGGTCAAGAAAGGCCAGGTGCTGTTCGAGATCGACCCGCGGCCCTACGAGGCGACTCTCGACCAGGCCAAGGCCCAGGCGCAGCGGGCCGAGGCCACGGTGCAGAACAGCCGCACCGCGCTCGAGCGCGGCAAGGCCCTGCTGGCCGCCCGCGCCATCAGCCAGGAAGAGCAGGACAATCGCCAGGCGACCGAGCGCCAGGCCACGGCCGATCTGGCGGCCGCGCAGGCCAACGTGCGCAATGCCGCCCTGAACCTCGGCTTCACCAAGGTCACGGCCCCGCTGGCGGGCCGGGTGTCCGATCGCCGGGTGGCGGTGGGCAACCTGGTCAACGCCGACAGCACCGTCCTGACCACCCTGGTCAGCCTCGACCCGATCCGCTTCACCTTCGACGGTTCGGAGGCCCTCTACCTGAAGTACCAGCGAGACAATCGCGAGGGTGGGCGCAAGTCTTCCCGCCTGGCCTCCAACCCCGTGCTGATCCGCCTGCAGGACGAGTCCGAGTACCGCTGGAAGGGTCGCATGGACTTCGTCGACAACGCCATGAGTTCGGGCACGGGCACCATCCGCGGCCGCGCCGTGGTCGACAATCCCGGCGCCTTCCTGACCCCGGGCATGTTCGGCCATCTGCGCCTGTTGGGATCGGCCCCCTATTCCGCCCTGCTGGTGCCGGACAAGGCGGTGCAGACCGACCAGACCGTGCAGATGGTCTATGTGCTGGGCGCAGACGGCAAGGTGCAGGAGCGGCAGATCATCCCCGGCCCGGTGATCGACGGCTTGCGCGTGATCAAGTCGGGCCTCAAGGCCACCGATGTGGTGTTGATCGACGGCCTGACGCGGGTGAAGCCGGGCGACAAGGCCAAGGGGACCCAGGGCGAGATCAAGATGCGGACGCCGGCCGCCGCGGAGAACGACCTTGCGGCCCGGCCGACTCCGTCGGCCTCGGCCACCGTCACCGACCTGGCCCGGTAGGTCCCGGTGAAGATCGCCCACTTCTTCGTCGACCGGCCCGTCTTCGCGGCAGTGGTCTCGATCCTGATCACCCTGCTGGGGATCATCGCCTATCCGACCCTGCCGGTGTCGCAGTATCCCCCGGTGGCCCCGCCCACGGTGGTGATCAGCGCCACCTATCCCGGCGCCTCGGCCGAGACCATGGCCGACACCGTGGCCACGCCCATCGAGCAGCAGGTCAATGGCGTCGAGGACATGCTCTACATGTCCTCCCAGTCGACCGGGAACGGCCAGGTCTCGATCACCATCACCTTCAAGCTCGGCACCGACCTGGATAAGGCCCAGGTGCTGGTGCAGAACCGGGTGGCCGTGGCCGAGCCGCGCCTGCCCGAACAGGTGCGCGACATCGGCGTGACCGTGCGCAAGGCCTCGCCGGACTTCATGCTGGCGGTGCAGATGTACTCGCCGGACAAGAGCAAGACCTACGCCTACGTCGCCAACTACGCCGCCCTCGAGGTCAAGGACCGCCTGCTCCGCATCGAGGGGGTGGGCGACATCAACCTGCGCGGCGCGCGCGACTACGCCATGCGCATCTGGATCGACCCGGACCGGGCGGCCGCGCGCGGCATCACGGTGGAGGACATCACCAGCGCCATCGCCTCGCACAACACCCAGGTCGCCGGCGGCACGGTGGGTTCGCCGCCCTTCGGCTCCGGCGGCGGCGCGGCCTACCAGCTCAACATCCAGGCGCTTGGCCGCCTGAGCCTGCCGAGCCAGTTCGCCAACATCATCGTCAAGCGCGTGCCTGGCGGCGCGATCACCCGCATCAGCGACATCGCCCGGGTGGAGATGGGCGCCCAGGACTACACCTCCAGCGCCTACTGGGACGCCATACCGGCGGTGAACGTCGGCATCCTGCAACTGCCCGGGGGCAACGCCCTGCAGACCGCGGACGAGATCATCCGCACCATGGAGGAGCTGAAGAAGGACTTCCCGCCGGGCATCGCCTACGCGATCACCTACAACCCCACCAACTACATCCGCGCCTCGGTCGACGAGGTGCAGAAGACGCTGTTCATCGCCCTCCTGCTGGTGGTGTTCGTGATCATCGTCTTCCTGCAGAGCTGGCGGGCGTCGATCATCCCGATCCTGGCCATCCCGATCTCCCTGATTGGCACCTTCGCGGTGATGAAGGCCTTCGGCTTCTCGGTGAACAACCTGACCCTGTTCGGCCTGGTGCTGGCCATCGGCATCGTGGTCGACGACGCCATCGTGGTGGTGGAGAACGTCGAGCGGCACCTGCGCGCCGGCATGACCCCGCGCGAAGCGGCGCACGTGACCATGGACGAGGTGGGCGGCGCCCTGGTGGCCATCGCCCTGGTGCTGGGCTCGGTGTTCATCCCGGCGGCCTTCGTCACCGGCATCACCGGCCAGTTCTACCGCCAGTTCGCCCTGACCATCGCCTCGGCCACGGTGTTCTCGCTGCTGGTGTCCCTGACCCTGTCGCCGGCCGTCGCCGCCCTGATCCTGAAGCCGCACGACCATCAGGCCGCCAGGGGCAAGGGCATCGGTGCGGCGCTTGCCCGCTTCGGCGAGGGCTTCAACCACCGCTTCGACCAACTCAGCGACCGCTACGCCGGCCTCACCCGCTGGCTGCTGGGCGCCGCCGGCCTGGTGCTGGTGGTCTATGTGGCGTTCCTGGCCCTGACCGGGTGGCGCCTGATGGCCACCCCGGGGGGCTTCATCCCGGCGGTCGACCAGGGCAACTTCATCGTCTCGGCCACCCTGCCGCCCGGGACCTCTCTGGAACGCACCGACGTTCTGGCCCAGCAGCTGCGCAAGGACCTCACCGAGACGCCCGGCATCTTCGCCAACGTGGTCATCGTCGGCGCCGACGCCACGAGCAACACCCTGGCGTCCAACTCCATCCAGATCTTCGCCGTCGAGAAGGATTTCGCCCAACGCCTAGGCAAGAAGAACCAGGATCTCTATTCGATCATGGACGCGGTGCGGAAGCGCACCGCCAAGGACATCGTCGGCGCCGACGTGCGGGTGATCCAGCAGCCCGCGGTGCGCGGCATCGGCACCGCCGGCGGCTTCAAGATGATCGTCGAGGACCGGGGCGGCAAAGGCCTGGTCGCCCTGGAGCAGGCGGCCCGGGCCGTGGCCGCCGAGGCGACCAAGAGCGGCGTGGTGACCAACGCCTTCGTCACCTTCAACAACCGCACGCCGCGCATCTTTGCCGACATCGACCGCGACAAGGCAGAATACCTGGGCGTGCCCGACAGCCGGGTGTTCGACACCCTGCAGACCTATCTCGGCGGCAGCTATGTCTCGGACTTCAACCTGGTGGGTCACACCTTCCAGGTCACGGCTCAGGCCGACGCGCCGTTCCGCCAGGACCCGGCTTCGATCACCCAGCTGCAGACCCGGGCGGACAACGGGAACATGACGCCACTGGGCGCCGTGCTCAACATCCAGCGCATCCAGGGCCCTTACCGCGCCCTGCGCTACAACCTGTTCCCCGGCGCCGAGGTTCAGGGCGATCCGGCTCCCGGGCACTCGTCCGGCGAGGCGCTGAAGGCCATGCAGGACGCCGCCCAGAAGGTGCTGCCCGAGGGCTTCAGTTGGGAATGGACCGAGCTGGCCTACCAGCAGCAGCTGGCCGGCAATTCCTCGGCGGTGGTGTTCGTCTTGGCGGTGGTGTTCGTGTTCCTGCTGCTGGCGGCTTTGTACGAGAGCATCACCCTGCCTCTGGCCGTGATCCTGATCGTGCCGATGTGCCTGCTCGGCGCCACCGCGGGCATCAATCTGCGCGGCATCGAGAACAACATCCTGGTGCAGATCGGCTTCATCGTGCTGATCGGCTTGGCCGCCAAGAACGCCATCCTGATCATCGAGTTCGCCCGCCAGAACGAACTGGAGAAGGGCATGGGCCGCTGGGAGGCCGCGATCGACGCCGCCCGCGTGCGCCTGCGCCCGATCCTGATGACCTCCTTCGCCTTCATCCTGGGCGTTGCGCCCCTGGTGTTCGCCTCCGGAGCCGGCGCCGAGCTGCGCCAGGCGCTCGGCACCACGGTGTTCGCGGGCATGATCGGGGTGACCGGCTTCGGCCTGATCTTCACCCCGGTATTCTACGTGGTCTGCCGCAACATCTCCGACCACCTGCCCCAGCCCTCCAGGCCACCGCCGCAGACGCCGACCACCGGCGGACGCCCGCATTCGGCCGACGAGGTGGAGGCCGAGGCATGAAGCGTCTCCTGACCCCCGTCATCATCGGTGCGAGCCTCGCGGCCGCGGGGCTCGCCGGCTGCGCCGTCGGACCGAACTACGAGAAGCCCAAGGCGGCCGGGCTCGATACCGGCGCCTTCGCCGCCGCCGGCCCCGCGGTGGCCGCGGCGCCCGCGACCTCGCAGTGGTGGCGGCTCTACAACGACCCGACGCTCGACCGGCTGGTGCAAGGCGCCCTGGTGCACAACACCGACCTGCAGCAGGCCGTGGCCAACCTCGGCCAGGCCCGCGCCCTGTTGAATCAAGCCCACGCCGGCTATTTCCCGTCCACTGCCATCACCGCCGGCGACCAGTACGGCCGCACGGCATTCGCCGATGCGGCGGCGGCGGCCCAGGGCAAGCGCGCGCCGGATATCTGGACCTTCGCCGCCGGGCTCGACGTCTCCTACGAGGTCGATCTGTTCGGCCGGGTGCGCCGCACGGTGGAGCAGGCGCGGGCGGGCGCCCAGGCGGCCGAGGCGGTGCGCGACACCGTGGCCATCACCGTCGCCGCCGAGACCGCCCGCGCCTATGCCGACGCCTGCGCCTACGGCGAGGCGCTGGACGTGGCCCGCCGCTCGCTCGACGTGGTGCAGCAGGGCTATGACATCACCGTGCGCCAGCGCGACGCCGGCGGCCTGTCGGATTTCGACGTGGCCCGCCAGGCGACGCTCCTGGCCCAGACCCGCGCCGAGGTCCCCGTGGCCGAGGGCCTGCGCCGCTCGGCCCTGTTCCAGCTGGCGGTGCTGACGGGCCAGACTCCCGAGACCCTGATCGCCGAGGCCGACGCTTGCCGCGCCCCGCCGCGCCTGAACCAGCCGATTCCCGTCGGTGACGGGGCGGCCATGCTGCGCCGCCGGCCGGACGTGCGCGAAGCCGAGCGCAATCTCGCCGCCGCCACCGCCCGCATCGGCGTGGCCACCGCCGGTCTCTATCCCACCATAACGCTCGGCGGCGCGCTCTCGAGCGCGGCCTCCACGCTGGGCGGCCTCGGTCAATACAGGAATGCGTCGTTCGGCGTCGGGCCCCTGATCAGCTGGACCTTTCCCAACACCCTGGTGGCCAACGCCCAGATCCAGCAGGCCAAGGCCGCGGCCTCCGGGGCTCTCGCCAACTTCAATGGCCAGGTGCTGAACGCCCTGAAGGAGACCGAACAGGCGCTCTCGGGCTACGGCACGGAGCTCGACCGGCATTCCGCCCTGCAGACCGCCCGCGACCAGAGCGCCGAGGCCCTGCGCCTGGCCCAGGTGCGCTTCCAGGCCGGGGGGGCCAGCTTCCTCGACGTGCTGGACGCCCAGCGCACCCTGGTCTCGGCTGACGCGACGCTCGCAGCTTCCGACGAAGCCATGGTGGCCGATCAGATCGCCCTGTTCAAAGCCCTGGGCGGCGGTTGGGAAGACGCGCCGGCCACCGCTCCGCCGTCGGAGAAAAATTAGTGCGTGCACCCGGGAACCGGCTTGACCGCCGGGCATTCCGGGCAGTTCGGGGGAGCGTTGCGGCAAAGGTCGCAGCCCACACACGCTCTCGGACCAAAAGCGGGAGCTGCCGGTGGCGCGAGACCTGAGACTGCCTGAGATCGTCCGCAAGGACGAGGACGCCATCCTCGAGCAATGGCTGGCGCTGCAGAAGTCGGTTGGCCAGGTCGGGGCAGGGCGCATCTCAGAGGCCGAGCTCAGGGTGCAGTGCCGGGAATTCCTGTCGGCCTACGCCGAGGGCGTGGCCGGTTCGGGGATGGATACCGAAGGGCCCGGATACGCCCGCGCGCGCCAGATTCTGAACGAGGTGTCGCGCTCGCGCGCCATGCAGGGCTTCAGCCCCTCCGACACGGCCCGTTTCGTGTTCTCGCTCAAGGAACCCCTGTTCCAGCGAGTGCGCGCGTTCCACTCCGCCGATCCGGAGAGCCTGGCCGACGACTCCTGGGCCCTCAGCGCCACGCTCGACCGCCTGGGCCTGTACACCACCGAGGTCTACCAGAAGAGCCGCGAGGAGGTGATCCGCCGCCAGCAGGACGAGATCGCCGAGCTGTCCACGCCCGTGGTCAAGCTGTGGGAAGGGGTCCTGGCCCTGCCGCTGATCGGCACGCTGGATTCCGCCCGCACCCAGGTGGTGATGGAGAACCTTTTGCAGTCGATCGTCGACACCGGCTCCGACATCGCCATCATCGACATCACCGGCGTCCCCACCGTCGACACCCTGGTGGCCCAGCATCTGCTCAAGACCATCTCGGCCGCCCGCCTGATGGGGGCGGACTGCATCATCAGCGGCATCCGCCCGCAGATCGCCCAGACCATGGTGCACCTGGGCGTGGAGCTGAACGTGGTGTCAAAGGCTTCCCTGGCCGACGCCTTCGCGCTGGCCCTGCGCCGCACCGGGCGCAAGGTGGTCTCAGACAAGGCCTCCATCGCCTATACCGCTGCCTCCAAGGCCTGAGGAAAGCGGGATCATGGAACGGATTCCCATCCTCAAGCTTGGACGGGCGCTGATCGTCACCATCCAGGTCGACATGCACGACCGGCTGGCGGTGGCCCTGGAAGAGGACCTGACGAACCGCATCGTGGCCACCAACGCGAAGGGCGTGTTGATCGATATTTCGGCGCTGGAGATCGTCGACAGCTTCATCGGCCGGATGCTCGACAACATCGCCGCCGTGTCGCGCGTGCTGGATGCCGAGACGGTGGTGGTCGGCATGCGCCCGGCGGTGGCCATCACCCTGGTAGAGCTCGGCCTGTCGCTGAACGGCGTGCGCACGGCGCTCAATGTCGAGCGCGGGATGGAGCTCATCCAGGCGGCCGTGGCCGAGGAGCAAGGCGGGGGCGAGCTGGCGGATGCTGACGACGAGGGCTGACACCCTCCAGATCCGGGTCTCGGACGATGTCGTGCGCGTGCGGCAGGAGGTGCGGGCGCGGGCGGTCGAGGTGGGCTTGTCCCTGGTGGATCAGACCAAGATCGTCACCGCGGCCAGCGAACTGGCGCGCAACACCCTGGAGTACGGCGGCGGCGGCGAATGCCTGGTCGAGGCGCTGGACGACGGCCGCCGCAAGGGCCTGCGCCTGAGCTTCGAGGACAAGGGCCCCGGCATCCCGGATCTCGACTTGGCGCTGAAGGATGGCTGGACCAGCGGCAAGGGCCTGGGCCTCGGTCTGTCCGGCGCGCGGCGCCTGTCGGAGACCTTCGAAATCCATTCCAAGGTCGGCGAAGGCACCCGCGTGATCATCTCCCGATGGAAGTGACCACCGTCCAGGTCGAGGTGCGCGACCAGACCCATGTGGCCGAAGCGCGCCGCCAGGCCGAGTCGGCGGCGATGCGGGAGGGGTTCGACGAGGCGGACGTGGGGCGCGCCGCGATCGTGGCCACCGAACTCGGCACCAACCTGCTCAAGCATGCGGCTGGCGGCGAGATCCTGATCGACCGCGCCCAAGGCCTGCAGATCCTGGCCCTCGACAAGGGGCCGGGCATGGCCGACGTCGAAGCCTGCATGACCGACGGCTACTCCACCGGCGGCACCCGGGGCGAGGGCCTGGGCGCGGCGCGGCGTCAGGCCGAGACCTTCGAGGTCTACAGCCGGCCAGGCCAGGGCGCGGCGGTCCTGGCGCGGCTGACCGCCGGCCGCGCTCCCTCGCCGGCGCCCGCCTGGGCCGCGGTCTGCATACCCTATCCGGGCGAGACCCTGTGCGGCGACGCCTGGCGCGTGCGCATCGACGATGGCGTGCCGACCCTGATCACCGTTGACGGCCTCGGCCACGGGCTGTTCGCGCACGAGGCCTCCCTGGCGGCGCTGGAGGCCTTCGACAAGCACGGGATCAAGCCGCTGACCGAGGTGCTCGACCACCTCCACGGCGCCCTGCGCCCCACCCGGGGCGCGGCGGTGTCGCTGGCCCGCTTGCATGCCGACCGCGTCGAGTTTGCCGGGGTGGGCAATGTGGCCGGCGTGGTCGCCTCGGGCGCCACGGGCCGTCGGATGATCTCGCACAACGGCACCCTCGGGCACATCGCCAGGCGCTTCCAGGCGTTCGACTATCCAGTGACGGGCCCCGCCGTGCTGGTGCTGCACTCCGACGGGTTGGGCACCAGCTGGACCTTCGACAGATATCCCGGCCTGACCGCCAGCGATCCGGCGCTGATCGCCAGCGTGCTATACCGCGATTTCAACCGCGGCCGCGACGACGTCACGGTGCTGGCGTTCCGGGGGTGAATTCCATGGCCCAGACCCACGCCTTCGGCATCCTCACCATCGCCATTCGCAGCGAAGCCGACGTCGTGGCGGCGCGCCAGAGGGCGCGGCTGATCGCCGAACTGCTCGGCTTCGAGCGGCAGGACCAGACCCGCATCGCCACGGCCGTGTCCGAGATCGCCCGCAACGCCCACAGCTACGGCGGCGGCGGCCGCATCGCCTTCCGGCTCGACGACAACGGCCACCAGACGTTCGTGGCCGAGATCGCCGACAAGGGGCCGGGCATCTCCGACGTCGAGGAGGTGCTTTCCGGCCGGTACGTCTCGCCCACAGGCATGGGCCTCGGCCTTATCGGCGCTCGCCGGCTGATGGACCGGTTCGCGGTGGAGAGCGTCCCTGGCGAGGGGGTCACAGTGACTCTGGGCAAGATCCTGCCGCACAAGGCCCAGCGCGTCACGCCCAAGCAGCTGAAGGCCATCGCCGACCAGCTTCGCCAGCGCGAGACGCCTGACGGGCCAGAAGAGCTGCAGGCCGCCAACCAGGCCCTGATGGCCAGCCTCGAAGAGCTGCAGTCCCGCCAGGACGAGCTCAGCGCGCGCCAGTCCGAGCTGGCCAAGCTCAACGTCGAGTTGGAGGACACCAACCGCGGCGTGGTGGCGCTCTACGCCGAGCTCGACGACACCGCCCAGAAGCTGAAGGCGGCCAGCGAGGCCAAGTCGCGCTTCCTGTCCCACGTCAGCCATGAGTTCCGCACGCCCCTGAACTCCATCCTGGCCCTCTCGCGCCTGTTGCTCGACCGAGTCGACGGAGAGCTCGGCGCCGAGCAGGTTCGCCAGGTGGGCTATATCCGCAAGTCCGCAGAGAGCCTGACCGAGCTGGTCAACGACCTGCTCGACATCGCCAAGGTCGAGGCCGGCAAGACCGAGGTGCGGGTGGTCGAGTTCGAGGTGGTAGAGCTGTTCGCCGGGCTGCGCGGGGTGATGAAGCCCCTCCAGGCCGCCGCCGGCGCCGACCTGGTATTCGAGGATCCTTCCGGCCTGCCCTCCCTGCACACCGACGAAGGCAAGCTCATCCAGATCCTGCGCAACCTGATCTCCAACGCCCTGAAGTTCACCGAGGCGGGCGAGGTCAGGGTGTCGGCGCGCCTGGCGCCGGAGGGCGACAAGGTGCTGTTCCAGGTCCAGGACACCGGCGTCGGCATCCCGCCCGCCGATCACGAGCGCATCTTCCAGGAGTTCGAGCAGGTGGCGAGCCCCCTGCAGGGCAAGGCCAAGGGCACCGGCCTCGGCCTGCCCCTGTCGCGCAAGTTGGCCGAGTTGATGGGCGGAACGCTGGCGGTGGACAGCAAGGCGGGGCGGGGCTCGACCTTCGTCCTGTGCCTGCCCTTCGACCGCCGTCCGTCCGAGGTTCCTCCGCGGCGGGTGCTGGTGATCGACGACGAGGAGAGCTTCCGCTACGCCCTGCGCCAGATGATCGGCCCTTCGCATCAGGTGGTGGAGGCTGAGAACGGCGAGGAAGCACTGCAGCTGATCCAATCGGAGCATCCGAGCGTTGTGTTCCTGGATCTGCACATGCCGAGGATGGATGGCTTCCAGGTGCTCAGGGAACTCGCGGCCGATCCTGCGGCCCAGGACGTGAAGGTGATCGTCTCGACCTCGGCTCTGATCGACCAGCGCGATCATGCGCGCCTCGGCCGGGCGGACTTCGTCCTGTCCAAGGACCAGCTCTCCCGCGACACCGTGGCGGCCCTGATCCGGGAGCCACGGGCATGACCCATCCGCTGCGTCCGGCCAAGGGTGAGGATACGGCCATTCTCGTCGTCGACGACACCGAGGCCATCCGCTACGCCAAGACCCGCACTCTGACGCGGGCGGGCTACACCGTGATCGAGGCCGGCTCCGGCGGCGAGGCCCTGGCCCTGGTCGAGACGCGGAGGCCCGCCCTGGCCCTGCTCGACGTCAAGCTGCCCGACATGAGCGGCCTGCAGGTCTGCGAGATCATCAAGCGTGACTATCCCCAGACCCTGGTCCTGCAGATTTCCGCGACCTATGTGTCGACCGCAGACAAGATCAAAGGCCTGGGCGCGGGCGCCGACGCCTACCTGGTCCAACCCGTGGAGCCGGGCGAATTGGTCGCCGCCGTGGCCGCCTTGCTGCGCCTGCGCAAGGCCAACGACGAGCTGGAGCAGAGGGTCGCCGAGCGCACCGAGGAGTTGGCCACCGCCAACCGCCAATTGCGCGATGGGATCGAGGAGCGCAACCGCATCGAGGCCAGCCTGCGCCAGGCTCAGAAGATGGAGGCGGTGGGCCACCTGACCGGAGGCATCGCCCACGACTTCAACAACCTGCTCATGGCCATCATGGGCAACCTCGACCTGATCAAGCGCCGCCTTGCGGACGGCCGCACCGACGTCGAGCTGTTCGCCGACAACGCCCTAGTGGCGTCCAAGCGCGCCGCGGCCCTGACCCGGCGGCTGCTGGCCTTTTCCCGTCGCCAGCCCCTGGCGCGCCAGTCCGTCGACGTGGCCGGCGTGGTCGAGGATCTGCGGCCGGTGCTGCGCACCACCGTGGGTTCGTCCGTGGACGTCCATTTCGAGGGCGAGGAGGACCTGTGGCCGGCCTGGTGCGATCGCCACCAGCTGGAAAACGCCCTGCTCAACCTGATCATCAACGCCCGCGACGCCATGCCCAACGGGGGTCTGGTGAGGCTGACGGCCGGCAACGTCACCCTCGACCGCCGCGAGGCCGCCACGTTCGGCGCGTCGGGCGCCGGCGACTATGTGCGGGTCAGCGTCGAGGACCAGGGCGAGGGTATGCCCCCTGATGTGCTGGAGCGGGTGTTCGAGCCCTTCTTCACCACCAAGCCAGTAGGACAGGGCACGGGCCTGGGCCTGTCGATGCTCTACGGCTTCGTGCGTCAGTCGGGCGGGGCGGTGCAGATCAGGAGCGTGGTCGGGGAGGGCACCGAGGTGGCGCTGCTGCTGCCGCGGCTCGCGCGTCCGCTCGCCGACCCGCAGCAGACCATCCAGGACGACCAGCCTGCCCGCGGCCACGGCGAGACGGTGCTGCTGGTCGAGGACGAGAGCCTGATCGCCGGGCTGATCACCGAAGCCCTGGCCGACCACGGCTACGAGTGCGTGGAAGCGCGCGACGCCCGCGAGGCCATGGCCATCGCCGACAGCGGCCGTCACATCGATCTGGTGGTCACCGATATCGGCCTGCCCGGCGGCATCGACGGCCTGACCCTGGCGGCGCAGCTCAAGAGCCGCTCGCCCGGCCTCAAGGTGCTGTTCGCCAGCGGTCATGCCGACGCCGAGGCCGCCCAGGCGCAGGGAGCTCCCCTGCTGCAGAAGCCGTTCGACATGAACCGCCTGATCGTGGAAGTCCGCCACGCCCTGGCGAACTAAACTCCGGCGAGCGCGCCCAGCCGCCGCAGCGCGTCTTCGGCGAGCGTCCGGGTCAGGTCTTCCGCCGGCAGGCGGGGCGACAGGCGCGCGGCCTGACCGGCCCACTGGTAGGTGAAGTCGTTGCGCCCGTCCGCCTCGGCCTTGGCTTTCAGCGGGCCCAGGGCGCCGCCGGCGGCGGGGAAGGCGGGCGCCTTGTCCGACATCGGCCCGATCTCGCGCATCAGGCGGGTGCTGACGCCCCGCGCCGGCCGGCCAGTGAACAGGTTGGTCGCCTGGGTATTCTCGTCGTTCGCCTGATCCAGGAGGGCGCGCTGCACCGGCGACATCATGACCTCTGGGCAGAACAGATAGGCGGTGCCGAGCTGCACTGCGCTGGCGCCCAGGGCGAAGGCCGCCGCGATCCCGCGCCCATCGGCGATGCCGCCGGCCGCGATCACCGGGACCTTCACGGCACTCGCCACCTGGGGGACCAGGGCGAAGGTTCCCGGCTGGCTCGCCATGTCCAGGGTCAGGAACGAAGCGCGATGCCCGCCGGCCTCGAAGCCGGTGGCGATCACCGCGTCCGCGCCGCCCCTCTCCAGCCACACGGCCTCGGCCACGGTGGTGGCGCTGGAGATCACCTTGGCCCCGGTCGCCTTGACCCGCTTCAGCAGGGCGCCTCCCGGCAGGCCGAAATGGAAGCTGACCACCTCGGGCTTCACCTCCTCGACCACCTGGCAGAAAGCCTCGTCGAACGGCGCCCGGCCGCCCGCAGGCGGGGGCGGGGCCGGGTCGATCCCCTCCGCGACATAATAGGGCGCGAGCTTGGCCCGCCAGCCCATCATCCGCGCCGGGTCGGGCGCGGGCGTCAGGTGGCAGAAGAAATTCAGGTTCACCGGCCCCTTGGACCCCGCCCGCACCAGGGCCACGGCGGCCCGCGCCTGGTCAGCGGTCAGGGCGGCGCAGGGGATCGAGCCGAGGCCCCCGGCGCGGCTGACCGCCAGGGCCATCTCCGGCGTCGAGGAATTGGCCATGGGGGCCTGGACGATCGGCAGGGCGATGCCGAACAGGTCGAGGATGCGGCGGTCGGGCCAGGCGGCTGCTGAGCTCATGCGAAACCTCACTGTGCGTCCTGGGACAGGGGTAGCGCCGTTGCGGCGACCGCGCTTCGGATCTTTTGCACCGGGGACAAGATTCAACCAGAAGAAGAATCGGACGCCCAGGCTTGTCCCTCCGGCTCGGCCTGGCCTAGGCTCGCCCGAGCCACCGGACCCGACCTCCGCCATGATCGAAAGCCCTTCGGACACTGAAGTCCTCGTCGTGGGCGCCGGCCCCACCGGCCTGGCTCTGGCCCTGTGGCTGGCCAAGCTTGGGATCAAGCCGCGCATCGTCGACAAGGCGCCCCGCGCGGGGACCACCTCGCGCGCCCTGGCGGTGCAGGCGCGCACCCTGGAGTTCTATCGCCAGATCGGCCTGGCCGAGGCGGTGGTCGAGGCGGGCCGCAAGGTCGGGACCGTGAACCTGTGGGTCGGCGGCAAGATGGTCACCCAGGTGAATGTGCACGAGATCGGCCTCGGCCTCGGCCCCTACGACTACATGTTCATCTTCCCCCAGGACGAGCATGAGGCCCTGTTGGAAGGCGCGCTGACCAAGCTGGGGGTCAAGGTCGAACGCGACACCGAACTGATGGGCTTCACCGACGACGGCGACTGCGTGCGCGCCGTCCTGCGCAATCCCGAGGGCGTCGAGGAGATGTGCGAGGCTCGCTACATCGCCGGCTGCGATGGCGCCCGCTCCAAGGTGCGCGAGACGCTCGACACTGGTTTCCCGGGCGGCACCTACAGCCAGCTGTTCTATGTGGCCGACGTCGAGGCCTCCGGCGAGCCGGTGGACGGCAACCTCAACATCGACCTCGACACCGCCGACTTCCTGGCGGTGTTCCCGCTGAAGGCCGACGGCCATGTGCGGCTGGTGGGGGCGGTCAGCGACGAACGGGCCCAGCACCCGGACACCCTCGCCTTCGAAGACGTCTCGCACCAGGCGATCGACCACATGAAGATCGTGGTGTCCAAGGTGAACTGGTTCTCGACCTACCATGTGCATCACCGGGTCACGAACCACTTCCGCAAGGGGCGGGCCTTCCTGCTCGGCGACGCGGCCCACATCCACAGCCCGGCCGGCGGCCAGGGCATGAACACCGGCATCGGCGATGCGGTGAACCTGTCGTGGAAGCTGGCGGCGGTGCTGAAGGGCCGTGCGGCGCCCGCGCTGCTCGATAGCTACGAGCCCGAGCGCATCGGCTTCGCCCGCCGCCTGGTGCAGACTACCGACCGCGCCTTCACGCTGGCATCGGCCGAGGGCAAGCTCGCCGAGCGCATCCGCACCCAACTCCTGCCCAGGATCGCGCCCGCCCTGACGGGGCTCGAGCCCGTGCGCCGCTTCGCCTTCCGCACCGTGTCGCAGATGGTGGTGAACTACCGCCGCGGGCCCCTGTCGGAGGGTGCGGCCGGGGACGTGTGGGGCGGCGACCGCCTGCCCTGGATCAAGCTCGCCAATGGAGCTGACAACTTCACCCCGCTGAAGACCCTCGATTGGCAGGTGCATGTCTATGGCGAGGCGAGCCCGGAGCTGTCCCGGGCCTGCCAGAGCTGCGCGCTCGACCTGCACTGCATCCCCTGGACGCCCGCGATGCGCAAGACGGGGGTCAAGCAGGACGCCCTCTATCTGGTGCGGCCGGACGGCTATGTGGCGTTGGCCGACGCCAAGGGCGACGCCGACCGCCTGCTCGACTATCTGAAAGCCCACGGCATAGCGGCGCTCTAGGATCGTTGACCGCGGCGGCGGCGTCTGTAGTGTTGCTGCATCAACGAATTAGCCGCTGCGGCGTGAAGTCCGCGGCGATCCCAAATGGGGACAAGGGAGGCATCATGAAGATCCAACTCGTGGCGACAGCCGCCGCCATTGCCGTTTTGGCCGTGGGCGCGGCCCTGGCCCAGCCGCCCGCGGGCGGCAACCGCGCCGCCGGCAGCCGCCCGCCGCCGCCGCCGATGAAGATCGAGAAGATCAAGCCGGACCTTTATTTCATCACCGGCGGCGGCGGTAATTCCGAACTGCGCGTGACCAAGGCCGGCGCCTTCCTGGTGGACACCAAGAACCTGAACGACAAGGATTACGGCGATCTGATGCGCCTGATCGGCGAGACCACCAAGCTGCCGGTCAAGATCGTCGTCGACACCCACCACCACGCCGACCACAGCGGCAACAACGAGAAGTTCCTCGCCGCGGGCGCCCAGGTGATCGGCCAGGAGAACATCCCGAAGATCTTCGAGCACTACACCACGACCCTGGCGCCTCACACGCCGGCTTCGCCCAACGTGCTCTACAAGGACAAGAAGGACGTGAAGCTGGGCGGGGTGGACTTCAAGCTCTACCACTTCAGCGCCGGCCACACCGGCGGCGACACCATCGTCTATTTCCCGCAGGACAAGGCCATCGCCTTCGGCGACCTGCTGGTGGAAGTGCCGACCGTGCCCAACTACGACGCCGGCAACGGCCAGGGCTCGCTGCTCGGCTTCCAGCATGAACTGGCCGAGGGCCTGAAGCTGAAGTGGGACGTGGCCTTCC
>DASYBX010000094.1:0-34542 GCA_036500495.1 Caulobacteraceae bacterium
GCCGAAGTCGGCGAAGCAGGCTCCCGAAACCAGGCCCACATAGCCCGTGCCGATCATCGCGACGCGCATGCGCGCTCCTTTGGCTCAGATTTCCTGGTTGTAGGCGCCGACGGCGGGGTGGCGGGCGAGGCGCGGCTTCACCTCCTCGCGGAACAGGGCGCGCATGTCGGCGTCCGACTGCGTGCTCTCGACCACCACCACCATCTCGGGCTTGTTGGACGAGGCGCGCACCAGCACCCAGGAGCCGTCCTCCAGGGTCACGCGCACGCCGTTGACGGTCAGAACGCTCTGGATCCTGCGGCCGAGGATCGAGCCGCCGGCGGTGGCCAGGGCCTCGTATTCCTTCACCACCTCGTCCACCACGCCGTACTTGGTCTCGTCGTCGCAATGGGGCGACATGGTCAGGGACGTGTAGGCGACCGGCAGGGCCTTCTTCAGGTCCGACAGCTTCTTGCCAGGGTTGCGGTCGAGCATGGCCAGGATCGCCGCGGCGGCCACCAGGCCGTCGTCGTAGCCCCGCCCGAGCGGCTGGTTGAAGAAGAAGTGACCCGACTTCTCGAACCCGGCCAAGGCGCCGAGCTCGGCGGTCTTGCGCTTGATGTAGCTGTGGCCGGTCTTCCAGTAGACGGTCTGCGCCCCATTGGCCTTCAGCACCGGGTCGGTGATGAACAGGCCGGTGGACTTCACGTCGACGATGAAGATCGCGCCGGGGTGCACGGCCGACAGGTCGCGGGCCAGCATCAGGCCGATCTTGTCGGCGAAGATCTCTTCGCCCTCGTCGTCGACCACGCCGCAGCGGTCGCCATCGCCATCGAAGCCGAGCGCCAGGTCCGCCTTGTGGATTTGCACGGCCTGGGCCATGGCGTGCAGCATGACCTGGTCTTCCGGGTTCGGATTGTAGTTGGGGAAGGTCCAGTCGAGCTCGGCGTCCATCTCGATCACCACCGCCACGCCCATCCGGCGCAGGGCCTCCGGCGCGAAGGCGCCGGCGGTGCCGTTGCCGCAGGCGGCGATCACCGTCAGCGGGCGGTCGATACTGACACGCGAGGCCACGTCGGCGATGTAGCGCTCGGCCACGCCGGGCACATGGGTCAGCTTGCCGCCCGGCTGCTCCCGCCAGGAGCCGGTCAGCACGATCTCCTTAAGCCGGTTCATTTCGTCCGGGCCGAAGGTGAGGGGCTTGTTCGCGCCCATCTTGACCCCGGTCCAGCCGTTCTCGTTGTGGCTGGCGGTGACCATGGCCACGCATGGCGCATCGAGGTCGAACTGGGCGAAATAGGCCATGGGCGAGACCGAAAGGCCGATGTCCAGCACCTCGCAGCCGGCGGCGATCAGGCCAAGGGTCAGGGCCTGCTTGATCGACAGGGAGTAGGAGCGGAAGTCGTGGCCGACCACGATGCGGCTCTGGCCGAGCTCCTGGATATAGGTCCCAAGGCCCAGGCCCAGGGCCTCGACGCCCAGCAGGTTGATCTCCGGGCCGAACAGCCAGCGGGCGTCGTATTCGCGAAAGCCCGTCGGCTTGACCAGGGGCTCGGTCTCATAGGCCAGGGTGTTGGGCTTCAGGTCCGCGCGGGGCGCAACGAGCATTCCGATTCTCTCACTCGACCACGGTCGCCGTCGTTAGCGGCCGTCCATGAGCCTTCTATGACAGTGCGCGGACGATCCGCCAGGCTAGATCACGCCGGCCCGCACCAGGTCGTGGATGTGCAGTATGCCGACGGGCCGCCGGTCCTCGACCACGAACAGCACGGTGGAGGGGGGAGCGGTCTCGGTCATCTTCTTCAGCGCCTCGGCCGCCAGCATCGCGGGCGGGGCGGTCTTGGGAGCTGGCGTCATGACCTCGCCGGCCGAACGCTCAAACAGGCCGTCGATGTGGCGGCGCAGGTCGCCGTCGGTGATGATCCCGGCCAAGGCGCCGCCGGGGCCGGTCACGCCCACGCAGCCGAACCGCTTCTCGGTCATCACCAGCAGAGCCTCGCGCATCGAGGCCTCCGGCGCCACCAGCGGCACCTCGGCCGGCCCGTGCATCAGGTCGGCCACGGTGCGCAGCATGGCCCCGAGCTTGCCGCCGGGGTGGAAGGTGCGGAACCTGTCGGCGGTGAAGCCGCGCCGCTCCAGCAGCGCCACGGCCAGGGCGTCGCCCAGGGCCAGTTGCAGGGTGGTCGAGGTGGTCGGGGCATTGAGCTCGCCGGTGGCCTCGGGCGCGGGCGGCAGCAGCAGCACGATGTCGGCGGCGCGGCCGAGGGCGGACCCGGAGGCCTCGGTCACGGCGAGCAGTGGAATGGAGAAGCGCTTGGCGTAGGCGATGATGTCGGCCAGTTCGCGCGCCTCGCCGGACTTGGACAGGGCCAGGATCACGTCGGCCGGTTCGATCATGCCGAGGTCGCCGTGGCTGGCCTCCGCCGGATGCACGAACACGGCAGGCGCCCCCGTCGAGGCCAGGGTGGCGGCGATCTTGCGCGCCACGTGGCCGGACTTGCCCATGCCGGTGCACACCACCTTGCCTTTGGCGGCGAACATTACCTCCACCGCCCCCGCGAACCGGTGGTCGAGGCCGCCCGCCAGGTCCGCCAGGGCCTTGGCCTCGACGTCTAGCACCCGTCGGCCCACCGCGATGGCGTCAAAGCTGCTCATTTCACGGCCCCCTTCAGGGCCAGGGGCTGGCGGAACGGGCCGGGCGAGGGCGCGCCCTGTCCCTGTGGCCAGACGAGGGCCAGCGCCACGATGCCGGCGGCGACCAGGACGGCCAGGGGATAGAAGACGCGGTCGGGAATCATCACGCCCTCTTACAGCGCCAGCCCGCTGCGGCCAACCGGCCGCCTGCGCAGAAGCTCGGCCTTCGCCGCCGAACTCAACGCCGGTTGTTGCGCCGGCTCATTCATAAGATAAGCTTATCTTATGTCGAGCGCAGATTCGGAAGACCCCGCCGCCCTGATCGCCCGCGCCGTCCTGCGGCTGGGGCGGCGCCTGCGCGGGGTGCGGCCCGAAAAGGCGGTGAACCTCTCGACCCTGGCCCTGCTGGCCGCCCTGAACCGGCGTGGGCCGATGTCGGCGGCGCAGTTGGCCCGCGAGGAAAAGCTTCAGCCCCAGTCGCTCACCCGGCTGCTGGCGGCCATGACGCGCGACGGCCTGATCGCCCGCGAGACCGACGCGGCGGACCGGCGCGCGCACGTGATCCAGATCACGCGGGAAGGGCGAAGCGTGGTGGCCCGCGACCTCGCCGCCCGGCGGGCTTGGCTCGACCAGGCCATGGAGATGGCCCTGGCGCCCGCCGAGCGCGATCGGCTGGCCGAGGCCGCCGACCTGATGCTGAGGGTGGCGGGCCAGGCGCCCGAAGCGCCCCGGGCCTTCCGACGGATCGAAGGGCCGGCCGCCGGCCAGGCGGGCGAGGCCGGCGTGATCCCCGGCGTCTACTACGAAGACGCGCGCGCCGGGATGGAATGGCTGAAGGCGGCCCTCGGGTTCGAGACGGCCGAGGCCTGGGAGGGCGCGGGCGGGCGCATCGCCTTCGCTCGGATGATGTTCTGCGGCTCGCCCCTGTTCGTCTCCAGCCGCTCGCGGGGAACCGCCTGGAGCGCGGTGGGCGTCTCGGCGATCAACCTCGCCTGCCCGGACGCCGAGGACGTGGCCCGCCGTCACGACATGGCCCACGCCGCCGGCGCCGACTTCATCCGGCCCCTGCACCGTTCGGTGTCGCCGGCCTTCCCCGAGGGCGTGCAGCAGTTCGACGTGCGCGACCCGGAGGGGCATCTGTGGACGGTCAGCGAGTATCGGGCGAGACGGTCCATAGCTTGACCTGCCGGGCCTGAGGGCTTAGCCCGCCGCTTCTGTTTCATCAGCATCGAGGCGCTCATGCCCACGCTCGTCCTCCTGCGCCACGGCCAGAGCCAGTGGAACCTGGAAAACCGCTTCACCGGCTGGGTCGACGTGGACCTGACCGCCGAGGGCGAGGCCCAGGCCAGGAAGGGCGGAGCGTTGATCAAGGCGGCGGGCGTGGAGTTCGACCGCGCCTACACCTCGGTCCTGACCCGCGCCATCCGCACCTGCAACCTGGCCCTGACCGCGGCCGAGCAGTCGTGGATTCAGGTGGTCAAGGACTGGCGGCTGAACGAGCGCCACTACGGCGGCCTGACGGGCCTGAACAAGGCCGAGACCGCCAAGCTGCACGGCGAGGAGCAGGTCAAGGTCTGGCGCCGCTCCTATGACGTGCCGCCCCCGCCGCTGGAGCCCGGCGGTGAGTACGACTTCACCCAGGACCGCCGCTATTTCGGCATCGACATCCCCGACACCGAGAGCCTGAAGACCACGCTCGACCGGGTGCAGCCCTATTGGGAAGAGGAGATCGCCCCCGAGCTGCAGGTCGGCGAGACCCTGTTGATCGCCGCCCACGGCAATTCCCTGCGCGCCATCGTCAAGCTGCTGTTCGCCGTGCCCGACGACGCCATCGTCGGGGTGGAGATTCCCACCGGCAACCCGCTGCTGATCGAGCTGGACAGGCACCTGAAGCCGACGGCCGCGCGCTACCTCGATGAAAGCCGGACGGAAAAGCTGCCCGCCCTGCATACCCTGGGAGGCCGGTGACCAGCGCCCCCCACGAGCCAGCGCGGCTGGAACGCGCTCGGGACGAGCGCCTGATGCGCCGCGCGCTCGAGGCGGCGCGGTCGATGATGGGCCGCACCTGGCCCAACCCGGTGGTCGGCTGCGTGGTCGCGCGGATCGACGAGAACGGGTGCGACGAGATCTTGGCCGAGGCCGTGACGGCGCCGGGCGGCCGGCCGCACGCGGAGGAGCAGGCCCTGGCCCTGGCCGGCGAGCGGGCCCGCGGGGCCACGGTCTATGTCAGCCTGGAGCCCTGCGGCGAGCGCAGCTCGGGCGCGCCCTCCTGTTCGGAGCGCCTGGCCGAGGCCGGCGTGGCGCGGGTGGTGATCGCCGCCGACAATCCCGAATCCCACTCGGCCGGCCGCGGCGTGGAGCGGCTGCGCGAAGCCGGCGTGCCGGTGGAGACCGGCCTCCTGGCGCAAGAGGCCGAGCCCCTCTACCGCGCGTTCCGCCACAAGCTCCGCGCCGGCCTGCCGATGGTCGAGGCGGCGGCCTCCGGCGAGGGGTTCGACGCGGCCTTCGCGCCCCAGCCCGGTGAGAGCCTCGATGCCGCACTGCAACGCTTCGGCCGGGTCGGCTACACGCGGCTGTGGGCGCCCGAGGGATCCGACCTCGCCTTACAGTTGAAAAAGCTCGACTTTTTGAGCTGACACAGGCCCGCAGCCACCCCAAATAAGGGTAGCGTTAAGGATACCAGGGCATTCTCGAACCCTGTCCTGTCCGGGAACCGCAATGTCCGCCCTCCAGCCCGCCCAGCACCGCCGGCTCACCCAGGCCGAGGTCGATCTGGTCTGCGCCAAGCATGATCGCCTGTGGGCCGCCCGCCCCGGCGGGGCGCGCGCGGTGTTCTCGTGGTGCGACCTGACGGGCCTGGACCTTTCCGGCCGCAACCTGTCCGACGCCGACCTTACCGGCGCCATCCTGACCGACGCCCGCCTGAAGGGGACTCGGCTGGACCACGCCACCCTCTACTGCGCCGACCTGCAGCACGCCGACCTGACCGGCGCCAGCATGCGTCGCGCCGACCTGCGCGGCGCCTGCCTGCGCGGCGCGGACCTGACCAACGCCGACATGTTCGAGACCGACCTGCGCGAGGGCTCCATCGCCGCCGCCGACCGTCAGGAGGGTTTCCGCCTGATCGAGCCGGGCCGCCGCGTCAGCGAGGCCCAGGGCGCGATCCTGGCCGGCGCCAACCTCGAACGCTCGCGCATGTCCGGCGTGGTGGCGGTCAAGGCCGACTTCACCGACGCGGTGCTCAAGGACGCCAAGCTGGTGCGCGCCAACCTCAAGCAGGCGACCATGGCCGGCTGCGACCTGTCGGGCGCGGACCTGTCGGGCGCGGACCTTGCCGGCGCGGACCTGCGCGACGCCATCCTCGTGGGCGCGACCACCAATTCCTGCCAGTTCGGCGGGGCGCAGATGGACGGGGTGCTCACCGACAAGGGCCCGCCCGGCGGCGTGCTGCCCTATGCCGAGATGCTGATGGAGCACGCCCAGTGGTGCGAGAGCCAGGGCGTGCTCGGCAAGCCGTCGTCGTTCGACGGGGCGGACCTGCGTCTGCTCGCCTCGGTCAAGGGCTACAACCTGACGGCCCTGTCGGCGACGGGCGCGATCTTCTACGCCCTCGACATGGAGGGCGTGCAACTGCAAGGCGCCCAGCTCGAAGGGGCGGACCTGCGCAGCGCGAACCTCAAGCGCGCCGACCTGCGGGGAGCGCGCATGGCCCGGGCAAAGCTCAACGGGGCCGACCTGCGCGAAGCCCAACTCGGCCCGCTGCTGATCGGCAAGGACCGGGTGATGCCTTGCGACCTGACGCGGGCCATGATCAAGGGCGCGGACCTGCGCGGCGCGGACCTGCGCCGGGCCGTGCTCGCCCATGCCGACCTCAGCCGCTCTGACCTCACCGGCGCCCACCTGCGCGACACCGACCTCACCGGCGCTGTGACCGGCGGGGTCAAGGGGCTGGAGATCAAGCTCTAGGGCCGCCATCTCCGGGCCCGTGGGCCCGGGAAGTCACACTCGAAAAATAAGAATTCGGCAAGCTTTGCCTGAGGAACTGCCTCGGCAACGCCGAGTTGTAGCCACATCTGTTACTCGGATCGCGTGTTGGTTCCCTGGTGACGGATAGTTTATTCCAAGCAACAACCTTGGCCGGCGCCGCCGGCGGCTCGGTCAATACGGCTCGGTATCGATCAATCGGACGCCGCGCGTCCGTGCAGGAGCCTCGCCATGGCGGATCTGTCGTCGACGACACCCGATACCCTCGTGCCCACCGGGCAGCAGGCGATGTTCCCGGGCCTGTTCGACTACGCCGAGACCGGCTGGGCCGCCGTCGCGCCCGACGAGGTCGTCACGCTATACCACCGCGGCAAGTTCGACACCGACGGCCTGATCATGCAGGGCGACTCGCCGGCCGGTCAGCAGCTGTTCCTCACGTCCACCAGCACCTTGGGCCTGTCCCCTCCGGTCATCGCCGGCGACCCCGGCGCCGGGTTCGTGGTGCTGGAGGACCAGGGGCCGCCCAATCCCGGCGCGCCGGTCACCGCCCAGCTGTCCTACGCCGCCTTCGACACCAGCGGCGCCAGCCTGACGAGCGGCTTCCAGGTCCTGGGGCCGATCACGGACGCGATCACCAGCTACCAGGCCTTCACGGGTCCCGCCGGCTATCACCTGGAATGGGTGACGGTGACCGGCGGCGCCTCGACTTTGTGGCAGGCCGACCTCACGGGCTCGGGCCAGTTGGTGGCCGGCAGCCTGATCCAGGCCCCGGGCGCCGCGATCCTGCCCTATGCGGGCGCGCAGATCGGCGGGCAGGCCTTCACGGTGATGGACAACCAGGCCCAGCTGGCCGGCGCCGCGGCCGTGACCCTGCCGGGCGAACCGGCCGCCGCGATCACCCAGGAGGCGGCGGCGGCCCTGGCCAGCGGGACCACCGCGGCGGTGGGCTGGATCGACTCCGGCACGGTCTATGCGTCGGTGTTCGACGCGGGCGCCGACAGCTTCGGCCCGCGCATGGCGATCGACTGGGGCGGCGCCAGCGACCTGCATCTGCTGGCCCTGCCGGACGGCGGCTTCGTGGAGAGCTGGCAGAAGGACGGCCAGTACTGGGCCGAGACCTTCGCCGCGGCCGGCGGGCACGCGACGCCGGTCCCGATCGGCGGCGCCGTGGCGGGGATCGACAGCCAGGGCGACCTCTATACGGTCGGCGTCGATTTCGGCAACGAGACCATCCAGACCTACGCCATTTCTGGGTCTGGAGCCTCGTCCTCGACCGTCCACACCGACGCTTCGCCCTATGTCGTCCCGGCGGGCGTCACCACCGTCTACCTGACCGGCTCGAACCAGATGGTCCATGCCAACGACGCCGGCGACACCATCTTCTCCAACGACACCGGCAACGCCATCGTCGGCGGGGCGGGGAACGACATCTTCAACCTTGGCCGGGGCGGCGACCGGGTCGCCGGCGGCGGCGGCGACGACACCTATGCGTTCGCCGCCATCCCCTGGGCCGGCGGTCACATCACCGACTTCAACGCGGGCGACGCGCTCGACCTCACCGGGCTGATGTCGACGACTTCAGACACCGGCACGGACGGCTTTGCCGACGGCTACCTCAAGCTCACCGACGACGGATCGGGCGACGCCCAGGTGTGGGCGGACTACCACATCCCCGGCAACGACGGCTGGTGGCTGGTCGAGACCCTCGACGGCGTCTCTTCGTCCAGCCTGACGCACAGCGGCGACGTGATCGCCGTGAGCGGGTCGTCGTCGGGCGGCGGTACGGCCGACGTGTCCACCGCGGACCCCAGCTACGTCGCGCCCGCTTCGGTCAAGTCCATCACCCTGACCGGATCGCAGCAGCACATCGACGCCTCGGCGACCAGCGGCGTGGCCATCAACTCCAACGACACCGGCAACGTCCTGATCGGAGGGCCGGGCGACGATGTCTTCCACCTCGGCCGCGGCGGCGACTGGGCGACCGGAGGCGCGGGGGCCGACACCTTCGCCTACGCCGCAATCCCCTGGTCCGGCGGCGGCGTCACCGACTTCAACGCCGCCGAGGGCGACCGGGTCGATGTCTCGGGCCTGCTGTCCCAGGCCGGCTACACGGGCACGGACCCGTTCGCCGACGGCTACCTGAAGTTCGCCACCGACAGCAGCGGCAACGCCCAGCTCCTGGCCGACTACAACCAGCCGGGCAACAACAGCTGGTGGCTGGTCGCGACCCTCGACGGCGTTTCCACCTCCAGCCTGCACTACTCGGGCGGGATGATCACCTGAGGGCGCCCGACCTTCATGGGGCGATCCATGACGATGACCGCGGCTTTAGCCCTTTCCTTGGCCGCGCCGGCGCCCACATAATTGGGGATCGAAGCGGACGCTCGGCGCGACGACACGTGTAGGCTTGCTCACTGGCGGGCTTGCCTGATGGAGGTCTCGATGAAGGCGATCTTGACGGCGGCCCTCGGCGCCGCGCTCGTGGCGGCGCCCCTGGCGACGGGCCCGGCCTCGGCAGCCGGCCGTGGAGGCGGAGGTTTCCACAGCTCGGGCGCCTCGCGGTCTTCCGGGGGCTACAGCGGCGGTTTCCGGGGCGGCTACGGCGGCTACAGGGGCTATGGCGGCAGCTACCGCGGGTACGGCGGCTATCGCGGCTACGGCTGGGGCGCCGGTTCGGCCTTCGCCGTCGGCCTGGCCTTCGGCGCCTTCTGGGACCCGTGGTTCTACGGCTACCCAGGCTACGCCTACGGCTATCCGTACTCGTACGGCTATGGCTACCCTTATCCCTATTCCTACTCCTATACTGTCCCGCTCGCTCCCGCTCAGCCACAAGGCGTCGCGCCCGCGCCCCAGGCCGGACAGGCCTGCGGCTCCTGGGTGTGGGATCCGGCCCAGGCCCGCTACAACTGGGCGCCGTGCCCGCCCGGTGCGGCCAACGGCGCCGCGCCCCAATATGCGCCGCCGCCGAACGGCTATGCGCCCAACGGCTACGCGCCGCCGCCGCAGCCCTACCCGCAGCAGTAGCCCTCAGCGGCCCTGGGCCGCCTGCGGGGCCGTGTCGCGGTCGAAAGTGCGCTGCTGGTCCGGCGTCAGGCGAGCGTAGAAGGCTTGGATCGCCGCGGTCTGGCGATGGAAGTCGGCCAGTTCCTGGGTCATGGTCGCGTCCATCAGGGCCAGGCGCCGCGGCGTGGGCAACTGCGGCAGCATCTGTTCGGCCGACTGCCGCCGCGCCTGCATCTGACCGCCGTCGTTGATCGTTCCGACGTACTGCCGCCAGGCACCGTCCTGGTCGGGCGTCAGGCGCAGGTCGCCATGCAGCTTGGTCAACATCGACGCCTGGGTTTGTGGCGACTGGCCTTGGGACGACTGACCTTGGAACGATTGGCCTTGGGCCATCGCGGCCCCGCCCACCGCGAGGCCCAGGCAAAGACCCATCAAAAGGGTGCGCAACTCGACACCTCCTATAACAAGCCAACCAGACTAGCCGAGGATTGGGCCGCGCGTGTGTCGCAGCGGCGTCGCAAAAGCAAAAAGGGCGGCCCATGCGGACCGCCCTTCGCCATTTCGATCTGGAGGGCGGCTTAAGCGGCCTTGCCTTCGATCTGTCCGGCGCCGCCGGCCTTGATCTCGACGCGGCGCGGCTTGAGCTGCTCGGGAAGCTGGCGCTCGAGGCTGATCGAGAGCAGGCCGTCGGCCAGGGCCGCGCCGGTCACCACCACATAGTCGGCCAGCTGGAAGCGGCGCTCGAAATTGCGCTCGGCGAGGCCGCGGTGCAGGTAGCGGCGGGTGTCGTCGTTGGCCGGCTTCTTGCCGATCACGGTCAGGGTGCTCTCGCGGAACTCGATGTTCAGCTCCTCGGGCTTGAACCCGGCCACCGCGATCTCGACGCGGTAGGAATTCTCGCCGTCGGTCTCGATGTTGTAGGGCGGATAGCCGGTGGGCGCGTCGCTGCGCGAGGCGGCTTCGAGGAGGGAGGCGAGCCGGTCGAAGCCGACGGCCGAACGGTAGAGGGGGGCAAAGTCGATGGTGCGCATGGCGGCATCCTTCTCTTTCAGCAAGGTTGCGGTTCACGTCGCGGGCGCTAGGGACCCAAAGAGGCGTCCTCGGCCCGGAAGGCCCTTGGCGGCGCCTTCGGCCTTGATTTGGGAGCGCTTTCCATGAACGCAAGAGGCGAGGCGCTTTGACCGCAGCGCCGCGCCGCGCTAATCGGCGCCCTGCGAACCCAGACGTCGATCCCGGGAAACACGTGGCCACCCTCGCCGACATCACCGAACGCCTGCGCGGGGCCATGAAGGACCGCCCGGGCCTGCCCAAGAGCCTGAAGCTGGACTTCAAGGGCGAGGGCTTCATCCACGTCGACGGCCAGGCCGTGACCAACGACGACGCGCCTGCCGATTGCACCGTGGTGGTGTCGCGCGAGGACCTGGAAGCCATCGCCAAGGGCGAGCTCGACCCGATGTCGGCCATGCTGAGGGGCCGGCTGAAGATCAGGGGCGACATGGCGGTGGCCATGCAGCTGCAGTCGATGCTGCGGGGGCGGGGGTGAGCCAGGCGGCGGCGCCCCTGGTCGCGACCGCCGAAGCTCCCATACCCGAAGGGATGCGCGCCTTCTGGCACGAGGGCGCGGACGGAGCGCGCCTGCGGGCCGCCATCGCCCCCTCCGGCGGGCCGGCCCGCGGCGGCGTGGTGCTGAGCCCCGGCCGCACCGAGCCGCTCGAGAAGTACTTCGAGGTGGTCGGCGAACTGCAGGCGCGCGGCTTCTGGGTGCTGGTCCACGATTGGCGGGGGCAGGGGCTGTCGCAGCGGATGCTGCCCGACCGGCTGAAGGGCCATGCCGCCGGCGCCGGCGAATTCCTGGCCGACTTCCGTCGCCTGCTCGACTGGGCCGAGCCGCAGCTGCCCAAGCCGTGGATCGCGCTCGGCCACTCCATGGGCGGGGCCCTGGTGCCCATGGCCCTGGCGGCGGGGGAGTGGCGCTTCTCGGCGGCCTTCCTGTCAGCGCCGATGATGGGCCTGGCGGCCGCGCGCCGCCTGCCGCTGGCGGCCGCGCGCCTGATCGCCCGCGGCATGGTGCGCGCCGGCCGGTCGGAAGCCTTCGTCTACGACGGCTACGACCCCATGCTCGGCCCCTTCGACAGCAACGTCCTGACCCACGACCAGGGCCGTTACGACCGCTACCGGGCCCAGCTGCGCGCCTGCCCGGATCTGGCGCTCGGCGGCGTCACCTGGGGCTGGCTGGCCTTCGCGCTGGACTGCGCCGCCGAGCTGGCCAAGCCCTCCGCCGCCCGCGCCGCCGACCTGCCCGTGACGGTGGTCTGCGCCGGCGAGGATCACCTGGTGCTCAACGCCCCCGCCCGTCGCTACGCCGAACGCGCGCCCCAGGGCCGCTACGTCGAGATCGCCGGCGCCTACCACGAGGTGCTGATGGAAACGGATGCGCGAAGGGCGCTGGTGTGGCGCGAGTTCGACGAACTGGCGCAAAGGGTGGGGAGGGCCGGCTAGCCGCGCCGCTCCGGCCCCATCAACACGCATCCAGCGCCTGCCCCAGGTCGGCGATCAGGTCGTCGGCGTCCTCCACCCCGATCGACAGGCGCACCAGGTTGTCGCTGATGTCGAGGGCGGCCTTGCGATCGTCGGGCACCGACAGGTGGGTCATGCTGGCGGGGTGGGAGGCGAGGGTCTCGGTGCCGCCGAGGCTCACCGCCAGCTTGGCGATCCGCAGAGCGTTGAGGAAGGCGAAGGCCTCGCGCTCGCCACCCTTGAGGTAGACGGAGAAGGTCGAGCCGGCGCCGGTGCAGTGGCGCCGCCAGATGTCGTGCTGGCGGCTGCCCTCCGGCAGGAAGCCGAGGTAGCCGATTCGCTCCACCTTGGGATGATCGCGCAGGAAGGCGCAGACCTTGGCCGCGTTCTCGCCGGCGCGGGTCATGCGCAACTCCAGCGTCTCCAGGCTGCGCAGGAGCATCCACGAGGAATGCGGGTCCAGGATGGTGCCGATCACGTTGCGCGTGGCCCGCACCGGGTCGATCATCGCCTTGGCGCCGAGCGCCCCGCCGGCCACCAGGTCGCTGTGACCGCCGGCGTATTTGGTCAGGGAATAGACCACGATGTCGGCGCCTTGCTGCAGCGGCTTGGCCCACAGCGGCCCGAGGAAGGTGTTGTCGATCACGATCGGCGGGCGGGCGTCCTCCGGGAGGGCGTCGCGTGCGGCCTTCACCGCCTCCACGTCGACCAGGGCGTTGGTCGGGTTGGCGGGGCTCTCCAGATAGATCAGAGCGACGCGGCCCAGGCCCCGGGCCTGGGCCAGCACGGCGTCGATCTCCCGGCGGTTGGCGCCGGCGGGGAAGTCCACGAACTTGACCCCGAAGCGGCCGAGCACCTGACGGATCAGGGTCTCGGTGGCGGCGTAGAGCGGCCCGGAGTGCACGATCACGTCGCCCTGCTTCACCAGGGCCAGCAGCACGGTGGTGATCGCCGCCATGCCGCTCGAGAAGGCGAGGGCGTCCTCCGCCTCCTCCCAGACGCCGAGGCGGTCCTCCAGAATCTCTTGGTCCGGCCCATTGAAGCGGCTGTAGACCAGCCCCTCGTCGCTCTCGTCGCCTTCCGGCCGGCGGCCGGTGACGCGTTCGAAGAAGCGCTTGCCGGCTTCCGCGCTCTCGAACACGAAGGTGGAGGTGAGGAAGATCGGTGGTTTCAGCGCGCCTTCCGACAGCCGCGGATCGTAGCCGTGGCCCATCATCATCGTCGAGGGCTTGAGCTTGCGGCCATGAGGTCCTGCCGGACCTTCGGTGCTCGACGCCTTGCGCTTCATGGGACCTCTGCTTTTCCGTCTCAAAGGGAAACGCCGATCCGGCCGGGAGGACTGCGAAAGGCGTCTCGTCCTAGTTCGCCGACCGCCTCAGAGACACCAGCGCCTCGTCGAGCACCCGTTGGTCGCCCACGGCCACAACTTGGCCGCCTTGCCGTCCAACAGGCCGGCCGCGCCAGTCCGCGACGATGCCGCCAGCGTTCTCGATCACCGGAATGATCGGGTCGATGTCCCAGGTCTTCAGCCCCGCCTCGACCACCATGTCGATGGCGCCCAGGGCGACCAGGGCGAAGATGTAGGCGTCGCCGCCCAGGCGGATCAGGCGCGCGGCGGCGCGCACCTGGCTGAACGCGCCCTGTTCGGCGCCATTGAAGCAGCCCACCGGATCGGTGGCGGCCAGGGTGGCCTCGGTCAGGCGCTGGCAGGGGCGCACCTTCAGCGGCCGCTCGTCGTCCGGGCGAATCAGGCGCGAGCCGGACGGGGCTCCGAGGAAGGCCTCCTGCAGATAGGGCTGGCCGATCACGCCCATCAGGGGCTGACCCTGGTAGCGCAGGCCGATCAGGTGGGCCCACAGCGGGATGCCGGAGACGAAGGCCCGGGTGCCGTCCACGGGATCGAGGACCCAGGTGAACTCCGCGTGGGGCCGGTCCTCGCCGTATTCTTCGCCGATCACCCCATGGGCGGGGTAGCGTTCGGCGATCAGCCGGCGGATGGCCGCCTCGGCCCCGTGATCGGCCGCGGTCACCGGGTCGAAGGCGCCGCCCTCGGCCTTGTTCGCCACGTCGAGCCCGGTGCGGAACAGGGGCAGCGTCACGGCCGCGGCGGCGGCGTTCAGTTCGAGCAGGAAGGCCTCGAGTTCCGCCTGCAAGGCAGGCGGAGGAAGGGGACGGGGGGGCGCGGCGATGCTATCGGGCATGCCGCTAGGCTTAGAGACTTTCCCCCGTCAGGAAAACCACATGTACTGACCTAGGCGAATTGGCGCTTCGGTTCCTCGTCTTCCGCGGTGTCGGCGTCGTCGCCGAGGCCTTCGAAGAAGGCTCCGACCGGCGCTTCGAGCGCTTTGGCCAGAAGCCAGAGGCGGGCGGCCGAGATTCTATTGGCTCCGCACTCGTACTTCTGGATCTGTTGGAAACGGACACCCACGGCCTCAGCGATCTGCTGCTGGGTCAAACCGAGGGTCCGACGGCGTTGCCTGAGCCTTTTGCCAAGGTGCCGGTCGATATCGTTCGTCATCGTTACTCTAGCCCCTATACCCCGTCCCATAATGGAACATTTCGTCAGGAGCGCGGCAAGTCCCGAGCCAGACCTGTGAAGCTTGGTTAAGATGTCTTGGGTTGCGTAAAACGGTCGCAGTTCCGTAAACGGGGGCCCGATGACTGAACGCCGCGCCTCCTTCGCCCAAGATATCGCCTGGCGCCTGGAAGCCTTTGGGTTCGATCTGGTGGGACTGTTGTTCCGACTGATGCCGATCGAGACGGCGTCTTGGCTGGGCGGGGCGATCCTGCGCCGGCTGGGGCCGATGAGCGGGGCGCACAAGACCGCCGACCGCAATCTGCGCATCGCCTTCCCCGCGATGGGCGAGGCGGACCGGAAGCGCCTGCTTGTCGCACAATGGGATAACCTTGGTCGCCTGACAGCCGAATTCCAGCTGATGCACCGGCTGACGCCGTCGAGCGGGCGCGTGGAGATCGTCGGCGGCGAGCGCCTGAGGGCGGTAGCCCAATCGGGCAAGCCGGCCATTCTGGTGTCGGGGCACTTCTCCAACTTCGAGGTGATGGCGGCGGTGATCGTGCACCTGGGGGTCAAGTGCCAAGTCACCTACAGGGCGGCCAACAACCCCTATATCGACCGGCGCATCATCGAGACCCGCAAGAGCTACGGCGTGACCTTGATGGCGCCCAAGGGCGGTGACGGCTCACGGGAGGTGCTGGCGGCGCTGGGCGACGGCGAGGCGGTGGCTTTCCTGAACGACCAGAAGTTCAACAAGGGCGTGGTGGCGCCCTTCTTCGGCGTGCCGGTGACCACCGCGCCCGGCCCCACGCGCATGGCGTTGAAATTCGGCTGCCCGATGATCCCCATGACGGTGGAGCGGATCGGCAAGGCCGCGCGCTTCCGCGTGACCATCTGGGACGACATCGCGCCGCATAGGACCAGCGACCGCACGGCCGACATCCTCAGGGGCGTGCAGAACGTGAACGACTTCGTCGAGGCGCGGGTGCGCGAGCGCCCGGACGAGTGGTTCTGGACCCACAAGCGCTGGCCGAAGGAGGCCTATAGGGACGGGAGTAACCCCTGACGCCGTTCACCCTCGGGCAAATGCGGGAAAGGTCAGCTTGCCGGGAGCTGTTTTCCGCGAGCACCATGATCGCGCGGGTAGGGAGCCAACGATGCCCTGTCGGTTCAAGACTTGCCTCATTTCTGCTGGTCTCGTCCTGTTGGCGTCTTGCGGCCGATATGATCGCGCCTCTCGAGCCAGAGCCGCCGAGATCAGCAAGCTGCAGCACGAGACATTCGCGCAGGCCGCCGAAGACGATCGCTGCGCCAACGTCTCCTGCGCTCGACAGGAAGCAGGGTTCGCCTATGCGAAGAAGAACGGCATAGCCTACCCCGACGGATGCTACGGGAAAAGCGACGAGGCCTTCGTAGAGGGGTGTCGCCAATACGGCGAGGATATCGAAGAGGCCTACCAGCGGATCGCCGGCGAGGGCTGACCCGCCAAGTTTCCGGGCGGATGAGCGGATGTCAGACGGGCTGGGGTGTCCCGAGCATCTGCATCGGGTCCATGTTGCGGGCGCGCCATTTCATGCGCCAGCACAGGTGCGGGCCCGTCGCCCGGCCTTCCTTGCCCACCGCGCCGATCAGATCCCCGCGCTTGACCCGTTGGCCGGCGGCGACGCCGACCTTGGACAGGTGCAGATAGGCGCTGATCAGGCCCTGGCCGTGGTCGATCAGGATCAGGGCGCCTTCGTAGTGCAGGCCGGTTTCGGCGAACGACACCAGGCCGTCGGCCGGGGCCATGACCGGCGTGCCGATCGGGGCGGCAAGGTCGGAGCCGTAGTGCGGCCGTTCGGGCACGCCGTTCAGCACGCGTTGGCCGCCGAAACGGGCCGATTGGCGGAAGCTGCCCTCGGGCAGCGGCAGGGAGAAGCCGCCCTTGAAGCCGTCGAAGTCGATGTCGGAGGCGAAGCCCACCGCCTTGCGCTTGGCCTCCGCGGCGATGCGGGCCAGCAGGGCCGGGTCGGTGGGCGTGACCTGGTCCTGCGGCAGGTCGTCGATGCGCTGGACGTCGTAATCGATGGGCGCGATGGCGAGGGCGCGGATCGCCGAGGCCGAAGCGGTCCGTGCCTCCAGTTTGCAGGCGGCCGGGGCGTCGCGGTCGAAGCCGATCACGAACAGGCCGTCGACCGAGGCCTCGCCCACTGTCTTGTCGTCCACCAGCACCTGGGCGCGGGGCGCGGTGCGGCCAATGGCGTAGCCGCTCTGCACCAGCCTGCCCGACAGGCAGAGGGGCGTGGCCGCATCGGCCAAGGCCCTCGGCGCGAGCGCCAGGGCGGGGGCGGCGGCCAGGAGGAAGCGGCGGCTGGGCCTCAGCCCTTGGGGTTCAGTTCCTGCCACCGCTGCAGCGCCTCCTTGGGACCAGCGTAGGCTTCCTGGTGCTCGGCGCTCCAATAGCGCAGGGCCTCCAGCGGGATGGGTGCGCCGCTCACCGCGCAACGCACGAAGCGGCCGGGCTTGAGCACGGCGAACTCGCCGTCCCCATAGTGCAGCTTGGCCTCGTCGGCGCGGGTGGTGTTTCGGTCGTGGGCGTTCATGAGATCAAATGTAAATCGCGATGACGGCTAAAACAAATCGCCTTGTTCGGTTTTGGTCGCTGAAGGTTTCGGCTTCGCGACGGGCGCCGGACGGGGCGGGGCCGGCGTTCCCTCGATCACCGCGCCGCGCTTGACCTTGCCCTTGAATTCCAGGGTCACGGCCTCGCCCGCCTCCAGCGCGGAGCCGTCGCGCACGATCGAGCCGTCGGGCCGATGCACCAGGGCGAAGCCGAGCTCCAATGGCCGCTGCGGGTTGAACGACAGGCGCAGCTTGTCGAGGCTGACCAGGCGCTCGTCGAGCCGTTCGAGCCGGCGCAGGGTCGCGGGCGCGAGGCGGGCGGACAGCTCCGCCACCCGCTGGGCTTTCTGAGCGCGCGGGCGTTCCAGAAGGGCGGTGGTGAAGCGGGCGGTTGTGCGCACAAGCTCCCGTTCGTGCACCGCTGTGTTGCGCTGGAGCGCCGCGCCCAGGCGTCCGGCGGCCAGGTCGAAGCGCTGGGAGGCCAGGGCCAGGATGTCGGCCGGGCGCGGCAGGCCGCGGGCGGCGGCCGTGAGCCGATTGCGACGGATGTCGAGCGCGCGTTCGGTGCAGGCGACCAGCCGGCGCTGGTAGTCGGCCACGGCGGCCTTCAGCTCGGCCAGGACCGGGGTGGCCATCTCGGCGGCGGCGGTGGGCGTGGGCGCGCGGCGGTCGGAGACGAAGTCGATCAGGGTGGTGTCGGTTTCGTGGCCGACCGCCGAGATGAGCGGAATGGCGCTGGCTGCCGCGGCGCGGGCCAGGGCTTCGTCGTTGAAGGGCCAGAGGTCCTCCACCGAGCCGCCGCCGCGGGCGACGATCAGCAGGTCCGGGCGGGGCAGATCAGCGTCGCCACCGGCCTGAAGGGCGTTAAAGCCCTCGATGGCGACCCGCACCTGCACCGAGGCGGCATCACCCTGCACCACCACCGGCCACACCACCACCCGGCAGGGCCAGCGGTCGCGGATGCGGTGCAGGATGTCGCGGATCACCGCGCCGGTGGGGCTGGTGATCACCCCGATCACCGCCGGCATGGCGGGCAGGGGACGCTTGCGGGTCTGCTCGAACAGGCCCTCGGCCTGCAGCTTGGCCTTCAGCCGCTCGAGCTGGGCCAGCAGGGCGCCGACGCCGGCCGGCTCCATGGTCTCGATGACGATCTGGTACTTGGACGAGGCGGGATAGGTGGTGATGCGGCCGGTGACGATCACCTCCATGCCGTGCTGCGGTTGCACCTGCAGGGCGCGCACCTGGCCCTTCCACACCACCCCGTCGATGGCCGAGCGCTCGTCCTTCAAGGTCAGGTAGATGTGGCCGGAGGCGTGGCGGGTGACCTTGGACACCTCGGCCCGCACGCGCACGAAGCCATAGGCCTCCTCGATGGTGCGCTTCAGGGCGAAGGACAGCTCGGAGACGGAATAGGGCTTGGCGTTGCCGTCTGCCGCTGGCGCGTCCGGGGTCTCGACGTCGGTCATGGGCCCAACATAGGCGCTCGGGGCGAGTCGCGTCAGGACGGGTGTTGACGTTTCGTCGGGCTCAAGCGACAGGCGGTCCATGAACATCCTGCTCATCGGATCGGGCGGCCGCGAACACGCCCTCGCCTGGAAGATCGCGCAATCGCCGCTGTGTGGGCGGCTGGTCGTCGCCCCCGGCAACCCCGGCATCGAACGTCTGTGCGAGACCCGGCCGGTCAAGGTGACGGACGCGCAGGGCCTGGCCGCCCTGGCGCAGGAGATCGCCGCAGACCTGGTGGTGGTGGGGCCCGAGAGTGCGCTGGAAACGGGCATCGCCGATCGGCTGGCGGAGCTGGGCATCCCTTGCTTCGGGCCGACCGCCGCGGCCGCGCAGCTCGAGACCTCCAAGGCCTTCACCAAGGCCTTCTGCGACCGCCACGGCCTGCCCACCGCCGCCTATGGCGTGTTCGAGGACGCAGGCTTGGCCAAGGCCTACCTCGGTCAGTTCGACGCCCCCTATGTGATCAAGGCCGACGGCCTCGCGGCCGGCAAGGGCGTGGTGATCGCCGACACGCGGGCCGAGGCCGAGGCGGCCATCGACGACATGCTGGACGGCCGCTTCGGCGTGGCGGGCGCACGCGTGGTGATCGAAGAATTCATGCGCGGCGAGGAGGCCTCGCTGTTCGCCCTCTCCGACGGCAAGACCGCGATGCTGCTGGGCGAGGCCCAGGATCACAAGCGCGCCTTCGACGGCGACCAGGGCCCCAACACCGGCGGCATGGGGACCTATTCCCCGACGCCCATCCTGACCGACGCCCTGATCGAGCAGACGCGCGTCGAGATGATCACGCCGGCGGTGGCCGGGATGACCGAGGAGGGCATGCCCTATCGGGGGGTGCTGTTCGCCGGCCTGATGCTGACCGAGCGCGGGCCGCGCCTCGTGGAATTCAACGCCCGCTTCGGCGATCCGGAGACCCAGGTGCTGATGCTGAGGCTGAAGAGCGACCTCGTGCCGCTGCTTCTTGCCGCCGCGACCGGGACACTGGACCGGGCGTCTGTGCCGGAATGGCACAACGAGGCCGCGATCTGCGTGGTCCTCGCCGCCAAGGGCTATCCGGAAAGCCCCCAGGCCGGGTCGCTGATCCATGGGGCCGAGCAGGACTTCGGCGAGGCCGTGCAGGTGTTCCACGCGGGCACGGTGCGCGACGGCGAGGGCCTGAAGGCCTCCGGCGGGCGGGTGCTGAACGTCTGCGCCCGCGGCGCGACGCTGGGAGAGGCCCGCGAACGCGCCTACGCCGCCGTCGACGCCATCGATTGGCCAGGCGGCTTCCACCGCCGCGACATCGGCTGGCGGGCGCTGGGCTAGCCGGGGCTCAGGCTTCCTCGCCGCCGCCCATCCACTGCATCAGCTGCGCCGGCTCGTAGTTGGGCCCGGCCGACATGGCGCAGATGAGCGAGAGGTGACGGTAGGGCAGGCCGGACTCCTCGGCCCAGGCGTTGAACTGGGCCTGGACCTTGGCTAGGTCGCCCTTGCTCTTGGGCTCCTCGGCGATGTCGACGCCGGCTTCGCGCAGGCAGGCGACCACGTCGCGCGACAGGACGAAGGCGTCCCAGCCGACCTCGCGCAGGAAGATCTGGCCCGTGGCGCCGCCGAGCCGGCCGCCGCGCTTGGCGAGCAGGACCAGGAGGCCGATCTCGTCGCCGGGCGGCCAGCCCGCCAGGAACCGGCCGAAGCTCCCGTGTTCGCGCGAGACGTCGCAGACGAACACCGCGTTATGGCGCGCCGCCATGATCTTGGCCCCGTTGCGCACGATGCGCGTGTCGCTGGCCAGGCCTTCCCAATATTCGTCGGGCTGGAAAGCGAGGGCGGCGGGATCGAAGCCCTGGAAGGCGGCCTCGAAGTCCGGCCACTTGGCGTCGATCACGCTCCAGGCGAAGCCGGCCGAGAACACCCGCCGGGTCATCTCGGCCAGGATGCGGTCGTCGCCGAGCGCCATCAGGTCCGCGCGCGAGGGTTTGGAAGTCAGGAGCTTGGCCAGGATTTCGGGCCCGCCTTTGCGCGCCTCGGCGCGGGCCTGGATGGCGCTGAACCGGGTCATGAGGGCCTCCCTCGACGGCCGCTCAATCTAGAAGCGCGGCCACGCCTTGGGTAGACGTCATCCCGTTGCAGGATCGGGCATGTACGAGATTCGGGAAGACGACCTGGAGAGCGAGGCGGTGCGGCGGCTCCTGGCCCTGCACCTGGCCGGGATGCTGGCGGCGAGCCCGCCGGAGTTCTCCTTCGCCCTCGATCTGTCGGGCCTGAAGGCGCCCGGCATGACCGTGTGGTCGGCGTGGGACGGCGAGGCCCTGGCCGGCATCGGCGCGCTCAAGATGCTGGGCGGCGGGGCCGGCGAGGTGAAGTCCATGCGTACGGCCGAGGCTTATCTGCGCCAGGGCGTGGCGGCCCGGTTGCTGGAACACATCATCGGCGAGGCGCGCCGGCGCGGCCTTGAGCGGCTGAGCCTCGAAACGGGTTCCACCTCCGAGTTCGAGCCGGCCCTGGCCCTCTATCGCAAGCGCGGCTTCCAGGACGGCGAGCCCTTCGCCGATTACCAGCCGAGCGCGTTCAACCTGTTCCTGCAGCTGGCGTTGTAGCCAACGCGGCCTGCAGCATGCGGTCCAGCGCCGCCGGGTCGTCGAACACCGCCTTGACCGGCCACGCCCGGACCTTGGCGCGCCAGGCCGGCGGCAGGCGCGCCCAGTCCTTCTCGGTGGTGACGAGGCCGGCGCCGAACACCTGAGCCCGGTCTTCGAGGAATTTCAGCGTGCTCTCGCTGAAGCCGGCGTGGTCGGGGTAGCTGCCGAAGTCCACCAGCTCGCAGCCGGCCGCCTTGAGCGCCGCCTCGACCTTCCACGGCTTGGCCACCCCGGCGAAACCGAGCTGAGGGCCGGTCGGCGGGAGCTCTGCGGGCAGGAGATGGGCGACCAGCACTGGCTTGGCGCAGAACGCGGCTAGCAACTCCGGATCGGGCTCGGCCAGGTCGGCGGGTAGCATCAGCACCACGGCGTCGGCGCGCTTCAGCCCCGCCGCCAGGGGCTCGCGCAGAGGGCCGGCGGGGAACACCGCGCCGTCGCCGAACGGCCATTCGCCGTTTCGCGTCTCGCCGTCCACCACCACGATCGACAGGGCCTTCCGCAGCGACGGGTTCTGGTGGCCATCGTCGAGCACGATGGCCTGCGCCCCAGCCTCCACGGCCGCGAGCGCGCCGGCGGCGCGGTCGCGGGCGATCCAGAACGGGCCGTCGCCGGCCAGCATCAGGGGCTCGTCGCCGACGTCGGCGGCGGTGTGGATGGCCGGGTCGACCCGCAGCGGGCCGGCTTCGCGCGCGCCATAGCCGCGCGACAGGCCGTGGGCCTCCACGCCCATCGCCTTCAGCCCCGCCAGCACTTCGCGCGCCACCGGCGTCTTGCCGGAGCCGCCCATGGTCAGGTTGCCGATGCTGATCACCGGGACCTTCGGATCGACCGCCTGCGCTTTGGCTAGGCGGCGGGCCGTGGCGGCCGTCCAGATCCAGGAGATCGGGTGCAGCAGGGCGCGCGTGATCGGGGCGGGCGCGCCGCTGCGCACATACCACCAGCGGGGCGTGCCGAGCTTCACTTGAGGGGCGCCTTGGGCAGAAGCGGCTCCAGGGCGTCGAGCGCGATCTTGGCCGCGTCGTGGCGCGACCGGGCGTGGGCCCGGGCCCGCTCGCCCATCTCGGCGGCGCGCTGCGGGTTGGCCAGGAGGTCGGCGAGGGCGGCGTTGAGCGCGGCCTGGTGCGGGGTCACCAGAGCGGCGTGGGCTTGCAGCAGCCCGGCGTAGGTCTCGTTGAAGTTGGCGATGTCGGGCCCGGTCAGCACCGGCAGGCCGAGTCGGGCCGGCTCTAGCGGGTTGTGGCCGCCGACCCCCTCGCCGAAGCCGCCGCCCATCACCACCACCTGGGCCAGGCGGAACAGCAGGCCCAGTTCGCCCAGGGTGTCGGCCAGGTAGATCTCGGTGTCGCCGGCGATGCGCTCGCCGACTCCGCGCCGCGACAGCTTCAGGCCCTGGGCGCGCAGACGGTCGGCGAGGTCCTGGCCCCGGGCAGGATGGCGCGGCGCCAGCACCAGCAGGGGCCGCGGCTCGGGCAAGGCGCGCAGGGCGGCGACCACCTGCTCCTCCTCGCCCGGATGGGTGGAGGCGGCGACCACCACGGGCCGGCCGCAGAGCTCGTTCTTGAGCACCTGCAGCTCGACCTCGTCGTGGGGCAGGGGCGCGGCGGCCTGCTTCAGGTCGAGTTCGCCCGCCACCTTGCCGCCGAGGCCCTCGAGCTTGGCCACGCTCCTGGCGTCCTGGGCCAGGATCAGGTCGAAGGCCGAGAGCAGGGCGCGGGCCGAGCGCGGCGCGCGGGCCCAACCCTTGGCGCTGTCGTCGGAGATGCGGGCCCCCAGCAGGGCCAGGCGGCAGCCGGCCTTGCGCGCGTGGTGCAGCAGGTTCGGCCAGAGCTCGCTCTCGACGAACACCGCCACGCACGGGCGCCAGTGGGTCAGGAAGCGCGTCACCGGGCCGGGGGCGTCGACGGGGGCGTACTGGTGCAACACCGCGGCCGGCAGGCGCTGTTTCATCACCTCGGCGGCGGCGACTGTGCCGGAGGTGACCAGCAGGGTCAGGTCCGGCCGGGCGTCGGCCAGGGCCTCGACCAGGGGCAACAGCGACAGGGTCTCGCCGACGCTGGCGCCGTGCAGCCACACCAGCTCGCCTTGCGGCCGCGAAAGCGATGGGCGGCCGAGCCGTTCGCCCGTCCGGGCCGGGTCCTCCTTGCCCCTGCGAGCGCGGCCTTCGAGGATGCGGGGCGCCAGGGGCTCCAGCAGGCCCGTCAGACAGCGGTAGGCGGCCAGTCCCAGGCTCATCGCGAACGGCCCATCGCGCGGCTCATCGGTCGAGCATGGCCTCGGCGCGGGCGCAGGCGGCCGTCATGGCGGCCGCCCATTCGACCGCGAGCCGGTCCATCTCCTCGTCACTGGCGCCGGCGGGGCACAGGTGCGGCCCGTCCCAGATGATGCACCCTCTGCCGAACAGGCCGGGCAGCTTGGTGCGGTCCCAGGATTTCAGGCGCAGCACCGGGCGGGCGGCGAGGCCCAGCAGGAACACCGGGACCTGGGCTCTACGGGCGATGCGCACCGTGCCGGGAGCCATCTGCTCGGCCGGGCCGCGCGGGCCGTCCGGCGTGACCACCAGGATGCCGCCCTCGGCCAGCAGGTCGAGGGACTCGCGGAAGGCGGCCGCGCCGCCCTTGGCCTTGCCCTTGTCCTTCTTCTTGGTCGAGGAGCCGCGGATCGGCGGCATGTTGTGGCGCACCATCGAGCGGGCGATGAACTCGCCGTCGGGCGACAGGGAGATCAGGATGCGGGTCAGCTTGTGCTCGATCACCGCCACCTTGGCCGTGATCGAGAGGGCGATGTTGCCGTGCCAGAAGCAGCCGATCATGCCGCCCGGGCCGCGCAGCACCTGGCCGAGGGGGCCGTCGGGCTCCTCGCCGATGCGTTGCCAGCGGATGGTGCGGATCACCAGCTCCAGATAGAGCCAGCTCAACCAGCCCAGGAACTCCTGCACGGTGTCCGAGCGCAGCAGCTTCTTCAAGGCTGCGACTCCGCTTCGAGATCCTGGGCGCCGGCCAGGCGGGCATAGAGGCGGCCGTAGGCCATCAGGGTGTCGTGCGTGCCGATCTCCACGACCCGGCCCTTGTCGATCACATAGATGCGGTCGGCGTGGCGCACGGTCGACAGGCGGTGGGCGATCAGCACGGTGGTGCGCCCGGCCATCAGCCGCTCCAGCGCCTCCTGCACCCTGGCCTCGCTCTCGGTGTCGAGCGCCGACGTGGCCTCGTCGAGCAGCAGGACCGGGGCGTCCTTGAGGAAGGCGCGGGCGATGGCGATGCGCTGGCGCTGGCCGCCGGAGAGGCGCGAGCCGAGCTCGCCGACCGGGGTGTCGTAGCCCTGGGGCAGGGCGGTGATGAACTCGTGCGCCGCCGCCGCCTCGGCCGCCTGCTCGATGCTGGCCTGCGAGGCGTCGGGCCTGGCGTAGGCGATGTTGGCGCGGATGGTGTCGTCGAACAGAAACGGTTCCTGGGTGACGAGGGCGATCTGGTCGCGAAGCGAGGCGAGCGTGACGTCACGGATATCGCGGCCGTCGATGCGCACCGCGCCGCCCTGCACGTCGTAGAACCGCGGCACGAGGTTGAGGATGGTGCTCTTGCCGCCGCCCGACGGCCCGACCAGGGCGATGGTCTCGCCGGGATTCGCCTCGATGTCGACGCCGTCCAGCGCCGGAATCTCCGGGCCGTAGGCGAAGCGCACGTCGTGGAGCGCGATGCGGCCCTGCGCCCGGGGCAGGACGGCGGCCGACGGGGCATCCTTGATCTCGGGCGCGATGTCGAGCGCCTCGAACAGGCGCGCGGCGGCGGCGAGGCCCTCGCCCATCACCGTCTGCAGGTTGGCGACCTGACGTAGCGCCTGCGAGGCCATGGCCACGGCGGTGAGGAACACCATCAGGTTGTCGAGGCCGAAGCCGCCATGGATCGCCCGCCAGCCGGCGTAGGCGATGATGCCGGCGGTGAGCAGGGTCATGACCGCCTCCGTGGCGGGGGCGGCGGTGGAGCGGGCGTTGGCGCCCTTGATCAGGTGGGCCTCGCGTCGCGAGACCACCTCGGCCACGCGGCCCTCCTCGAAGGCCTCGCGGTTCTCCATCTTGACGATCTTGACGCCGTCCAGGCTCTCCATGACCGCGGTCGAGAGGGCGCTGGTCTCGGCCATGGCCCCTTGGGCGGCCTTCTTGGTGCGCTTGGAGTAGCGGCCCATCACGCCGGAGGCGACCGGGGCGCCGATCAGCACGATCAGGGTCAGGCCGACGTCCTGGCGGAACATCAGGGCCACGGTGGCGACGATGGTCAGGGCGTTCTGCACGTAGTTCACGAGCCCCGTGGTCGCCGCTTCGCGCACCAGCCCCGCTTCGTAGAGGATCGACGACAGGTGGGCCCCGGAGTGCGCCGAGCGCAACTGGGCGAGGTCTGCCCGCACCAGGCGGCCGAACAGCTTGACCTGGATCTCGCCGACCATGCGGTTGCCGACCCCGTTGACCAGCACCGCCTGGCCCACCTGGCAGGCCGTGCGCAGCAGCGCGACCACGGCGATGGCCAGGGGGATGTAGAGGAGGGCCGAGGCGTCCTTGTCGATGAACAGACGGCGGATCGCCGGGCCGAGCAGATAGGCCAGGCTCGCGCTAAACGCCGCCACGCCGGCGGCGCAGACCATCGACAGCAGCATCGGCGGCCACTGCGGCGCCAGATAGGTGCGGTAGAGGCGCAGAGCGACCGCGCGGCCGGAAGGGCCTTTCGGGTCAGAGGGCGCCGCTGCGTTCATGCTGCCTGTGTCTACAGAAGCGGGGTCTGCGTCGCTAGTGCGCGGGTTGACGCCTTCAATTGTGGATAGCGAAGGGCTATCTGGGGCGCTCAGCTTCGTAGATCGGTCCCCCTTGCCCGAATTCAACCTCACGTCTCGGCTCGGCCGCCTGCGCACCTACCTGCATTACCTGTGGAACGATCACGCCTACCTGCGCGTGGGCTTCCAGAACGCGCACTGGATCACTCCCGAACTGGTGCGCACCAACCAGCCCTGGCCGTTCCAGCTCAAGTGGTGGAAGGCGCGGGGGATCAAGACCGTGATCAACCTGCGCGGCGGCTTCGACGGCAGCTTCTACGCCCTGGAGAAGGACGCCTGCGAGAAGCTCGGCATCAAGATGGTCGACTTCGTGGTCACCTCGCGCGAGGTCCCCTCGCGGGCGCGGGTGCTGGGCGCCCGCAAGCTGTTCGAGGAGATCGAATACCCGGCCCTTCTGCACTGCAAGTCGGGTGCGGACCGGGCCGGGATCATGAGCGCGCTCTACGCCCACTATCACCTGGGCCTGCCGATCCGCGAGGCGATGAAGGAGCTGTCGTTCCGCTACCTGCACATCAAGGCCGGCAAGACCGGGGTGCTCGACTACACCTTCGAGCGCTACCTGACCGAGGGCGAGCCCAAGGGCATGAGCTTCACCGAATGGGTCGAGAGCCCGCTCTACCAGCCGGACGACATGAAGGCCGACTTCCGCGCCAAGGGTTGGGGCAGCCTGCTCACCGAGGGGCTGCTGCGGCGGGAGTGATAGCCGGGGACACGGACCAGGACGTGTCCCCCAGACGTCAGGCCGCCGGGGTCAGCAGGCGGTTGGCGTCGATGATGAAGTAGCGGGCCAGGGCGTTGTCGACGGTCTGCTGGGCGCGGGCGCGCCAAGCGACGACGGCGTCATCATAGCTGCCATAGGCGCCGATGAACTCCACCTTGGAGGGATCGCGGAACTCGAGCTGGCCTTCCAGGGACTTGAGTTCGCCGCCCAGCACGATGTGCATACGCATCTCCGATTCGTCGTCGCGGCCCTTGGGCCGTCAGTCGGGCGGATCGATATGGCCGACGCGTTGTAAAATCAACTCGCTGAGCCCGGGTGCGGCGCACAAAAGGCTGCGTTGCTGTGGCGCAGGCCGGTTGTAGAGGAACGGCCGCCCACGATGGTCGGCGACATAGGCGCCCGCCTCGCTGGCGATCAGGTCGGCGGCCGCCAGGTCCCAGTCGTTCTTGGGGGTGAGCGCCAGGGCGGCGTCGAACGCGCCGGAGGCGACCAGCGCCACGCGGTAGGCGATCGAATTGCGGCTCTCGATCCGCATCGGCGGCCAGGGGCTGGGCCAACGCGGGTCGGCGAACATGCGGGCGTCGCCCAGCATGGCGGCGCCGTCGAGTTCGACCCGGGACGATGGGGCGATGGGAGCGCCGTTGAGCCGGGCGCCGCCCCCTAGGGTGGCCTCATAGGTCTCGCCGAGCTCAGGAGCGTGCACCACGCCGGCGGTGGGACGGCCGTCCTCCACGATGGCGATGCAGACGGTGAACCAGGGCTTGTGCTTGAGGTAGGCGGCGGTGCCGTCGATCGGGTCGACCACGAACAGGCGGCGCACGCCCAGCCGCGCCTCGTCGTCGACGGTTTCCTCCGACAGCCAGCCGTAGTTGGGCCGGGCGGCCTTGAGGCGCAGCTTGAGCAGGGTGTCGACGGCGATGTCGGCGTCGGTCACCGGCGAGCCGCCGGGCTTGGACCACACCTTCAGCCCCTCGGCCCGCGCTTCGAGCGCCAGCCGGCCCGCCTCCAGCGCCGCCGCGCGGATCAGGTCGAGATCGTCCAGGGAAGAGGCGCTATGGGTGGTCATCGCCCCGCGATGGCGAGGGCGTCGACCAGCAAGGACGGCGAGTTGCGCGAGCTTCGGTAGACCAAGTCGGAACCCGCGATCAGCCGGCTGTAGATGTCGACCAGGTTGCCGGCCACGGTGATCTCCGCGACCGGATAGGCGAGTTGGCCGTTCTCGAACCAGAAGCCCGAGACCCCGGTCGACCAGTCGCCGGTGTTGCTGTTGAGCGAGGGGCCGAACATCGAGGTGACCAGCAGGCCCTCCTTGGCGTCGGCGATCAGGCCGTTCAGGTGGCGCTCGCCGGGCTTGACGGTCAGGTTGCTCACGCCCACCCCGGGCGGGCTGGCGAGACCGCGGGAGGCGTGGCCGGTGGTCTGAAGGCCCAACTGGCGGGCAGACGCGCTGTTCAGCAGCCAGGTGGTCAGGACGCCCTTGTCGATGATGGCGGTGTCCTGGTTGGCGACGCCCTCGTCGTCGAACGGCTGGGACCCCAGGCCACGGCGCCGGTGCGGCTCGTCGAGGATGGTGATCGCCTCGGGGAACAGCTGTTCCCCGAGCTTGGTCTTCAGGAACGACACGCCGCGTGCGATCGCGGGGCCGGCCACCGCGCCGATCAGCGGCCCGATCAGCGACATGGCCACCCGATCCTCGAAGATCACCGGGGCGGTGCAGCTGTCGATCTTGCGCGCGCCGAGGCGCTGGACGGCGCGCTTGCCGGCCTCGGCGCCGATCTCGGCGGGCGACGGCAGGTCGGCCTGCCAGCGGGTCGAGCGGCCGTCGCCGCCGCGCTCCATGCCGCTCTCGTCGCCGGCGATGGCCGAGGCGTAGACCGCGAAGCTGGAGGCCTGGTGCGCCCCGACGAAGCCGCCGGAAGTGACCATGAAATAGCGGGCGGAGGACCAAGCCCCGGTGCCGCCGTCGGAGTTGGTGACGCCGTGCACCGCACGGGCGGCGTCCTCGGCGGCGAGGCCCATCTCCTCCAGGTGTTCGGCGGACGGTTCGGTGGGGTCGTAGAGCTCGAGGTTGGGGAACGGGCCGTGGGCGAGCCGGTCCTGGGGCGCGAGGCCGGCGTAGGGATCCTCGGGGGCGAGGCGGGCCATGTTCATGGCGCGGTCGAGCAGCTTGGCGCGGCCCTCCGGCGAGATGTCCGAGCCGGACACGGCGGCTTGGCGCTGGCCGATCAATACCCTGAGCCCGAGGTCGCGGGCCTCTTCGCGCTCGACTTCCTCGAGCTTGCCGAGCCGTACGCCGACGGACAGGGACTGGCGTTCGCCCACCACGGCTTCGGCCGCGTCGGCCCCGGCCTTCAGGGCGCCGCGAACCAGATCATGCAACAGATTTTCGTCCATGGGGCCATATGGGGGAGGGCGGGGCTGGCTCGCAAGACGCGAAGCGCAGCGGCGGCGCCTTAAACGCGCTCGAGCAGCGCGAAGCGCGGTAGCGCAAAAAGAAAAGGGACGCACACGGCGTCCCTTTCCATCGTCGCCTGAACGACCCTCAGTTGGTGTAGATGGCCACCACGTTGTGGTTGTCGTCGACCACCACGCGTTCGCTGTTCAGATAGGCCCAGTGGTACTTCGGATAGCTGGGCACCTCCTGCCAGGCCACGGTTCCATCGACCGGCTTGCCCACTTCGACCTGGCCCTGGTAGGCGACCGGGGCTGCGGTCTGGGTGGTGACGTAGGTGCGCACTTCCGTGGGCGGGGCGATGCTGTGGCCCACCGTCGCGCCGGCGATGCCGCCGACCACCGCGCCGATCGGCCCCGCGACGACCGCGCCGGCCAGGGCGCCGCCGGCGGCGCCGCCGACCGTGCCGTTGTTGTTCTTCTTCACATCCTTGGTCGTGGTCGTGGTCGAACCGTCGGCGTTCTCCACGGTGGTGGTGGTGGAACTGCGTTCCTGGGCGAGCACGGGGCCGGCCAGAAGGGCGCACGCGGCGCCCATGAGCAGGTATTTCTTCATGACAGCTCCTCCGGAATGGGGTCCGGGGAGGAAACGCAGCCGTAAGCCTAGTGTTCCGCTTGATTCGGCAACGACCCGACAGTGTGATGCAGCGAAATTACTTGTGTTCGATTTGTGGCCAAGGCGTCGACGCCAAGTTTAGCTTGGCTACCAGATCGGCTTTCCGTCACCGGGGAGGCCGAGCTTGGCCCATTTCTCGCTGACCGTTTTCACCACCTCTGGGTCCATGGCGATCTTCTCGCCCCACTCGCGATGGGTTTCCGGCGGCCACTTGTTGGTGGCGTCCAGGCCGATCTTGGAGCCGAGGCCGGATTCGGGAGAGGCGAAGTCCAGGTAGTCGATCGGGGTGTTCTCGATCACGGTGATGTCGCGGGCCGGGTCCATGCGGGTGGACAGGGCCCACATGACGTCCTTCCAGCTCCGCGCGTCGATGTCATCGTCCACGACGATCACCCACTTGGTGTACATGAACTGGCGCAGGTACGACCACACGCCCAGCATCACCCGCTTGGCGTGTCCGGGGTAGGCCTTCTTCATCGACACCACGGCGATGCGGTAGCTGCAGCCCTCCGGCGGCAGCCAGAAGTCGACCACCTCGGGGAACTGCTGCTGGAACAGGGGGATGAACACCTCGTTCAGCGCCTCGCCGAGCACGGATGGTTCGTCGGGCGGCCGGCCGGTGAAGGTGGTCAGGTAGATCGGGTCCTTGCGCATGGTGATCGCCGTGACCTCGAACACCGGGAAGCGTTCGACCGAGTTGTAATAGCCGGTGTGGTCGCCGTAGGGCCCCTCGTCCTCGTACTGGTCCAGATGCACCAGGCCCTCCAGCACGATCTCGGCCTCGGCGGGCACCAGCAGGGGCTGGGTCTTGGCCGGGACCAGCTCGACCTTGGCCCCGCGCAGCAGGCCGGCGAACTGGTACTCCGACAGGGTGTCGGGCACCGGGGTGACGGCGGCCAGGATGGTGCCCGGATCGGCGCCCAGCACGGCGCAGGCGGGCAGGGGTTCGCGCTTGCCGGCGGCCTTCCAGCGGCGATGGTGCTGGGCCCCGCCCCGATGGGCCAGCCAGCGCATGATGGTCTTGTTGGGCCCCAGCACCTGCATGCGGTAGATGCCGAGGTTGAAGTCGTCCTCCTTGGAGTCCGATGGCCCTTTGGTGACCACCAGCGGCCAGGTGATCAGGGGTGCGGGCTCGCCCGGCCAGCAGGTCTGGATCGGCAGCTTGGACAGGTCGATCTGATCGCCGGTCAGCACCACCTCCTGCACCGGGGCCTTGCCGGTGGTCTTGGGGCGCATCGACATCACCGTCTTGGCCAGGGGCAGCATCTCCATGGCCTCACCGAAGCCGCGAGGCGGCTCGGGCTGGCGAAGGAAGGCGAGCAGTTCGCCCACCTCGCGCAGCTCCTTGGCGGTGGTGCGCGCCTTGCCCTCGAGCGTCACGCCCATGGCCACGCGCTTGACCGTGCCGAACAGGTTGGCCAGCGCCGGCATCGGCGAAGGCTGGCCGTTGGCCAGGATCGGCTTCTCGAACAGCACCGCCGGCCCGCCGGTGGCCAATAGGCGCGTCTGGATTTCGGTCATCTCCAGCACGGTGGACACCGGCTCGGACACCCGCACCAGCTCGCCGGCCTTCTCCAGCGTCTCAAGGAATTCCCGCAACGATCGGTAAGCCATGCGCCCTCGCTCAAGCGGGGCGGAAGCTAGGGCCCGGGGCGCGGCTTGTCACGCGCCCGCTGTCGCCGCGGAGGACGGCGGCGCCGTTCGGACAGGCGGCTGATCTTCGGAAAGCCGCGCCGGGCCCGGGCGCCCTCGGCAGGGCGTAGGCCGTCAGCCCGGCTCCACGATGTAGCGGTCGTTATCGAAATCCACGCGGAAATCGGACGGCTGGGCGCCTTCCGCGAGGGCGAACTTCCGCCCGATCAGGAAGAAGTGCCGCGCCTTGGGCGGTTCTCCCGGCGCGCCCATCGTGCCGTGCCCCGGCGCGGTGGCCCTCGGCGCCCCCCAGTTGTGGATGGAGGCGTGGCGGAGATTGAAGGCGGTGATATCGCCGTATTCGTCCGCGTTGCCGATCATGTGCCCGAACTCGTGGGTGATGGCGCTGAGGTCGTGCGGGCCGCCGAGGCCGTCCAGATCGCCCCAATCGCCCATGTTGAGCGTGCCGTCGTCGCTGACCCGGTTGGTGATGGCGTCGCGAGCCCCTCGGTTGCAGGTGACGGTCTGGTCGACGGCCTGGTTCGTCCAATCCAGGTTGAATTCGATGGGCCAGGGGGTGTCGGTGCGGGTGTCGACGAGAACGGCGCCGCCCCAGTCGCGTGCGATCTTGCTGCGCCACTGCGCCTTGATGAGGTCGGTGACCCGAGCGGTGCCGGGTTGCGCGTCTATGCGGACGACCACGCGGAGGACACGTTGCCGGCCTGTTCCGGCCCGCTGCATCCTGAATCGCGATCGCCAGGCGAAGTTGGCGCCGTCCTGGACCTGGGTCGTCGCCTCGTTGACGACGATATATTGCGCGGCGTCGAGGTTCTGGCCGAAGCTGCGCTGGACCGCTCCCGACATCGCCTCCTGTTCCTCGACGTTGATCCAGTCAGCCAACTGGGCCAGGACCGGCGATCGTCCGCCGAGCGGGTTGCCGGTTTTCCATCGCTCGATGGCTTCCTTTAGCGCCGTTATGGCCCGGCTTCGGGCGTTCCTCTGCGCTCCGGGCTGCACCGCCAAGGCAACTGCGGCGTCGTAGGTCCGGATCGCCGCGTCGAGCGCGTCCTTGTTCTGCAAGTTCCTGCTGACGTTACTCCACTTGGCCCAAAGCATGGCTGGATCCGTCTGTCTGATGCGATGGATGGCAGGCTGGCCGGACCGCGGCGATCAGGCTCGCCTGGAAAAATATGACGCCTAGTCGAGCCCGAATGCCGGTCGAAGAAGGGGCGGGACGGTCGGGGGCCGCTCACGGACCAAGCTTGCAGATTGACCGCCCATCAGCGCCCTCCCGAAGCCTTAAAATGCTGCGGCCAAGCTAGGGGCCAGGCCGGTTTGAGTCAACCGTGGGTTGATCTGAAACCGAAGCGACCCGAGCGTGCGAAGCTCCGCCACAATTCGACCCCAGTTAGAAGACCGAGGTTCGCGGAGTTGTGATCGCGGCGTCATGTTGCAGCGCACAAGCTCGACCATATGTCTTGATCCGGCCGCTCCAACCATGAGGCGATGATCGCCACTCAGACGGCCTACGGGGTGTTCCCATGACATCGTTACATGCGCTCGGGCCGTACATCGGTTCGGCGCTGGCCGTCGTTCTGGCGGTCGTTCTCGTGCGTCTGTCCGGCGTCGTCCGCTATATCGGCAACAACCGCATCGCCATCGTCGAGAAGCTGTGGAGCGGGCGGGGCTCGATCCGCAGCGGCCTGATCGCCCTGCGTGGCGAGGCCGGCTTCCAACCCGAAGTGCTGCGCGGCGGCCTGCACTTCTTCATGCCGTTCCAGTACCGGCTACACGTCGCCTCGCTGGTGACCATTCCCCAGGGCCGCATCGGCTATCTGTTCGCCCGCGACGGCCGGCCTCTCGCGCCGGATCAGGCCCTGGCCTCCAACGCCGGCCTGATCGACTTCCAGGACGCCCGCGGCTTCCTCGAGGCCGGCGGCCAGAAGGGTCCGCAGCGCACGGTGCTGCGTGAAGGCTCCTACGCCATCAACCTGGCCGAGTTCGTGGTGGTGACCAAGGACCGGCTGTTCTCCCTGAGCCTGGACGCCGACGAGGCCCAGCTGCTGGGCAAGATGGCCGAGATCATCGAGGCCCGCGCCGGCTTCGAGCCGGTGGTGCTGAAGGACGCCGAGGACGAGGTGGGCGTGGTGACGGTGCACGACGGCCCGGCTCTGGCGGCCGGCGAGATCATCGCCCCCGCGGTCGGCGCCGACGCGGCCGACAGCCCCCGCTTCCACAACAGTTTCCAGGACCCCGAGAAGTTCCTGGCCGCCGGCGGCCGCAAGGGCCGTCAGCTGCAGGTGCTGGTCGAGGGCACCTACTACATCAACCGCCTGTTCGCGACCGTGGAGCGCATCGCCAAGACCGTGGTCGAGGTGGGCCAGGTGGGGGTGGTGGTGTCCTACACCGGCGCGGCGGGCGTCGACACCTCCGGTGAAAGCTACCGGCACGGCGAACTGGTGGAGAAGGGCCGCCGGGGCGTGTGGTGCGATCCGCTGATGCCCGGCAAGTACGCCTTCAACACCTACGCCGGCCGCGTGACCATGGTGCCGACCACCAACTTCATCCTCAAGTGGGAAGGGGGCGCGGTGGGCTCGCACCGGTTCGACGAGAACCTGGCCGAGGTCAGCCTGATCACGCGGGACGCCTTCGAGCCGACCCTGCCGGTCTCGGTCGTGGTCCATATCGACTACCGCAAGGCGCCGCTGGTCATCCAGCGCTTCGGCGACATCAAGAAGCTGGTCGAGCAGACCCTGGACCCGATGGTCTCGGCCTACTTCAAGAACATCGGCCAGACCCGCACCCTGATCGAGCTGCTGCAGGACCGCAGCGCGATTCAGCAGGTCTCGTCCGAGGAGATGCGGGCCAAGTTCGCCCAGTACAGCCTCGAACTGCAAGAGGTGCTGATCGGCACGCCGCGTCCGGCGGTCGGCGGCGACGATCAGAT
>DASYBX010000095.1:0-19691 GCA_036500495.1 Caulobacteraceae bacterium
GAACAATCCCTGCGCAAGATGCCGCCCCTGGTGTTCGCCGGCGAGGCCCGCCGGCTGAAATCCCTGCTGGGCGATGTGTCGGAGGGCAAGGCCTTCCTGCTGCAGGGCGGCGATTGCGCCGAGAGCTTCAAGGAATTCGCCGCGGACAACATCCGCGACACCTTCCGCCTGATCCTGCAGATGGCGGTGGTGCTGACCTTCGCCGGCGGCAAGCCGGTGGTGAAGGTGGGCCGCATCGCCGGCCAGTTCGGCAAGCCGCGCTCCTCGCCCGTCGAGACCGTGGGCGACGTGACCCTGCCGTCCTATCGCGGCGACAACATCAACGGCATGGACTTCGAGGCCGGCGTCCGCACGCCCGATCCGGAGCGGCTGCTGCGCGCCTACACCCAGTCGGCGGCGACGCTGAACCTGCTGCGCGCCTTCGCCACTGGCGGCTACGCCGACCTCAACAACATCCACAAGTGGACCCTGGGCTTCGTCGAGCAGAACCCCCAGGGCCTGCGTTACGAGGCCCTGGCCGACAAGATCTCCGAGACCCTGGCCTTCATGAAGGCCATCGGGGTCAATCCCAACACCTACCCCGGCCTGCACCAGGTGGAGTTCTTCACCAGCCACGAAGCCCTGCTGCTGGGCTACGAGGAGGCGATGACCCGCGTCGATTCCACCTCGGGCGACTGGTACGACACCTCAGCCCACCTGCTGTGGATCGGCGAGCGCACCCGCCAGCTCGACCACGCCCACGTGGACTACATGAAGGGCATCAAGAACCCGATCGGCATGAAGGTCGGCCCCACGCTCGAGCCCGACGAATTGCTGGCGCTGATCGACGTGCTGAACCCCGACAACGAGGCCGGCCGCCTGACCCTCTATGGCCGCTTCGGCGCCGACAAGGTCGAGGCCCGCCTGCCGGCCCTGATGCGCGCCACCAAGCGCGAGGGCCGCAACGTGGTGTGGGCGATCGACCCGATGCACGGCAACACCCTGACCGCCTCGAACGGCTACAAGACCCGTCCCTTCGACCGCATCCTGTCGGAGGTGAAGAGCTTCGTGTCGGTGGGCATGGCCGAGGGGGTGCACCCGGGCGGCGTCCATTTCGAGATGACCGGCCAGGACGTCACCGAATGCCTCGGCGGCGCCCGCGCCCTGGCCGAGACCGACCTGGCGGACCGCTACCACACCCACTGCGACCCGCGCCTCAACGCCGAGCAGTCGCTGGAGCTGGCCTTCCTGATCGCCGAGCGCCTGCGCGACGACCGTGCCCTGGGATTCAAGGCCGCCGAATAAAGGCAAACGGCACAGCAGGCTTTTCCTTTCAATGCGAACGATCTAACAAAGGATCGGGGGGCTTTCAGACGCGTTCGTTGCCGTGGGTAGGGCTGTGGGGAAATTTCATCCGTGAGTGCGGACGCCGGGCCGGATGCGCCCGTTCCGAGCCCTGATTTTCCGCATGGCGGTGGCGATCTCGGCGCCCTGATCCGCGCCTTCGACTGGTCGACGACCGGCCTCGGGCCCATCGTCGGCTGGCCGCAGAGCCTGAAGACCGTCACCAACACCCTGTTGCTGTCGCCCGTGCCGATCGTCCTTTTGTGGGGCGAGGACGGAGTGATGATCTACAACGACGCCTATTCCGTCTTCGCCGGCCGCCGCCACCCGCGCCTGCTCGGATCGAAGGTGCGCGAGGGTTGGCCCGAGGTGGCCGACTTCAATGACCACGTCATGAAGGTCGGCCTTGGCGGCGGGACCCTGGCCTACAAGGACCAGGAGCTGACCCTCAACCGCCATGGCGGGCCCGAACAGGTGTGGATGAACCTCGACTACTCGCCCGTGCCCGACGAGAGCGGCCGGCCTGCCGGGGTGATCGCCATCGTGATCGAGACCTCCGAGCGCATGCGCGCCGAGCGCCGCCAGGAGGAGGCCTTGGACCGGGTCCGGCAGAGCGAGGCGCGCTTCCGCGCCCTGGTCAACGCGACTTCCGACGTGGTCTACCGCATGAGCGCCGACTGGCTGGAGATGAAGGCGCTCGACGGGCGCGGCTTCCTGTCTGACACCGAGACGCCCAGCATCCGCTGGATGGACGAATACCTGTTCCCGGAAGACCAAGCGGCCATCTGGGGCGCGATCAGCGATGCCATCGAAGCCAGGGGGGTGTTCCAGCTGGAGCACCGGGTGCGCCAAGCCGATGGCGCCGCGGGCTGGACCTCCTCGCGGGCCATCCCGCTGATGGGCGCCGGCGGCGAGATCGTCGAGTGGTTCGGCGCCGCCAGCGACATCACCGCTCGGCGCGAGGCCGAACAGCACCTGCGCCTGGTGATCAACGAGCTGAACCACCGGGTGAAGAACAACCTGGCCATGACCCAGGCGGTGGCCGCCCAGACCTTCCGCAACGCCGGGAGCATCACCGACGCCCAGCACAGCCTGTCGAGCCGCATCTCCGCCCTGGCCCAGGCCAACGACCTGCTGACCGGCGCGCGCGGCGCGGCCGTGTCCATGACCGGAGTCCTCGACCAGGCCACCCGGCCGCACTACCCGAGCCCCGAGCGGCGGCGGATCGAAGGGCCGGACTTCTCCCTGTCGCCCAAGACCGCTCTGTCGATGTCCCTGGCGATGCACGAGCTCAGCACGAACGCCCTGAAATACGGAGCCTGGTCGGGCCAGGACGGGGTGGTGGAGATCTGCTGGTCGATCTACCCGCCGGAGCGCGGCGGCCCCGAGCGGCTGAAGCTGGTGTGGACCGAGCACGGCGGCCCGAGGGTCGCCGAGCCGTCCCGCCGCGGCTTCGGCACTCGGCTGATCGAGCGGGGGCTGGCGGCCGAGATGGGCGGGGTGGTGCAGATGCGGTTCGAGCCGGAGGGGCTGGTGTGCGTGATCGACGCGCCGCTCACGGTCTATGCCGAGGAGGGAGCCGCTTGAGCCTGCGCATCCTCATCGTGGAGGACGAGATGACTATCGCCCTCCTGCTGGAAGACATGGTGTCCGACCTGGGCCACGAGCCGGCAGGCCTGGCCATGCGCCTGCCCCAGGCCCTGCAGATGGCCGAGACCGAAAGGCTCGACCTCGCCATCCTCGACGTGAACCTCGACGGGCGCCTGTCCTTCCCGGTCGCGGAGATCCTGGAGCGCCGCGGCGTCCCGTTCCTGTTCGCCACCGGCTACGGCTCCGGCGGCATCGAGGCGCCGTACCGGGACCGAGTGGTGATCCGCAAGCCGTTCAGCCTGGAAGACCTGGGCAAAGCGATCGACCGGGTTGCCGCCTAGAGATTTGCGGATGGCGGCGCCGCGTCAGCCGCCTTCACCGGCCTTGGCCATGTCGGCGTGGCGGTGGACCAGCTTCCACCCTTGCTCGAAGCGGAACACCTCGGTGATGCGCAGCGTCATCGACGCCGTCTGGCCGCCGATGGTCGCCTTGGCGTGCTGCAGGCCGGTCCAGAAGGCGAGGCCGCCGCTCGATCCGGAGTTCAGGATTTCCAACCGGCTTTCGCCGCCGGGCGCGAAAGCCTGCGCGTCGGCGTCGTACCGATCCCGCACGGCCTTGGCGCCGGATATCAACTCCCCCTTGGGGTGGAAGAAGGTGGCCGGCTCCCGGGCGGTGACCATCGCGTCGAGGGGTCCGGCGTCGCCGCCGACATAGGCCCTCGCCGCCGTGTCGCGATCGCCCATGAAGCCTTCGAAGCCGTGGCCGCCGGCGTCGTGGCGCACCGTTCCGATCCAGGTCGAAAACCTGTCCATGAAGGCGCCGAGGAACTTGCCGGTCCCCTCATCCTTCAGCGCGCCGTCCGGCCCGAACAGATCGCCGGCGCCGCCGATGTAGGCCTCCGGCTGCTGCATCACCGGCATGTCGAGGAAGACGAAGGTCTGGCGCAGGGCGTGGTTGGCCCCGAAGGCGCCCAGCTTGTAGGGCGTCACGCTCACCACCCCCGCCGGCAGGCCCGCCCAGACGCTCTTGCCCTGCGGGCGCGAGCCGACGTCCAGGGCGTTCTTCAGGCATCCCGGGATCGAGCGGTTATATTCCGGCGTGACGAACAGCACTGCCTGGCATCCGGCGATGTCCTGGCGCAGCCGGATCCAGGATTCGGGCGGGCGATCGTCCAGGTCCTGATTGTAGAGCGGCAGGTCGCCGATCTCCACGAGGCGGCTCTGCAGGTTGGGCGGCGTCCGTTCGATCAGGGCCAGGGCGACCTTCCGGCTGATCGATTCCTTGCGCAGGCTGCCGATGATGACGGCCACGATCGGTGATGGGCTCATGGGAAGACGCTCCGCGGACGATACCGCCCGAACCGCCTTGCCCCGCGCTACGTTCCCGAGCGTCCGGCGACTCCTGCTCGCCACGCGTGCGCAGGAGACGCCGGTCGCTCTCGGCCCCGGGAATGACCCCCGCCGCCGGGCGCCGGCTGGCCCACGGCCCGGGGCCTGATCCGCAAAGGTGTTGCTGTTCTCGCTGAGCCCCGAATGCTCCGGGCAAGGTGAATGCCGTCGGCGCCGCCGAATAACGCTTGAACCGGCAAGCCTGCACCTGAAGGTTGTCATGACATGTCAATTGTCCCATCATTTGCGACATCTTGAAATTCTCATTTCCGTATTGTGGGACTTTCAATCGACAATTCGCCGGTCCTCCCTTAAGCTCAACGCGGGGGAAGACGGCCGTCAGCGTCACGCACAAAACATAAAAGCGGGGCGGCGCGCCGAATGACTCCTCCGAGAAAAGACAAGGGAGGAAGCCAATGACCGTAAATTCAAATAGTGGGATTTTGCTTCGCGGGTCTCACCGCAACGCTGCGCGCCGGGGACGCGCCGTGCTGCTGGTGTCGACGGCCTTGAGCCTGTCGGGCCTGTCGACCGCCGCCTTCGCCCAGGCCGCCGCGCCGACGACGAACAGCAACGCCATCGAGGAGGTGGTGGTCACCGCCACCCGCCAGACCTCGACCGTCAACAAGGTCGCCCTGTCGGTGTCGGCCGTCACGCAGAAGTCGCTGGACCAGCAGGGCATCCGCAACGTGCAGGACCTGTCGAACCAGGTGCCCGGCTTCACCTTCCGCACCTCGGGCGCGGACAACAATCCTCAGCTCACCATCCGCGGCATCGGCGGCAACGCCATCGGCGGCACGTCAGGATCGGCCGCGACCACCGGCGTCTACATCGACGACCTGGCCTTCCAGAAGCGCAACGCCAACGGCTTGGAGACGGGCTCCGGCTCGCCCGTGCCGCTGCTCTATGACCTCGACCGTGTCGAGGTGCTGCGCGGCCCGCAGGGCACCCTCTACGGCGGCTCCTCCGAGGGCGGCACCCTGCGCTTCATCACCCCGACGCCGAGCCTGACCACCTATTCGGGCACCATGCGCCTGGGCTGGTCGACCATGACCGGCGGCGGCGACGGCGACGAGGAAGGGCTCGCGCTCGGCGGCCCGATCGTCCAGGACAAGGTCGGCTTCCGCATCGCGGGATTCCGCCAGGACCGGCCCGGCTGGATCAACGGCTACTCCGAGTATGACGGCCACCAGTTCTCGTCGCAGGTGAACCGGGGCAACGACTACTCGCTGCGCGCCTCGGTGCTCTGGCAGATCACGCCCGACTTCAAGGCCACCGTGTCGGTGTTCAACCAGATGAACTACGACCAGGACTCCTCGTCCGTCCGCGGCCCGTCGGGGGCCGCGATCGTCGCCCTGCGCACCCAGGCCAACACCGGCCTGGTCAACGGGGTGCACTTCTCGTTCCCGGCCACGGTGGTCGGCGGCTACACCATCCCCGCCCAGACCTGGTTCTCGAACCTGAACGGCACCGCCAGCGGCCTCTATCTCAGCGCCACCAACGTGCAGTACGTGCCTTCGCCGCGGCGCACCGCCTTCACCACGCCCAGCATCGTGCTGGACTACAACTGGCACGACAAGATCGGCTTCAAGTCGATCACGGCCGATACCTCGGACCAGACCGTCGGCTGGACCTTCGGCGGCGGCGGGGCGATGCGCACCAGCGTGCTGCCCAACCTGACCAACCAGCCGTGCCCGGTCCAACCGGCCGGCGCCCCGACGATCCTGACGGCCCCCGGCAACACCTGCACCCTGGGCGCGCAGTACCTGCAGTTGGCCGCGGGCGGACAGACCATGTACGTGGGCCAGCAGGGCCTGCAGGTTCCCGGGCCCACCAACGTGTTCGGCTACTACCTGTTCAACAACCGCCGCAACCAGGTCACCCAGGAGTTCCGCATCCAGACCACCGATCCGTCGTGGAAGCTGCAGTTCGTGGCCGGCGTGTTCATCGAACATGAGCACAACCACATCAACGTCGGCTCGAACTGGAACGAGACCCTGATCGCCCAGCAGTTGCGCGGGGTGAACGAGGCCTACTTCGCCGGCGGCGAGACCGGGGTGCCCACTCTGCAGACACCGGGCAATAACCCGGTCGACGTGTCGACCCGGAACATCGACATCAAGGAAGACGAACAGTCGCTGTTCGGCGAGATCAACTACAACATTACCGACAAGCTCAAGGTGACGGCCGGGGTGCGCGTCACCAACTACGTGCAAGTGTTCGGCCAGCAATACGGCGGCGCGGTCGCCGGGGCGCCCGCGGGCACCCTGAACGGCAACTCGGTGGCGTTCATCGGCACATCGGACACCGGGGCCATCGAGACGAACCCCAACTCTGTGACGCCGTTCCCGCTCAACTACGCCGGCTGCCCGCCCAGCGTCGCCGCCGGCGGCGCCAACACCGGCCAGTACGCCCTGGCCGGGTGCCCCTACCAGTACTCAACCGGCAAGCTGGCCGAGCATCCGATCACGCCCAAGGTCGGCGCCTCCTACCAGCTGACGGGAAGCGACCTGCTCTATGTGACCTATGCCGAGGGCCAGCGCCCCGGCGGCATCAACCCGCCGCCGCCGCCGACCCAGTGCGCCCAGGACCTCGCCAACCTGGGTGGGTCGGCGCCCCTGACCTACCAGCACGACACGGTGAAGAGCACCGAGGTGGGCGGCAAGTTCCGCCTGTTCAACGGCCAGGCCCAGATCAACGCCGCCGCCTTCCACATCGACTGGCAGAACGTCCAGTTCGTGGTGCCGATGATCTTCTGCGCCTTCTCCTTCATCGCCAACGCCGCCTCGGCGACCAGCGACGGGGCCGAGGTGCAACTGACCGCCCGGGCCTGGGGCTTCACGTTCAACGGCAACGTCGGCTACGACAAGGCGCAGTACACCGCCAACGTCCTCGGCCCGGCCCCGCCGGCCGGCAGCGGCAAGACCCCGGCCTTGCTGGCGCTGAAGGGTGACAACCTGGGCGTGCCCGACTGGACCGCCAACGCGGGCCTGCAGTACGACACCCGCATCATGGATTTCCCGGCCTACGCCCGCATGGACTACACCTACACGGGCAAGTACTCGCGCGGCACCGGGGTCGGCACGACCAGCTACAACGCACCGACTTCGCCGAACTTCATCAACGGCAACGAGACGCACATCATGAATGCGCGGGTCGGGGTCTACTACAAGGACCTGGAAATCGCCTTCTACGTGAAGAACCTGTTCAACTCGCAAGAGTGGATCAACAAGGGCCAGGGCACCGGCAGCTACTGGTTCTCGGGCAACACCGAGCAGCCCCGCCTGATCGGGTTCCAGACCAATTATCGCTTCTAGTCGGCGTAGCGTCCGACCGCGGCAAGGCTGGGACCTGACCTCAGACGTTCAGGATCCAGCCTTCCTCGTGCTCCACCGCCTGGATCTCGCCCTCGGGAGTCCCCTGGGGCGGGGCCAGGGCCTGTCCGAGCTTGCCGGTCTCGTCGAGCTTGGCGATGCGTTCGGCCAGCGCGCGCACAGGCGCCAGCTCCTTGGCCTCGCCGGGCAGGGGCTGGGCGGGAACCAGCCCGAGCTTGACCTCGACCGCCAGGGCGTCGGCGCCGTCGAGGTCCTTCTCGGTGATCGCCTTCCAGCCGGTCTCGAACGGCCACACCTTCACCGCCCGCGTCTTGCGCAGCCGCTTCAGCATGGGGGCGCCCAGGATGGCGTGGCCGCCGATCGAGCCGGCGTAATACAGCTTCCAGATCGAGGCGCCCTTGATCGCCTGGTCGGCGTAGCGGAATTCCGGCAGGTCGCCTTCGCCGTGCTCGTGGGCGCGCTTGGGCTGCAGGGTGGTCAGGGTGTCGCGCGGCGGGCAGCCCCAGAAGGGGAACGGGCCCCCGGTGGTGCGCCGGTTGATCTCCGAGCCCACGGCGAAGCGGTTGTTGGTGTTGTCGGCCTTGTCCTTGACCTGGCGCTCGAGGAAGTCCCAGAGCGCGGACCAGGGCTCGCCGGTCAGGGTCAGAGCGCCAGCCAGGCCGCGCGGGAAGCCGAACGGGAAGTTGAGGCCGAGCAGCGCGCGCTCGCCCCGCTTCTTCAGGTCGTCGAGGACCAGGTTCAGGCGCTTCTCCGCCTCGGCGCGGGTGGCCTCCGCGTAGCCCTCGAACGCCAGGCGGAAGCGCACGTCGCGCTTCAGCACGCCGATGCGGATCAGGTCGGCGCCGGTCGTGCCGGGCTTGGAGGCGGCGCTCCAGTCGACGATCACATAGGCATTGAACAGGCGCGCCACGAGCGGCTCCGTGAACATGAGGACGGCGGATTTAGCCCAAGCAGGCGCAGGACGGGAAGGGCGAGCAACAAATCGCCATGAAACGTGATGTTGGCCGTCTTGCATGACGGTTCTTTGGCGGACACTTTCCGCCGCACTGCAGCAAAGGTTCACTCAGGCATGGGCGTGTTGAGGGCGGGAGTCATCGGGGCGGGCGTGTTCGGCGGCTATCACGCGGGCAAGTACGCCACACTGCCGGGCGTCGAGTTCGTGGGCGTCTACGACACCCATGCCGAGCGCGCCGAGGCTCTGGCCGGCAAGCACGGGACCCGGGGCTTCAGCCACATCAAGGATTTCTTCGAAGGGCTGGACGTGGTGACCATCGCCGCCCCGGCGGTGACCCACGCCACCCTGGCGGACACCGCGCTCGGCCTCCACGTGCACGCCTATGTGGAAAAGCCGCTGGCCCTGTCGCTCGGTGGCGGGCGCAAGATGGTGCAGATGGCCGAGCAGGGCGCCCTGACGCTCGCCGCCGGGCATCAGGAGCGGGCGATCTTCGCCGCCATGGGCCTGCTCGACATTCCCGAGCCGCCGGTGCGCATCGAGGCGGTGCGCCGCTCGTCCTACTACCCGGGGCGCGGCACCGACGTGTCGTGCGTGCTCGACATGATGATCCACGATTTCGACCTGGCCCTGGCGCTCAATCCCAACCCGCCGGCTGAACTGAAGGCCACCGGCCGCACCGAACATGGCCCGCATCTGGACGAGGTCTTCACCGAGGTGCTGTTCGCCGATGGCATGGTGCTCACGGTCGACGGCTCGCGCCTCGACGAAGGGCGCAAGCGCACCATGCGCATCGTCTATCCCGCGGGCGAGGTGACCATCGACTTCATGGCCAGGACCTTCGCCAACACCACCCCCTACCGGCTGAACCCGGACTACGCCGACACGCCCGAGGGCAAGGATCCGCTGGGCACCAGCGTCGCCGCCTTCCTGGCCGCCGTGCGCGGCGAGGCGGACCGGCCGCTGGTCACCGGCGAGGAGGCCCTGGAGGCGTTGGAGCTGGCTCTGATGGTCGAGGCCCAGGCCCGCTAGGCGGACGGCTCAGTCCTCGATCTCTTCTTCCTCGTCGTCCCACGGCGGCGGGTCGTCCTCGTCGGGCAGGATCGGCGCGGGGGCGGCGGGGCGGGTGAGGGTGCGCGGGGCCGGCCGGCGCAGGATCGACTCCAGACGCGTCAGCCACTTGCGGCCGGCCTGCACGGCGTCGGCGGGCGAGCGATGCTCGTGCCCTCGGCCGTTCATCGCCGGCCACAGCTCGAGCTCGTATTCGGGGTCGCGCGGGTTGTCGAACACCACCCGCATAACGCCCCGGTGGGCGGCCATGGGGATCTCGTCCAGCGGCATCACCGGCCGGTCGCGGAAGCATCGCGCCAGGACGATGTTGTCGACCATCATCTCGGCCCCGAGCAGTTGGTCGAGCTTGTAGACCAGGCCCTTGCGGCCCTTGTCCCACAGGACAGCGATCTTTCCGGCGTTGAGGTTGAAGGCCATGGCCCGGCCGCCGCCGCGATCCATCATCACGCCCTCGGGCTCGGCGCCCAGGGCCATGCGCAGGTAGCGGGTCAGGCGGCGGGCGGGGTCGAGGGAGCGGGCGACGAGGGCCCCTACGCCCGTCAGGGCCAGGGCGGCAATGACCAAGAGGAGGATCAGGCGCAGGGCGTCGTTCATAACCCCGTGTACGATAGGCTTATTCGCCGAATGTCAAAGCTCCAGCTCGACCACTACCGGCACATGGTCCGAGGGCTTCTCGCGGTCGCGCACCTCGCGGTGGATCTCGACGTTGCGCAGGCGGTCGGCGGCATGGGGCGACAGCAGCACGTGGTCGATGCGGATGCCGTGGTTTCTTTGCCAGGCGCCGGCCTGGTAATCCCAGAAGGTGTAGCCGCCGGGGCGGCCGTCCAGCGCCATATAGGCGTCGGTCAGGCCGACATATTTCAGGGCGCGGAAGGCGGCGCGGCTCTCGGGCTGGAACAGGGCGTCGGTCACCCATCCCTCGGGCTTGTCGGCGTCCTCCGGCTCGGGGATCACGTTGTAGTCGCCCATCAGGGCCAGGGGCTCCTCGTAGGCCAGGAGCGCGCGCGCGTGGCGGTTCAGCCGCTCCATCCACTTGAGCTTGTAGGCGAACTTCTCCGTGCCGATCGGATTGCCGTTGGGCAGGTAGATGCCGCCGACACGGATCGGCTTGTCGGCCATGACCAGGGCCTCGATGTAGCGGGCGTGATCGTCGCCCTCGGCCTCGGGCAGGCCCTTCCGGATGTCGTCGAGCGGGAACTTCGACAGCATGGCCACGCCGTTGTAGGTCTTCTGGCCGTGCACGGCGACATTGTAGCCCATCGACTCGAAGGGCTCGGCCGGGAAGGCTTCGTCGACGCACTTGATCTCCTGCAGGACCGCGACGTCGGGCTGGGCATCCTGGAACCAGTCCAGCACGTTTGGCAGGCGCGCGTTGATCGAATTGACGTTCCAGGTGGCGAGCTTCATGGCCGCAAGCTAGGGCGGCTCGCCTTGACGCTCAAGACCGTTCATGCCTGCGGTTCATGATTGCTATGCTGACGTTGCCTAATGCATAGGCGAAATAATCGTGGAAAGATGCGCTGCTAATTTCTTGCGATAAGACTGTATTGAATCGCCATTGTCTTGGAATGATTGGGAACGTCTGAATCTCGAAGACTTCGTGTCCGGCTCGCTTGTGACGTGGAACCCTGCCGGCCCGAGCTCGGGCTTGGTGATTGGGTGAGAAGGAGTTGCGCCATGCTGTCCCATCGCCGCCATCGGGCCGCCGCCCTGGCCTTTGCTTCACTCGCCTTCGCCGGCCTAGCCGGAACCGCCCGGTCCGCCGCCGTGTGCCACTACGTGCCTGCGCTCGACGTCAGGGCCGAGCCGGCCCGCGTCGCCGCCGATCCCCGGCTGCTGGACGCCGCCGCCGGGACCTACGGGGTCGCCGATTACGACCTGGAGAACGTGATGACGGTCTCGCGGGAGGGCGACCATCTCGTCGCCCGCCAGGTCGGTCGCCCGGACGTGGCTCTCGAGCCCATCGGCCCGTCGCTGTTCGCCTATGGCGCCGACGACGACCGCATCCAGGCCAAGGTCGACCGCAAGGGACAGGTGACGGGCCTCACCTGGCTGCGCAACCACATGCGCGACCTGCCCATGCCGCGGATCGGCGCGGATCAGGCGGCCAAGCTCGAGGCGCGCTTCGAGCGCCGGCTCGATGCGGCCAGCGGCGCGCCCCGCTCGGAACCGGCGCTGCGGAGCTTGGTGAACGGGCTGCAGACCGGCAAACCCGACTACGACGCCATGGGCATCGAGCTGAACATCGCCACCCACAAGCAGCTCACCCGGCTGAGGCCGTTCCTCAACGACCTCGGCCCGGTCCAGTCGGTGACGTTCCTGGGCTTCATGGCCGAGGGCCTCAACGGCGTGGACGGCGAGACCTACGACGTGGTGCACAAGGACGGCGTCAGCCGCTGGCACATCGCCGTCGACGGCCGAGGCATCATCGCCGGGGCGGTCGTCGGCTGCGGGCCGTAGCGCAGGCTCAAGGTCAGGCCGCGCCGAGCCGCTTCCTGGCCAGCGCCGCCCCGTCGGCCAGGGCCTTCAGCTTGCCGAAGGCCACCGGGCGCGGCATGTACTTCATGCCGCAGTCCGGCGCCGGGACCAGCCGCTCGGGCGGCACGAATTCAAAGGCCTTTTCGATGCGGGCGGCGACCAGTTCGGGCGTCTCCACCGCCGCCGAGACGGCGAGGTCGAGCACCCCCAGCATGATGGTCTTGCTCGGCAACTCCTTCAGCACGTGGAGGTCGAGTTCGGGCTGGGCCGTCTCGATCGAGATCTGCTTGGCGATGCAGCCCTCGAATTCGGGCAGAAAGGCGTAGGCCAAGCCCCTGGGCTTGTCGGGCATGACGTGGGCGTAGCCGAAACAGACGTGCACCACCGTGGGGCCTTCGATGCCCTCCAGCGCCCGGTTGATCGCCTTCAGGCCGAACGATCCGGCGTCGGACGGCCACGACTGCATCCACGGCTCGTCCAACTGCACCACGTCGATGCCGGCGGCCTTGATGTCCTTCAGCTCGGCGTTGATCTCGGCGGCGATGGCCATGGCGGCGGCTTCCTCGTCGCCGTAGTAGTCGTCCTTCAGCTGGCGCATCATCGTGAACGGGCCGGGCAGCGTGATCTTCGCGCCCCGCCGGGTGATGGACCGCAGGAACTCCGCGTCGCGCACCTCCGCCGCCGTGCGGCGCTTCACCGGCCCGACGATGCGCGGAACGATGGTCGGCTTTCCACCCCGGCCGGGCTTCTCGCCGGGATTGTCGGCGTCGATCCCGTCCAGCGACAGGGCGAAGCGGGTGCCGTAGCTCTCGCGCCGGATTTCCCCGTCGGTGACGATGTCGATGCCGGCGTCCTCCATGTCTCGCACGGCAAGCTTGGTGGCGTCGTCCTGAGCGCCGGACAAGAGTTCAGCCGGCACGCGCCACAGGGCCTCGTCCTTGTTGCGGGCCACCGCCTTGGTCAGCCGCTCGCGATCCACCAGCCATTCCGGCGGCGGATAGCTGCCGACGACCGTGGTGGGCAGCAGCTTGGGGATGGTCATGGCGTCTGGCTCGCGCTGGCTCGGGGGCGCGCACGTTGGCGCCAAACGCGAAGCTTTCCAACTCTCAGTATACAGGCCGGCGGCCAGGTGTTCGGTCAGGCGGCCGATCAGGCGTAAGGCGTCGCCCCGGTCGCCCACTGGCCGCCGATGAAGGCGCCCTTGACCCGTGGCAGCAGGAGCAGGGTGGCGATCAGGATCGGCGGCAGGGTCAGGAGCACCACCACCACCGGGTTCCAGGTCCAGATGAAACTGAAGCACAACAGCGGGGCCACGATCAGATGGCCGACGATCAGGATGGTGAAATAGGCCGGCCCGTCGTCCGCCCGGTACGCCGATAGGTCGTGGCCGCAGGCCTCGCAGCGCGACTGGACCTTCAAGTAGCCGGCGAACAGATGGCCTTCGCCGCAGTTGGGGCAGCGCCCGCCGAGGCCACGCATGAAGCCCTCGTTGAAGGACCGGGCCGGGATGTGGGTGTGGATGTCCGTGGTCGACATGGCGGGTCACCTCCATCCGCGATTGTATGGATATGGTCTCCTCAAACAACCATACACTGATCCATACACATCACACGATCGGCAGGTCGAACGCCGGGTCGCGCTCCAGCAGGTCGGCGATGCGGTCCAGCGCCAGGTCCATGGCCTCGCGGGTGGGGAAGGCGCCCAGGCTGAGGCGCACCGCCTCGGGAGGCTCGCCGCCGATGCAGAACACGTCGCTCGGCACGACAGCCACGCCCGCCGCCAGCAGCCGCCCGGCCAGCAGGCCACGCGTCCAGCCCTTGGGCAGACACAGCCACAGATGGAAGGCGTCCGGGTCGGCGGCGTAGAGGCCGTGCGGCAGGCGCCGGCGGACCGAGGCGTGACGGGCGCGGGTCTCGCCGCGGATGGCCTCCAGCAGGGCGGCGCCCAGGCCCGTGCGGATCCAGTGGGTCGCGATCAGGGCGGTGAGCGGCGAGGCGCGGCCAACCGTGGCCCTCTGCACCGCGGCGATGCGCGAGGCGTCGCGCGCGCTCGGCGCCGCCATATAGGCGATGCGCAGGGCCGGCGACATGACCTTGGCCAGCCCCGCCACGTGCCAGGCGATCTCGGGGGCCAGGGCGGCGATCGGCGGCGGGGCGTCGGGCTTCAGCGGGCCGTAGGCGTCGTCCTCGACGATGGCGACGCCGTGGGCGCGGGCGATGCGGGCCAGGGCCACGCGCCGCTCCAAGGGCAGGGTGGCGGTGGTGGGATTGTGCAGGGTGGGGGTGCAGTAGAGCGCCTTGGGCTGCCGCTCCCGGCAGGCCGTCTCGAATGCCTCGGGCAGCAGCCCCTGCGCGTCGGTGTCCACGGCGACAAGCTCCAGGCCGAGCTGGCCGGCCAGGGCGCGGAAGCCCGGATAGGTCAGGCGCTCGGCGCAGACCACGTCGCCGCGCCTGCAGATCAGGCCGAACACGGCCACCAGCGCGCCCTGCACCCCGGCGGCGACCACCATCCGCTCGGGCGTCAGGCCCGGCAGGCGAGGCTTCAGCCAGTCCACCGCGGCCAGGCGGTCGTCCTCGGTCCCCGCGGCATCCTGGTAGCCGAGCAGCAAGGGCAGGCCGCCCAGGGTCTCGATCTGGCCCGCCTCGCGCCAGATACGGGCGGCCAGCGCCGGGTCGTGGAACAGGGGCGGCAGGTTCATCGACAGGTCTGGCCGGCGCGAGGGCGCTTCGATCAGGCCCTTCACGAAGGTGCCCTGGCCCACCGCCGCCTCGATCAGGCCCCGCTCGCGGGCGGCGTCATAGGCGCGGGTGACGGTGGTCAGGTCGACGCCCAGATGCTGGGCCAGGCGCCTCTGGGGTGGCAGGCGGCAGCCCGGCGCCAGGCGGCCCGAGCGCACGTCCTCCTCCAGGGCGTCGGCGATGGCCAAGTAGAGCGGCCCGCGCCGCGAGGTCAGGTCGGGGCGCCAGTCGTCGTGACGGTCGTCGTGACATTTGTCGGAGCGGGCGTCGGGGACGGTATCCATACACCGGAGCATACACGCCCGCGGCGCCGCCCGGGAACCGGCGCGGAAATCAGTCTCAGGCGGAGAGGTCAGGCGTGGGCGGCGGCCTCGTCGCGTTCGCGACGGCCGACCAGCCGGTCGGTCTGCCAGATCTCCACGGCGGGATGGGCGTCCAGCAGCCGGTCGGCGTGCTCGAAGGCTTCAGCGTCGTCCGCGAAACTGCGGTTGATCGCGCCCCGGATCCTGCCATCGGTCCCCAGGTGATAGAGCCGGTAGGTGCGGTCGATCATGGGTGTTCCTCCGCGGGCCTGTCTCTTGTCGGAAGGCTCGGCTGGAAGGGAACACCCGCGAATTGCGGGAAGCAAGAAGTTTTGCGTCGAATTCTTCACTGATCTGTGTTCGCGCGAGTTTTACTCGCTCACTGTGCAAATGATCAGTCTATTGTCGACTCAACTACATTTAGCACTTGCGAAATGGTGGAGCTTGTTCCCGCCGCCTGATCCTGAAGCGTCAGGTTTTCGGCCGTGTTCGGAGGGGCGCGGGCGAGACGCCGAAGGGTGATCCTGAATTTAATTTCACTAGGCGCCCCTGTTCCGCGCAGACCTTAATGACCCCAGATCCGGTACGGCAAAGATCGAAGGGGAGGTCATGGATCAGGGGCTCGAACAGCGGATCAACAAGGTGCTGGAGCGGCGTCGGCAGGATCACCAGGAACAGGTGAGCCTGGAGTTGCAGGCGCTGCGGGCGGCGCACGACAGGGTCGTGTCCGAGATCCCAGGCGCCCTGGCGCGGCTGTCGAGCGCCATCGCCGAGATCAACGACGCGGTGGACGGCAGCGGCATCCACCTGCGGCTGGACCCGGTCGACGAGCCCTACACGATCGAAGCCTCGTTCCACGTGTCGCTATGGCCGACGGAGGACCGAGGGCTGGTGTTCAACGTCAGCCACGACGGCAAGCTGATCGCCCTTTTATCCACGCGCCAGTCGCGGGTGCGCCTGAACTCGCGCGACATCTGGCTGGCGGACCGGCCGTTCTTCCTCGACACCCTGGTGTCGCTTCTGGAGGCGGGCGCCTAGATCGAGAAGCTGACGCCGCAGCCGCAGCTGGAGCGGGCGTTGGGATTGCGTATGCGGAACTCCGCGCCAGCCAGTTCGTCGACGAAGTCGATCTCCGAGCCCTTGACCATGTCCAGCGACACCGGATCGACCAGGGCCCGGGCCCCGTCGCGCTCGACCACAAGGTCGTCGGGCTCGCCGGCCTGCACCAGGTCGAACTGGTACTGGAAGCCGGAGCAGCCCCCGCCCTCCACCGCCACGCGCAGCATCACGCGATGGCCCTCGACGGCGCTCAGCGCGTTCAGCCTCTGGGCGGCGCTGCCCGAGAGGGTCACGAGGGCCGGCTTGGCCTTGGGAGAAATGGTCAGGACGTCGGTCATGCGGAAGACGAGGGTGGCAGGCCTGTGTTAACGGCGTCTATGGTTCGGCCTCCCTATATGAGGCCGCCCAAGAGCTCTTGAAAGAGCCGGGTGAAGAAGGGTTCAGCGTTTTGGCCGATACGACCTACCAAACGCCTGTGAAGGCGCCCTATGCCGAGGACTGGTCGCGCTCGCGCGGGCGCCGTCATCCCGAGCCCGAAAGCGCCACCCGCACGCCCTTCGCCAGGGACCGCGACCGCATCATCCACGCCTCGGCCTTCCGCCGCCTGAAGGAGAAGACTCAGGTGTTCGTGGCCCACGAGGGCGACAACTTCCGCACCCGGCTGACCCACTCCCTGGAGGTGGCCCAGATCGCCCGCTCGATCGCCAAGGCCCTGGGCCTGGACGACGACCTGGCCGAGACCATCGCGCTCGCCCACGACATCGGCCACCCACCGTTCGGCCACGCCGGCGAGGACGAACTGGCCGACCGCATGGAGTCGCTGGGCGGCTTTGACCACAACGTCCAGACCTTCCGGGTGATCACCGAACTGGAGCGGATGTATCCGCACTACAATGGCCTGAACCTCACCTGGGAGACCCTGGAGGGGGTGGTCAAGCACAATGGACCGGTCACCGCCAAGCTGGTTCGGCCCTCCTGGCGCGCCATCGTCGACTACGACCGGGAGCACGACCTCGGCCTCGCCACCTGGGCTTCGGCCGAGGCCCAGGTGGCGGCCCTCGCCGACGACATCGCCTACAACAACCACGACGTGGACGACGGGGTGCGCGCGGGCTTGTTCAACATGGACGAGCTGGCCGAGGTGCCCCTGATCGGGCCGATCATCAAGCAGACCGCCGACGACCTGCCGGGCGTGGAGCCGCGCCTGCAGCGGCTGGAGGCCGTGCGCCGCATGATCGGGACCATGGTCGCCGACGTGATCACCGAGACGCGCCGGCGCGCGGCGGCCGAGGGCGTGCGCTCGCCGGACGACGTGCGCGCCATGAGCCGCGCCCTGGTGGCCTTCTCGCCCGAGATGGCTGAGGACCTGTCGCACCTGCGCGAGTTCCTGATGGCCCGGATGTACCGCTACTTCCGCGTCAACCGCACCCGCAGCCACGCCCGCCGGGTGTTGCGCGAACTGTTCCAGCTGTTCCTCGCCGAGCCGGACATCCTGCCGCCGGAGTGGTCGGCCCGCCGCCACCTGGCGGAAACCGAGCAGGCCCGGGCCCAGGTGGTGTGCGACTACGTCGCCGGCATGACCGACCGCTTCGCCATCGAGGAACACCGCAAGCTGTTCCACATGGACCTGTGGGACCGGATGTAGCCTTCGGTCCCGGGGTGAAGGTTTCAGGCGCCCGCCAGCTCTGATCCGACCGCCGCCAAGGGCCCCGCCCAGTCGCCGTCCGCGCCCTGCCGATAGAGCCGCATCGTCGGATACCACGGCGTATCGCTGCGCTCGGTCAGCCAACGCCAGTCCTGCCCGGGGCGGGAGAGGAGCAGGCGGGTGTCCTTGCCCAGCGCGCCGGCGAGGTGGGCCACGCTGGTGTCGACGCCGACCACCGCGTCCATCTGCCAGACCAAGGCGGCGGTGTCCGCGAAATCCTTCAGCTCGGAGCCGAAGTGGCGGATGTCGGGCCGCGAGGCCAGCGTCGCCTGGTCGGCGGGCCTCACCTCCTGCTGCAGGCTGATGTAGTCGAAGCCGGGCGGCAGGGCGGCCAGCAGGCGGGCCAGTGGCAGGGTGCGGCGGCGGTCGTTGCTGTGCTCGGCCCGGCCGCTCCAGACCAGGCCGATTCGGGGCCGCGAGCGCGGGCCGAGGCGTTGCGACCATGTCTGGACCCTGGCCGGATCGGGCGTGAGGTAGGCGGCGGACGCCGGGATCGTGTCCAGCCGCGCGCCAAAGGCCAACGGCAGGGACAGCAGCGGCGTATGCAGGTCGAACGCCGGCGGCGGCTCGTCCGCGGCGATCAGCGCCTCCACGCCGGCCAGGCTCGCCAGCAGCGGCAGGAGCGGCCGCTGCGCCCGCAGCACCACGCGAGCGCCGCGTTCGGCCAGAAGCGGGACATATCGGCAGAACTGCAGGGTGTCGCCGAGGCCCTGTTCAGCCCACACCAGCACCGTCTTGCCGTCCACCGGTTCGGCGCCCAGCCAGGGCGGGCAGCCCCAGGCGGCTTCGGGCGCCAGCATCGGCCTGCGCTCGTAGAGGGGTAAGCCGCGCTCGAAGTCGCCGGCCATGAGCAGGGCCATGGCCTTGGCCCCTTCGCTCGCCGCGTCGCCGGGGACCAGGGCGAGGGCGCGGTCGAAGGCGGCGACGGCTTCGGGCAGGCGCTGCTGGTCGGTCAGCAGCACGCCGCGGTGGTGGTGGGCGCTGGGGTAGGCGGGGGCCAGGACGATCGCGCCGTCGTAGCCGGCCATGGCTTCGGCGATCCGCCCGAGTTCGCGCAGGGCGTTGGCGCGGTTGACCAGGACCAGCGGCAGGCGCGGGTTGATGGCCACGCTGCGGTCGAAGCTCTGCACCGCCTCTTCGAACCGGCCCAGGTCCTTCAGCACATTGCCGCGGTTGGACCAGCCCTCGGCATAGCCGGGCGCGCTGGCCATGACCCGGTCCTGTGCGGCCAGGGCCTCCTCCAGCCGGCCGAGCCCGCGCAGGGCCACCGCGCGGTTGGCGTGGAAGTCGACGGCGTCGGGCTTCAGGGCCAGGGCCCTGTCGTAGGCGCCCAGGGCCTCTTCCGGCCGGCCCAGGGCCAGCAAGGTTTCGCCTAGGCCCGCCCAGGCGCCGAGGTCGGACGGCGCGAGGGCGGCGACATGACGGAAGTCGGCGACCGCCTCGTCCAGCCGGCCGGCCTGCTTCAGGATCAGGCCGCGGTTGTAGCGGATGCCGGGGTCCTTGGGCGCAAGCTCCACGGCCCGGCCGATCAGGCCGAGCGCACGGCCCGTGTCGCCCTTCTGGAACCACAGGTAGCCCAGATAGTGCAGGGCGCCCGAGTGGCGCGGGTCCGCCTGCAGCACCTGGTCGTAGAGCGCCTGAGCCTCGGCCAGGCGGCCGGCCTGGTGCAGGGCCTGGGCGCGCGCGAAGGCGGCGGCGGACGGGGAGACTTGGCTCACAGGTTGGGGGCTCAGGTGCGGCGGGCGTGGGC
>DASYBX010000096.1:0-52093 GCA_036500495.1 Caulobacteraceae bacterium
CGACACGATCTTGCCGGGGTGCACGTTCTTCTTGGTCCACGACATTTCCGACACGTGCACCAGGCCCTCGACACCGGCTTCCAGCTCCACGAAGGCGCCGTAGTCGGTGATGTTGGTGATGCGGCCGGTGAAGCGGGCGCCGACCGGGTACTTGGCTTCAACACCATCCCACGGGTCGGACTGCAGCTGCTTCATGCCGAGCGAGATGCGTTGGGTGTCGGGGTTGATCTTGACGATCTGCACCTTGACGGTGTCGCCCACGGCCAGCACCTGGCTCGGGTGGGAGACACGCTTCCAGCTCATGTCGGTGACGTGCAGCAGGCCGTCGATGCCGCCCAGGTCCACGAACGCGCCGTAGTCGGTGATGTTCTTGACCACGCCTTCGCGGATCTCGCCTTCCTGCAGCTGGCTGACCAGCTCGGTGCGCTGTTCGGCGCGGGCTTCTTCCAGGATCGCGCGGCGCGACACGACGATGTTGCCGCGCGGACGGTCCATCTTGAGGATGGCGAAGGGCTGTTCCTTGCCCATCAGCGGACCGACGTCGCGCACCGGGCGGATGTCGACCTGCGAGCCCGGCAGGAAGGCCGAGGCGCCGCCGAGATCGACGGTGAAGCCGCCCTTCACGCGGCCGACGATGGTGCCCATGACAGGCTCGTTCTTGCCGAACACGCCTTCCAGGCGCGTCCAGGCTTCTTCGCGGCGGGCCTTCTCGCGGCTGATCACCGCCTCGCCCATCGCGTTCTCGACGCGCTCCAGATACACCTCGACGTCGTCGCCGACCTTGATCTGGGGCTTGCCGTCAGGCGCGCCGAATTCCTTGAGCGACACGCGGCCTTCGGTCTTCAGACCGACGTCGATGATCGCGAAATCCTTTTCGATCCCGACGACCTTGCCATGGACGACTTGGCCTTCGACGAAATCACGGCCGCCCAGGGCCTCGTCGAGCAAGGCCGCGAAATCGTCGCGGGTCGGGTTGAGAGTCATGTCATCAGCCATAAGCTGTTCTTTTCTTTCAAATGCGAGGCGCGGGCGGCAGGCAGCCTGACCCGGGCGGACGCTCTAGAGGTTTTGATGGAGTCCCGCCGACGGGTTTTTTGAACAGGTCGCCCGCAGATCGTGAGGGAGCGCGGTTGGATTTGCCCTGAGTCCTTTTCAGGAACCTTGGGTACGCGCAGCCTCGACAATGCGGCGGGCCGCATCGGCGGCCTGGGATATACTCATTTTGGACGTGTCGAGCAAGACGGCGTCTGCCGCCTGGACCAGCGGCGCGGCCGAGCGGTGGGAGTCGCGTTCGTCGCGCTTCCGGATGTCGGCCAGGATGTCCTCGAAGCTGACCGTCGCGCCGGCGTGGCTCAGCTGCAGGTAGCGTCGCTCGGCGCGCACCTCGGGCGAGGCGGTGACGAACAGCTTGGCCGTGGCGCCGGGACAGATCACCGTGCCGATGTCGCGCCCGTCGAGCACCGCCCCGCCGTCTTGGGCGGCGAACTGGCGCTGGAAGTCGAGCAGGGCGGCACGCACCGGCGGAAACACCGCCGCCTGGCTGGCCAGCTCGCCCGCCGCGCGGGTGCGCAGTTCCGGATCTTCCAGGTGGGTGGGGTCGAGCGCCTGGGCCGCCGCCGTGGCCGACGCCTCGTCCACCGCGCCCGCCTGGGCCAGGGCCATCACGCCGACGGCCCGATAGAGCAGGCCGGTGTCCAGACACGGCAGGCCGAACTGCTGGGCGAGGCCATGGGCGATCGTGCCCTTGCCCGAGGCGGCCGGCCCGTCCACCGCGATCACCAGACGGGTCATGCTTCGGTGATCCTGGCCCCCAGCCCCGCCATCAGGTCGCGGAAGGTGGGGAAGCTGGTGGCGATCATGCCCGGCTCGTCGACGGTCACGCGGTTCTGGGCGCCGAGGCCCAGGATCAGGTGGGCCATGGCGATGCGGTGGTCGCCGTGGGTCTCGACCATGGCCCCGCCGCGCGGCTGCCCGCCGTTGCCGGTGACGATCATGCCTTCCGGCTCTTCGGCCACGTCGGCGCCGCAGGCCTCCAGCCCCGCCGCCATCAGGGCGATGCGGTCGCTTTCCTTGACGCGCATCTCGCCGATGCCGCGCATCACCGTCGGGCCCTCGGCGAAGGCCGCGGCCACCGCCAGGATCGGATATTCATCGATCATCGAGGGCGCGCGCCCGGCCGGCACCTCGACGCCCTTCAGCGGGCCGTGGCGGGCCACGAGGTCGCCCACCGGTTCGCCGGACTCCTCGCGCCGGTTCAGGATCTGCAGGTCCGCGCCCATCTCGATCAGGGTGTCGTAGAGCCCCGCGCGGCCGGGGTTGAGCAGCACCCCGTCGACCCGCACCTGCGAGCCCGGGACGATCAGGCCGGCCACCACCAGGAAGGCGGCCGACGACGGATCGCCCGGCACGATCACGTGGCTGCCGTGCAGCGTCTGGCCGCCGGCGAGGCGGATGCGCTTCCCGCGGCCTTCGGGCGTGATCTCAAGATGCGCCCCGAACGCGGTCAGCATGCGCTCGGTGTGGTCGCGGGTGGCCTCGGGCTCGACCACCTCGACCCCGCCCTCGGCGTTGAGGCCGGCCAGCAGCAGGGCCGACTTGACCTGGGCCGAGGCCATCGGCAGGCGGTAGGCGATGGCCTTGAGGTTCCCACCGTGGAGCTTCAGCGGCAATTTGCCCGTGGTCGCCCCCTCGACGCGGGCGCCCATCATGGCCAGCGGGTCGAGCACCCGCCCCATCGGCCGGGTCTGCAGAGAGCTGTCGCCGGTGAACTCGACGCAGATCGGATAGCCGGCGGCCGCGCCCATCAGCAGGCGCACGCCGGTGCCCGAATTGCCGCAGTCGACGATCTCCATCGGCTCGATGAAGCGGCCCTGGCCCTCCACCGTCCAGCGGCCGCCGCCGTGGCGGGAGACATGGGCGCCGAGGTCGGCGCAGGCGTCGGCGGTGCGCAGCACGTCGTCGCTCTCGAGCAGGCCCTCGATCTCGCTCCTGCCCTGGGCCATCGCCCCCAGGATCAGGGCGCGGTGGGAAATGGACTTGTCGCCGGGGGCCCGCGCTTGCCCCTGGAGCGGGCCGGAGGGATGCGCCGTCAGCGTGAGCGCCGCCATTATATGAGCTCTTCCAAAGCCGCCCCCAGAAACAGAGCAGGGGGCCGAGGGGGTTTGCTTTTGACAGCGCCCCAGACCCGTGGCAAGGGAGCCCGCTTTCGCGAATTCCACCTTAGAGGTCCAATCCTTTGGCCAATCCAGATCTCGGCGCCAAACAGATTTGCCCCAACTGCCAGGCGAAGTTCTACGATCTAAGCCGCCGCCCGGCCGTTTGCCCCAAGTGCGCCACCGCCTTCGACCCTGAAGAAGCGGTGAAGAGCCGGCGCATGCGCGCCCGCTCGACCGTTCCCGACTACGAGACCGACGACGAAAAGCCGCCGCAGGTCCGTGGCAAGGACGCCGACGCCGATGGGGAAGGCTTCGAGGAGGAGCCGGACGAAACTCCCGAAATCGACCAGGCGGCCGAGGAAAGCACCGTCGAGACCGACGAGGAGGAGGGCGAAGGCCCCGCTCCGAGCGCCGGCGACGACCTGGGCGTCGATTTCGCCGAAGACGAGGCCGAGGCCGAAGCCGAGGAAGACGACACCGTGCCGTTCCTGGAAGACGAGGACGACGACTTCGTCGACGAGGAGATCGAGGGCATCGCCGAAGACGACGGCGACGAGCGCTAGCGCGATCGAATCGTTAGGGATTTCGGGGGTTTGCGGACCCCCGAAAATTCCTCGGAAAGGCGCTTGATCCCGAAGGTCATTCAGCCTAGTTTCCGCCGCCTCGCGGGACCCCTCGGGTCCGGCGGGCAAAACCAGGGTTCATCCCTTGGGGCTATAGCTCAGTTGGTAGAGCGCTTGAATGGCATTCAAGAGGTCAGCGGTTCGACTCCGCTTAGCTCCACCATAAAGGCCTCGGCGGACCACGCCGGGGCCTTTTCCATGTCGGGTTGGCGGCTATCGGCCAACGCCTGATCGAGCGCGCAGCGCGTAGCGCAACCGAGACTCTCACCCGAACAGGCCGTGGATGCCCAGCCGCGCGCCGTGCAGGCCCCAGACGATGGCGGTTACGGCGATGGCCATCGCCACGCAGCCGACGATCACCGCCAAGCCGTCGCGACGGGTCAGGCCCAGGGAGAACAGCAGCACCGTCAGGGCCGGAAACAGGTTGGCGAACGGCAGGGGCAGCACCAGCACCACCGCCATCACGGTGCAGACCGCGCCGGCCACCACCGCCCCCAGGCGGCCGGTGAGGAAGCCGAGCCGCGGCTTGACCACCCGCTCCACGCGCTCGACCCAGGGCATGACCTTCTTCACGCCCGCCTGCAGCTTGTCGCGGTCGATCGCCTGGCAGGCCAGGGGCTTGGGCAGCCACAGGTCCTTGCGGCCGATCATCATCTGCGGCGCCGCGAACAGCAGCGGCAGGGCCAGCACCATCGACACGCCCGGCGGCAGAGGCATCAGCACCGGCAGGGTCAGCAGGGTGACCACCGGCGCCAGACCATCGCCTTGCTCGACGCGGGCCACGATCTCGCCGACCGACACCTTGTCCTTCTGCGTCTCGAGCAGGGGCTTGAGGTTGTCGGCGACGGAGGACGCGGGTTTGTCGGGCATGGTCGCAGAGGGGCCTGGGCGGCGGAGCCTTGGCCAAACGCGCCAGACCCGATTTCGGCGCTCCATCGCCTCGATGGCTCATCGAGCGCAGTTCGGTCACAGCAACCCCCACGGTTGCTAAACCGGCGCCGGGTTCCCATCTCAGTAAGGCGTCAGGATGGGCGCCTCCAAAGGGCCGATCCGGACGCGCTTGAAGTCGCTTCAGTCAAGGGCTTCGGATGAACCGGACGATTCTTTTCGACAGCCCCTTCCTCCTGGGCTTCGAACATACGCGGATCCTCGTGGAGCGCGCCGCCAAGGCCGCCTCTGAGAGCTACCCGCCGTACAATGTCGAAGACTGTGGGGATGACCGGCTTCGGATCACCCTGGCGGTGGCCGGGTTTTCGCCCGACCAGCTTGGGGTGACCGTCGAGGACAACCAGCTGGTCATCCAGGGCCGACGCGATGGCGATCCCCGCATGGAGGGCAAGGAGCAATCCTACCTTCACCGCGGCATCGCCGCCCGCGCCTTCCTCCGATCGTTCGTCCTCGCGGACGGCATGGAGGTGACCGGAGCGACCCTCGAGCACGGACTACTTCACATAGATGTGGCCAGGATTCCCCCGGCCAAGCTGGTGAAGCGCATTGCCATCAAGACCGCGGGCTGAACCCAGCCGCATCTTGAGGCGTTGACCTGAGTATGGAGGTGGTCGTGATGACGCCGATACTGACCTCGGAAGCGTTCGCTGCGCTGGGTGCGCCGAACCTAGTCTATGTCAAGCCTGTGTCCGCCAAGGAAGTGCTTGGGAACACGGAGGTCCAGGAGATCGAGGGTATCGAACTCGATCCGGAACAGACATTCTATGCGCTGTACGGCGCGGACGGCCAGCGCCTGGCCGTGATGATGGATCGCGAATCCGCGGTGGCGGCGGCGGTCGCCCACGAACTGGCGCCGGTGAGCGTGCACTGAATCCCCGTAGGCGCTATCGCCTAGCGGCTACATGAACGCGTGAAGGCGCGAGGTCTTCCGGCCTCGCGCTTTTCCTTTGTCCGCTTGCGGGGGATTCCCGTCGGGACCCTCTTGTCGCACCATCGCCGGGTGAGTCGGACCTTTACCGCCTATGAGTTCTTCGCCGGCGGCGGCATGGCCCGCGCCGGATTGGGCGAGGGCTGGGCCTGCCTGTTCGCCAATGACTTTGATCCCCTGAAGGCGCGCACCTACCGCGCCAACTGGCCGGGCGAATCGCTCGCCGAAGGCGACGTCTGGGCCGTGGAGCCCGCCGCACTGCCAGGTCGCGCCGACCTCGCCTGGGCCTCCTCGCCCTGTCAGGACTTCAGCTTGGCCGGCGGACGGGCGGGGCTGAAGGGCGGCCGCTCCTCGGCCCTGTTCGGCTTCTGGCGGCTGATCGAGGCCCTGGACGAGGAGGGCCGCCCGCCCCGCGCCCTGGTGATCGAGAACGTCACCGGCCTGCTCAGCTCCCACGGCGGGGCCGACTTCGCGGCCTTGGCGCAGGCCTTGGCCTCGCGCGGCTACCGCTTCGGCGCCCTGGAGATCGACGCCTCGGCCTTCCTGCCCCAGTCGCGGCCGCGGGTGTTCGTGCTCGCCGCCCGCGAGCCGCCGCCGCCCGCCCTGCTGGGCGAAGGCCCGTTCCACACCCCCGCCGTGCGCGCCGCCCACGCCGCCCTGCCGGACGCCCTGAAGGCGCACTGGCTGTGGTGGTCGCCGGGCGTTCCGCCCCGGCGCAACACCGCGCTGGCCGACCTTCTGGAGCCCGACGACGCGGTCGTGTGGCACAGGCCGGACCAGACCCGGCGCCTGCTGTCGCTGATGGCCCCGCTGCACGCGGCCAAGGTCGAGGCGGCGCGCGCGTCCGGCCAGCGGCAGGTGGGCGCGGTGTTCCGCCGCACGCGCATGGAGGACGGCCGCCGCGTGCAGCGGGCCGAGGCGCGGTTCGACGGCCTGGCCGGGTGCCTGCGCACCCCGCGGGGCGGCTCCTCGCGCCAGGTGCTTCTGCTGGTCGACCAGGGCCGGGTGCGCACCCGACTGCTGACCGGCCGCGAGGGCGCGCGCCTGATGGGCCTGGCCGATGACTACGTCCTGCCCGGGGCCGCAACCGGGGCGCTGCACGTGGTCGGCGATGGCGTGGCCGTGCCGGTGGTGCGCTTCCTGGCGGAAAGGCTGATCGAGCCGCTGCTCCAGAGCCCCGATTTCCTTCGCGCCATCGCCTGACGGCGCCCCCCGCGCAAGCCCCGTCGCCGCCCAATAGCAAAGCCCGCTGCCCGCTATAGAGATGCTGGGGAGACAGGGGCGATCCGGCCTCCTAGATTGCCGCCCGAAATCGAGGCCGCAAGGACGCCGCCATGGACTCCAATTCTCCCGCCTACGACGCCTCCCGCCACAAGCGCACGGGCCGGGGCAAGATCTACGACTCCATCATCGACACCATCGGCGACACCCCCCTGGTGCGCATGCCCAACCTGACCCGGGTGCTGAAGCCCAAAGGCGAGGTCCTGGCCAAGCTGGAGTTCTTCAACCCGATCGGCTCGGTGAAGGACCGCATCGGCGTGGGCATGATCGAGGCCCTGGAGCAGCGCGGGGTGCTGAAGCCCGGCCATTCCACCATCGTCGAGCCGACCTCGGGCAACACCGGCATCGCCCTGGCCTTCGTGGCGGCCTCCAAGGGCTATCCCCTGATCCTGGTGATGCCCGACAGCATGTCGCTGGAGCGGCGCAAGATGCTGGTGCTGCTCGGCGCGCGCCTGGAGCTGACCCCGGCCGAACGCGGCATGCGCGGGGCCGTGGCCCGGTGCCAGGAGATCCTGGCCGAGATCCCCGGATCGGTGATGCCGCAGCAGTTCGAGAACCAGGCCAACCCGGCCATCCACCGGGTGACCACCGCCGAGGAGATCTGGAACGACACCCAAGGCAAGGTCGACGCGGTGGTGTCCGGCGTCGGCACCGGCGGCACCATCACCGGCGTGGGCCAAGTGCTGAAGGCCAAGAAGCCCTCGGTAAGGATGGTGGCGGTCGAGCCCGAGACCTCGGCCGTGCTCTCGGGCGGCCCGCCCGGCCCGCACAAGATCCAGGGCCTGGGCGCCGGCTTCGTGCCGGCCATCCTCGACCGAGGGGTGATCGACGAGATCGTCACCGTGTCCAACGACGAGTCCATCGAGATGGCCCGCCGCGTGGCCAAGGTCGACGGCATTCCCGTGGGCATCTCCTCCGGCGCCGCCATCAGCGCCGCCTTCCGCCTTGCCGCGACCGACGAGTACGCCGGCAAGCTGATCGTGACGATCGTGCCCAGCTTCGCCGAACGCTACCTGTCGACGGTGCTGTTCGAGGGGCTGTAGGCGGCGGAGCCGCAAGAAGTTGGAACCCCCAAGGACACCAAGATGCAGTTCCGCGCGTAGCGCGATCATGAACGAACCGGCTTCGCCGGGGCTCCGCGGTCTGCGCGACCTCTTGGTGTCCTTGGTGGTTGATATCCCTTTCGCCGCTGACGCGGCGCGAGGCGGGGCGCCCGAGCCATGACGGACGTGTTCACACCGCAGAAGCGCTCGGCGGTCATGCGCCGGGTCAAGGGCAAGGACACCGCGCCCGAGCTGAAGGTGCGCCGCCTCCTGCGCAGGATGGGCGTCGGCTACCGCCTGCACCGCGCCGACCTGCCCGGCAAGCCCGACATCACCATGCCGGGCCGCAAGCTCGCTTTGTTCGTCCACGGCTGCTTCTGGCACGGCCACGACTGCGCCCGGGGCGCCCGCATGCCCAAGGCCAACCGCCCCTACTGGGAAGCCAAGATCGCCCGCAACCGCGCGCGGGACGCGGAGCATCGCGCCGCGCTGGAGGCGATGGGCTGGCGGACGGTGACGCTGTGGGAATGCGAGTTGAGGGATGAAGCGGGCGTGGAAGGGCGGTTGCGGGAGAACCTCCCTCTTCCTCCTTAGCCCTTAGGCGCGTTCGGGAAATAAGTTGTTCTCATTTTGTTCTTGATTTGAGGGTGAGTCTGCCTCACACTTGTTTGTCCTCGTTGCGCTCAATCGACCGCAACAACCTAGATCGAGGAGGACCATCGTGGGGCAAAATCAAGGGGACGATGAAAGCCCGGCGGCATTCGTAGCCCGCCGGCAAAGGGAAGCGGCGGCCCGCTCCTCTGCCAGGGCCACCGCCCATCAAGCCTATGGACAACAGCTTCGAAACGGGCGGGATCTAGACCTTCAACAGTCGGCAGATCTTGCTGCTTATGGATCGCAGCCACCCTCTCCTTCGCCCGCTGGCCCATCACCCTCTCCCGCGAGCAGCCCTGGCACGGCAGACCACTCCTGGACAGCCCCCGAACCCTTTCTTCAGGGCGATGCTGCGTTGAGAAGCGCGGCGAACACGGCGACGTTCGGCGGCGCCGACAAATTCTCGGCAGCGATGGATGCGCTGTTCGGCCCGGGCGGCCTGAGTGGATGGGGACAACGCTATGCCGCCAATCTTCAGCAGGAGCAGGCGCATGACCGCTATGATGCAGCCCACCGCCCTCTGGCCCAGTCCATTGGTTCTGTTGGTGGAAGTGTGCTGGGCTTGTTCGCGCTCGGGCCTGAGGAAGCGGCCGCCGCCGCGCCTCGCCTTCCGGGCGCGGCGAAGCTTACCGCGAAGGAGATTGGCGCCATCCTCGGCGCTGGCGGTTTGTCCGGCTTGGGAGCCCAAAAATTGTCGGATGTCGCCACTGGCCATCACTCCTCTACCGGGGACATGGCCGGCGCCGTGGCAGGAGGAATGGCGGGAGCTGCCGCCTCTCCATTTGGCCCGACGAGAGCTGGAGCCGTGGACGGCGCCGTCACCTCAGCGGCTCAGGATTTCTTCAACGGACGATCTGTCGACATCCCCCAAATGGCGCAAAGCGCGATGGGCGGAGGTTTACTGAGCGGGCATGTCGGGCGCGTTGGCCGCGAGTGGTCTGACGGCCTTTCCACGAATGCCAAGGGCCAACTCGGCGAGGCACTGGGGGACGTAAGAGGCTTCGTCAACGGCGAGGGAAGGCTTCGGAACCCAAAGAAGCGGGCGCCGGTGGTTGAGGATGAGCCGAGGACCAGCCAGAAGGGAAGTTATTGGTACCCAGACGCCACTGACGGCCCCATTCCCCATGACTGGACACAGCCAATGCCAAAAATGTTCGAGGATAAGTTTGGTTACAAAGCTGACACGTCCGACAACCAGAAATTGGCCCAAGCATTGCTTGGGCGAAAGTTCCAGCTGAATCACTTTTTACCTGACGACGTAGCCTTGATGATAGGTCTACCCGCCGCTGGGTTCGGCCCACAGATTGTCAATCAGGCTCAGGGGCGCTGAGGAGATAGGGGCAGATGGGGATCAAGCTTGCCTGGATTGCGGTCAAGGGCGGACGCCAGGAGGACCTTCTCGAACGCTTCGGCCTCGAGGAAATCGGAGAGACGTCCGATGAGATCGAAGCGGACCGTGTCCTTGGGCAGACAGCAGAAGGATGGTCCGTCCTCGTCACGAAGAACCTGCCTTCGGATTTGGACAAGTTCTTGGGCTCTCCAGTTCCGAAGGAATATTGCTTGTGCGGCATGATGAGCGAAATCGTCATGTTCAGCGAAGTCCGGGGCTATATCGACGGGCAACTTTCTTGGTCGGTGGTCCATCACCCCGAGATGGATAAGCGGCAGGTTGTGCACGGCGATCCGCCGGAGCCCTTCGGCGACATCAAGCAAAGGCTCGACGCCGAACAGGCGGAGGCGGGCGATGAGCAAGTCGACTATCTGTTCGACCTGCCTATGGAACTGACGGGCAGCCTTTGCGGGTACCGGCCTTCCGAGGGGGGGATCGCCTGGACGATTGTCGATCGCAACAAGGCACACAGCGGCAGGGCCGAAATGCCCGACCGATCGCTCATCACGGCAATGAAAGCCGAACTTTTGCCCCTACTGTGGTCGCTCGGATGGAAGCCAGCAAACGACGATCCCAAGCTTTACTTGGAGGGCGAGATCGTCCGCGAGATCGGCGCCAAGAAGCAGACCATCAGGTTCGAATACGGCAGCGGACCGGAAACCTACATCAACGTGCTCTACCGAACCACGGAGCACCCAGCTTCAGGGCCGAGCCGGCAAGAGGCCGGAATAACCTCTAAGTTCACGCGAAGGGTTCCCTTGCGGAAGAAGCTCCCTTGGCCATTCTCGTGGGTGACCATCGCGGTTTATCCGCAGTCCGAAGATCCCGTCGATGCAGCGATCGAGAAGGCCAAGGCGGACATCCGAGCGGTCCACGACTATCTCACGACTGGAACTCGGAGTCCGAGCATCCTTATCCAGGCACGCTGGATCAGCGCGGAGCCTACAGGCGCCTAAGGCGGTCAACTCACAACTCTCACGCCGCCGCCAACTCCGCCTTCATCCGCGCCCGCGTGAACGGCGCGCGCCGCAGCCTCACCCCTGTGGCGTCGTAGATCGCGTTGGCGATGGCGGCCGGCACGGGGCGGGTGGAGGGTTCGCCGGCGCCGGAGGGGGCAAGGTCGGGGCGGTCGATCAGGACGATATCGATCGACTCCGGCGCGTCGGCCATCTCCAGGATCGGATAGTGGGCCCAGTCGATGCTGGTGACGTTGTTCGGATCGAAGGTGACTTCCTCGAACAGCGCGCGGCTGGCGCCGTGCACGACGTTGCCCTCGATCACGTTCTTCAAGGTGCCGGGATTGATGATAAGGCCGCACTCGTGGGCGACCCAGAAGCGGCGCGGCCAGATGCGGCCGGTGGCCTTGTCGACCTCGACCTCGCAGGCGATGGCCACGATGGTGTCGCCGCGTGGGGCATAGGCGAAGCCCGTGCCGATCATCCGGCCGCCTTCGGCGCGCCGGCGCGCGCCCGGCGGGCCAGCCTTCCAGCCGGCCGCCTTGGCCGCCGCCTCCACCACCGCCCGGTGGCGCTTGTCGGTCATGTGGGCCAGGCGGAAGGCGACCGGGTCGGCATTGGCCGCCAGGGCGCATTCGTCGATGAACGACTCGCTGGCGAAATGCATCTGCGGCCCGAGCGGGTCGCGCAGGTGCGAGGTGCGCAGGGGCGAGGGGCCGTCGAGCAGGCCCGGGATGGTCTCCCAGCTGACCCGGCGGGCCTTGAATTCATAGGCGTCCTCGGGTGCGGCGAAGCCCGGGACCGGCTTGTTGTGGAACCCGGTCTGCTGGCCGGCCAGGAAGTCCTGCGGCTCCTGTTCGAAGGTGTTGACCTCCATGCGGGTGAAACCCTTGGACGTGTAGTCGTGGCCGACGATGCGGCCGCCGTCCGAGATCGTGGCCTTGACCGTGTGGATCGAGGCGGCGCCCTTGGGGTCCCAGCCGTGGCCATCGGCGCGCATGCCCTGGGCCCGCACCGGCTTGCCAGCGAGCAGCGACATCAGGGCTGCGTCGGCGCAGGCGTCGCCGGCGTCGTTGCGGCCGTAGGAGCCCGGCCCCTGGACGTAGATCGAGCGCACGCTCTCCACCGGCCGGCCAAGCAGCTTGGCCACGCCCTGGGCGGTGGCGTGGGTCTTCTGCGAGGGGTTGTAGAGGGTGACGCCGTCGGGCCGCACGTCGGCCACCGCGCAACCGGGCCCCATGCTGGCGTGGGACTGGAACGGCCACTGGTATTCGGCCGACAGCTGCATGCCGCCATTGGCCAGGGCCTCGGCGACGCCGCTGGTCTCGGTGACCACCTGCCGCTTCTGGGGCTCGGCGGCGCGGATATGGTCGAACAGGGCCTCGGAGTCGAAGAACGGTGGCTTGGCGTCCGACCAGGTCACCTTCAGCGCCTGGGCGGCCTGGATCGCATCCCACTCCTTGGGGGCCACCACGCCGATGAAGTCGTCCTTGCGCACCACGCGGGCGCCGCCGAACCGGGCGATCGAGGCCTCGTCGACCCCCACCACCTTGGCCCCGGCCACCGGCGGACGCACCGTGCGGCCGTGCAGCATGCCGGGCAGGCGCACGTCGGCGGAATAGCGGTAGTGGCCGAACACCTTGTCGGGGATGTCGCGCCGCTTGGGCGAGGCGCCCACCACCTTGTAGTCCTTGGCCGCTTTCGGCTTGGCCTTGCCCTTGGCGGTCAGGCCGTTGCCGTACTGGCCGTTCCAGTCGAGCTTGGCCTCGAAGGCGGCCTTGACCAGCTGGGCGTAGGTGCGCTTGCCGCCGCCGGGCGCCGACACCACACCGTCGTCGACCCGCAGCTGGTCGGCCGGGACCTTGAGCTCCACGGCGGCGTGTTCCACCAGCAGGCGGCGCGCCTCGGCAGCGATGTTGCGCAAGGTGGCCCCGCCGCGCTGCACCCCGGTCGAGCCGGAGACGCCGCCTTGGTCGCAGGTCAGGCCGGTATCGGCCAGGTGCACCTGCACCCGCTCGACCGGCAGGTCCATCTCCTCGGCCACGATCTGGGCGATGGCCACCTCGACCCCCTGGCCCACGTCGGGCTTGCCGAAGAAGGCGGTGACCATGCCATCGGGCGCCACGGCCAGCCAGGCGTCCAGGGTGGCCGGGTCCATCGACTTGCCGAGGTCGGCCGCGGCGCCTTTCGCGGCGCCGGTCGCGGCGGCGAGCACGGGCGCAGGGACGGCGGCGCCGACGACCAGGGCGCCCAGGGTGCGCAGGAAGTCGCGGCGGCCCAGATGGGAAAGGGAGGTGTGCGCATTCATGGCTCGCCCTCCCCTCAGGCCGTCATCGCCGCCGCGCGCTTGACGGCGCGCAGGATGGCCAGGTGCGTGCCGCAGCGGCACTTGAGGCCCTTGAAGGCGTCGCGGATCTCCGAGTCGGTGGGCTTGGGCTTCTCCTTCAGCAGGGCCGCGGCGGTCATCATCCAGCCGGAGATGCAGTAGCCGCACTGAGGCACCTGCTCCTCGATATAGGCCGCCTGGATCGGGTGGGGCTTTTGCGGCGTGCCAAGGCCGGCCAGGGTGGTGACGTGCTTGCCGACCGCCGCCGAGGTGGGGGTGACGCACGAGCGCACCGGCTTGCCGTCCACCTGCACCGTGCAGGCGCCGCATTGGGCGAGGCCGCAACCGAAGTGCGGGCTGTCGAGATCGAGCTCGTCGCGCAGGACGTAGAGCAGCGGCGTCTTGGGATCGGCCTCGACGCTGCGCGCCTTACCGTCGACCGTCAGGGAAAGTCGCTCGGCCATGGTTCCACCCCTGGGCTCTGGGCCGCTCTTGTTGGGCGGCATTGAGAGCCCGGCGGGGCGAGCGGTCAATTACTACGGCCGGATACAGCACTCGAAGCCCCTTTCCCCCCCTGGAGGAAGAAGAGAAGATCAGGCGATCACCAGGTCTTCCCCGGCCAGGGCGCGCTCGATGAGGCTCACCGTCTCGTCCACGCCATAGATGGCCACGAAGGAGCCGAAGCGGGGCCCCTGGCTCTGGCCCAGCAGCACCTCATAGAGGGCCTGGAACCACAGACGCAGGGGTTCGAAGCCGTGCTCCTTGCCGACCGCGAACACCTCGTTCTGGATCAGTTCGGCGTCCCGGCAGCCGGGCGGCAGGGCCTTCAGCTTGGCCAGCAGGTCCTGCATCGCCTTGCGCTCCTGCTCGGAGGGGGCGCGGAACTTCTTGTTGGGCCGGACGAAGTCCTCGTAGTAGGCGATCGCCCCGTCGGCCAGCTTGTCGAGCAGCGGCTGGCTTTCCGGCGTGGCCCCTTCCACGTAGCGCGACAGGAAGCCCCACAGGATGTCTTTGTTCGACGCGTTGGCCGCCGACACCAAGTTCAGCATCAGCGAGAACGACACCGGCGAACCCTGCTCGGGCGGCGCGGCCGCATGGACGGGCCACACCGGGTTGTCGAGCGGGTTGGGAGTCTTCGCGGGCGCTATCGCTTCGCTACTTGAGCGCGCCGGGGCCTTCTCGCCTTCCGCCGCCGGCGGCGTCCGGTTGCGGTTGAAGCTGTCGAGCTGCTGCAGATACTCGTCCGACGCCTTTGGGATCACGTCGAAAAACAGCCGCTTGGCCGACTTCGGCGACTGCCACATGTAGTAGGCCAGGCTCTCGGGCGCGCCGTAGCGCAGCCAGTCCTCCATGGTCAGGCCGTTGCCCTTGGACTTGGAGATCTTCTGGTTGGTCTCGTCGAGGAACAGCTCGTAGTGGAATCCCTCGGGCGGGTCGCCGCCGAGAATCAGGCAGATCTTGGACGAGGCCTTGACCGAGTCGATCAGGTCCTTGCCCGACATCTCGTAGTCGATGCCCAGCGCGGCCCAGCGCATGGCCCAGTCCGGTTTCCACTGCATCTTCACGCGGCCGCCGGTGACCAGGGTTTCGACCAGTTCGCCGTCCTCGTCGCGATAGGTGATGGCGCCCTTGCCGGGGTTGCGCTCCAGCGTCGGGGTCTGCAGCACGCGGCCGGTCTTGGGGCTGATCGGCATGAAGCAGGAATAGGTGGCGCGCCGCTCTTCGCCGAGGGTCGGCAGCATCACCGCCTGGATTTCGTCGAACTTCTGCAGGGCCCACAGCAGGGCCGTGTCGAACACACCGGACTGGTAGCAGTAGGTGGACGACAGAAAGCTGTAGTCGAAGCCGAAGCCGTCGAGGAAGGCGCGCAGGCGTGCGTTGTTGTGCTGGCCGAAGCTGGGGTGCTCGCCGAACGGGTCGCGCACCGCGGTCAGGGGCTTGCCGAGGTCTTCGGCCAGAATCTCCTTGTTGGGCACGTTGTCCGGAACCTTGCGCAGGCCGTCCATGTCGTCCGAGAAGCTGACCAGGCGCGTGGGGATGGCGTCGTCGGTCAGGGCGCGGAAGGCCGCGCGGACCATGGTGGTGCGGGCCACCTCGCCGAAGGTGCCGATGTGCGGCAGGCCCGAGGGGCCGTAGCCAGTCTCGAACAGCACGGTGCGGCCGAGCTTGGGCAGCTCCTTGACGGCCTCGTCGGTCTTGCCGGCGTTGATCAGCGTCATCGCGAGGTCGCGGTGGGAGTCGAACTCCAGGCCAGTCATCAGCCGGGCCAGGACGGTGCGCGCCTGCTCGAACGGCCAGGACCGTGCGTCGCGCGCGAGAGGGGAGAGGCCTTCAAACATGGGCTGAGGGGTTACAGGACGAAGGGCCGAAGCTCAAGGAACGTCCCTGATCCAGCGCATGGGCGCGGGCGGCTTGAGCCTGGCGGACTCGGCCAGGGCGTTCTCTACAGTGTCGAGGTCCTCGGCCACGCAATTGTTTCCCACGATGGTGAGGCCCGCATAGGGGTGCGAGGTGACGTTCTCCGTCACCGGCTTGCCGCCGGCCGGCGGAGCGGCGCCCTGGGTCAGCAGCGGCCCGCAGTCGGCCTGCACCATCCGGGCCTCGGTGATGCGGGCGGCCTCGTCGGTCTTGGTCGGGGTGATGGCGGCGTAGGTCCAGCCGTACATCGGGTTGTCGGTGTTCTTGGGCTCGGGGACGCGGGCGTCCTTGAAGGCCTCTTCGCTCAGATGAAGCTGCATCAGCACCGGCGGGCCCTCGACCAGCCGGTAGGTGAAGGCCAGGGCCCGCTCGTGACGGCTGACGAAGAAGATCTGGCCACGGCGCACCTCCAGGGCCGTGGCGCAGTCGGGCCAGTCGCCCAGCCGCTTACGGATGTCGAACGGGCAGCGGCGCTGTTCCTCGGTATCGTCGCCCGACTTCCACAGGCCCGGCCGCAACTCCGGATCGCCCTGCTCGCGCGCTTCGCCGAGGAGCGGCTTGCGCGTGTAGACCTGGTTGCACGCGCCGAGCGCCGGCAGGGCCAGGGCGATCAGCAGGGCTGGGATCAGGCGCATCTCGTCCTCGTCGGCCAATCGGCCGCGGCTGGCGCCGCTCGATTTTTGCCCCACCTTGCCCCATCTGCTATGAACATGACATGCGCCCCGTCATCCGCGGGGCGCGTTTTTCGTTGAGCCGCGCCCTTGGACCTGACCACCAATTCCCAGACCCTGACTCTCAAGCGCCCGACCCTGGCCGAGCCCGTCTCGGGGCCCAAGAACCTGGCCGGGCTGACGCGCGCCCAGCTGCAGGCGGCGCTGGTGGAGTCCGGCGTGGTCGAGCCGGCCAAGGCGAAGATGCGCACCAGCCAGATCTGGCGCTGGGTGCACAATTTCGGCGTCACCGACTTCTCGGGCATGACCGACATCGCCAAGGACGCCCGCGCCCGCATGGAGCAGGCCTTCATGCTGCAGCGGCCCGAGGTGGTGGAGCGCCAAGTGAGCCGCGACGGCACCCGCAAATGGCTGATCCGCTTCGCGCCGGGCGTGGAGGCCGAGAGCGTGTTCATCCCGGGCGTCGGCCGCGCCGGCGCCCTGTGCGTCTCCAGCCAGGTGGGCTGCACGCTCAACTGCACCTTCTGTCACACCGGCACCCAGCCCCTGGTGCGCAACCTGTCGGCCGCCGAGATCGTGGCCCAGGTGCAGGTCTGTCGCGACGACCTCGGCGAATGGCCCTCGCCCGCCATCGACCGGCAGCTGTCGAACATCGTGTTCATGGGCATGGGCGAGCCGCTCTACAACCTACCCCACGTGGCCGACGCCATCGACATCATTTCCGACAACGAAGGCGTGGCCCTCTCGCGCCGGCGCACGACGCTCTCGACCTCAGGCGTCGTGCCGGAGATTCCGCGGGCGGGCGAGCTGACCCAGGCCATGCTGGCGATCTCGCTGCACGCCACCAACGACGCCCTGCGCAACGAGCTGGTGCCGCTGAACCGCCGCTACCCGATCGCCGAGCTGCTGGACGCCGTCCGCGCCTACCCTGGTCTCAGCAACGCGCGGCGGGTGACCTTCGAATACGTCATGCTCAAGGGGATCAACGACAGCCCGGCCGAGGCCAAGGCCCTGGTCCAGCTGCTCAAGAACATCCCGGCCAAGGTCAACCTGATCCCGTTCAACCCCTGGCCCGGCAGCCCCTACGCCTGCTCGGACTGGGGAACCATCGAGAAGTTCGCCGCCATCCTCAACCGCGCGGGTTACGCCTCGCCCATCCGCACCCCGCGCGGCCGCGACATCCTCGCCGCCTGCGGCCAGCTCAAGAGCGAGAGCGAGAAGGTGCGGGCGAGCGAACGGCGCAAGGCGGAGCGGGCGGAGGGCTAGCCGCGCTCTTCGAGCTGTTCACAATCGCAGCTGATGGCCTGGCCGCCACACCGCGGGCATTCTTCTCCATCGCAGCCTGCATGATGATAGGCGCCGGGCGGACAATTGCAGTCGTGACAGTTCTTTCCCAGGCCGGCGCCCCACTCGTCCTGCTCTTCGCCATAGCGCACGGGCTCATAGGCCTTGGGATCGTCCGCGTATCTGTAGTCGAGTTTCAGGCAACTCGATGCCGGCCTCATTTCGTTGCCGCACGCTTCACATACCGCCATTGGCCCCTCCCCCAACACCTGACTATGACGCCAGCCAATCCTCGCAGCGCAAACCCTCGACGCGCCTGAACTCACCGAGATTACCCGTCACCACGACGAGCCCGCGTGCGCGAGCGTGTCCGGCGATCAGTAGATCGTAGCCGCCGATGATCTGGCCCCGCCTCTCCAGGTTGGCCCGGATGTCAGCGGCGTGATCGGCCGCCGTCGCGTCGAAGGCCAGCACATCGAGGCGCGCGGCGAAACGCTCGACCTCGGCGCGATTGTGTTCCGGCCGCGCCGATCTGGCCGCACCATGCAAAAGCTCGGTGAGCACTATGGTCGAGATGCACAACTCGTTCGCATTGAGGTTGAACCGATCTCGTACCGCGCGCGGCCGGTCCCTGAGCACGCGGATGCACAGGTTAGTGTCCAGCATGTACCGGAGCATCAGAAGGGCTCGCGTTCCTGGGCCGCGGGCTGGATGCGCTTGCCGAGATCCACGCCCGGAGCCTCGAAGAAATCGTCCCAAGCCGAGTCCGAGGGCGCGATGATGCGCCGCTTGCCGTCGCGAAGCACGGTCACCGTGCGCACGCCTTCTGGAAAGGCCACGTCCTTAGGCAGACGTACGGCTTGCGACTTGTTGGACTGGAACAGCGTGGTCTTGGTCATGAAACACCTTGGGATATACTCAATGTATATCCCAAGGCTCGCGATTTCAATGGCCGATCGGCAACCGTCGTTCTTCGAGCTCTGGACAAGCGTGCGAACACAGTGTATTAATGTACGCATACAATGACACTACAACCCGCCCCCGACCGCCTTCTTGCCAGCCTGAAGCTGGAGCGCAACGGCGTGCCGATCTACGTGCAGCTGCGCGACCAGATCCTGCAGGCGGTGCGGGCCGGGACGCTGGAGCCCGGCGAACGCCTGCCGACCATGCGGCAGGTGGCTGTGGCGCTGAAGGTCGACCTCAACACCGTGCGCCACGCCTATGACGAGCTCGAGCGTCTCGGCGCCCTGACGCTGGAGCGCGGGCGCGGCAGCTTCGTCTCCGAAATGTCCGGCACGCAGTCCCCCGGCGCCGTCCCCGCCCAGACCGCCGGGGTCGTGGCCGCCGAAGCCCTGGCCCGCGCCCGCGAGGCCGGCGTCGCCCCCGCCGCTCTGGCCGCGGCCCTGGCGCGTCTCATCGAGAAGGAAACCCCATGAACAGCGTCTCCTCGCGTCGGGGCGCCAACAGCCCCGCCATGGTCATAACCGTCCTGCTGCTGGCGGCGGCGGCCTTCGTCTTCGTCCACAACGCCCACAACCCCGTCCCCGCCGGCTTCATCTCGGCGGGGCTGCTGGTTCTTGCCGCCATTATGGTGTCCAAGGGCCTGCTGATGGCCCGCCAGTGGGAGCGCGCCATCGTCCTGCGCCTCGGCAAGCTGAAGGGGGTGCACGGCCCGGGCCTGTTCCTGATCATCCCCTTCGTCGACGAGGTGTCGGTGTGGGTCGACCAGCGCATCCAGACCACCGAGTTCAACGCCGAACAGGCCCTGTCCAAGGACACCGTCCCGGTCGACGTGGACGCGGTGATCTTCTGGCAGATCCACGACCCCGAGCGCGCCGCCCTGGAGATCACCGACTACCGCTCGGCCATCGAGCGGGTGGCCCAGACCTCCCTGCGCGAAATGGTCGGCTCGTCGCTTCTGTCCAGCCTGCTGTCGGACCGCAAGCACGGCGACGCGGTGCTGCTGGAGGAGATCGGCCGCAAGACCGGCGAGTGGGGCGTCACCGCCATCTCGGTGGAGATCCGCGACATCAGCGTGCCCGACGCCCTGCAGGACGCCATGAGCCGCGAGGCCCAGGCCCAGCGCGAAGGGGCGGCCCGTTTGCACCTGGGCCAGGCCGAGAAGGAGGTGGCCCAGAAGTTCGTCGAGGCCGCCGAGATCTACGCCCAGAGCCCGACGGCCCTGCAGCTGCGCGCCATGAATATCATCTACGAGACCACCAAGGAGCGGGGCGCCACCATCCTGATGCCCTCGGCCATGGTCGACGCCATGAACCCCGCCGGCCTGCTGGCGGCCTCCTACGCGATCCAGCCGGCCGCTGCGGCGGCTGCGCCGGAGGCCGCTTCCAGAAACCCCGCCCCGAGCCGACCCGCGCCGAGCCGCCGCGCGCGGACGGGAGACCCGGGGTAGGGCGCGGGAAATCCCCTTACTGCAGCGTCGAACTGTCCAGGTTCAGCTTGTCGGCCGGGATGATCTCGGCCTGGGGGTACTTGGCCTTGAGCGCGGCCGAGAACACCTTGGCGTCGCCGGCCACCACCAGGGTGGCGCGTGAGGGATCGAGCACCTGGCCGCCCATGGCGACCACCTGTTCGGTGGTCACCGCCTCGACGCTCGGCGCGTAGCGGTTGATCTCGTTCAGGTCGACGCCCTGCACCGCCAGGCCCGAGAGATAGGAGGCGAGGCCGTCGTTCGAGGCCACGCTGCGGCCGAAGCTGCCGGTCAGGGTCGCCTTGCGCGCCGCCAGTTCATCGGCCTTGGGCGGATCGGATTTCACGCTGCCCATCAGCTGCAGCATCAGGTCGGCCACCTCGACGGCGGACTCGTTCTTGGTCTGGGCCAGGGCGGCGACCGGGCCGATCCCGTGGCGGGCGTCGAGCACGGCGTTGGCGCCATAGCTGAGGCCGCGCTTGACCCGCACCTCCTCGTTCAGCCGCGCCGAATAGCCGCCGCCGAGCACGGCGTTGGCCACCATCGCCTGGTAATAGCGCGGATCGGTGCGGGCGATGGCCGGCAGGTAGAGGTCGACCGCCGCCTGGCCCGTGCCCGGCAGGTCGATGACGATCACCCGCGGCTTGGCCTGGGGCGTGGCCGTCTGCACCTGAGGCAGGGGCGTGGCGGGCTTGGCCCAGTCGCCGAACGCCTGCTCGGCCAGGGCGAACCCCTGGTCCGGGGTGAGGTCGCCGGTCAGCACCAGCACCGCGTTGTCGGGCCGGTACCAGGCCTGGTGGAAGGCGGTGACGTCGGCGCGGGTGAAGCGCTTGATCGAGGCGGGCGTGCCGCTCAGCACGTGACCGTAGGGCGTGCCGGCGAACACCGCGTCGGCAGCGGCGTAGCGGGCCAGTTCGCCCGGCTGCTGGAAGGACACCTCCAGGGAGTCCAGGGTGCGGGCGCGCAGCCGCTCCAGCTCCTCCTGGGCGAAGGCCGGCTTGCGCGCCACGTCGGCGAAGATGGCCATGGACTGGGGCAGCTTGGCGGTGAGGGCCTCGAGGTCGATGCGCGTGCCGTCCCAGCCGGCGTTGGCGTTGAGCTGGGCGCCCAGGGTCTCGACGTCGCGGGCCACCTGTTCGGCGGTGCGTGCGCCGGCGCCCTGGTTGAGCAGGCTGGCGGTGAAGTCGGCGAGGCCCGCCTTGCCCGCGGGATCGGCGGCGCCTCCGCCCTTGATGGTCAATTGGGCGGTGACCAGCGGCAGGGTCCCGTCATGGGCCACGATTACCCGCAGGCCGTTCTTCAGGGTGCGCTCCGACGCGACCGGCAGGCGCGGCGTCACCGGCGGCCCGGGCGGCGGCGGAGTGTGTGACTCGGCCGGCTGCTGCGGCTCGGCGACCTTCGGCAGCGGCGGCGCGGCCACCGTGGCGGAGGGCTGGCTCGGGCTCGGCTGGCCGGCGGAGCCCGCCGGGCGCTCCTTCTCAGAGACGTAGTCGATGGTCACCCGGGTGTTGTCGGGCAGATACTTGCGCGCGACCCGCTGCACGTCGGCGGGGGTCACCGCCTGGATCTCCTTGAGGTCGTCGTTGACCTTGGACACCGAGCCCTCGACGTAGTTGGCGTAGCCGAAGGCGTAGCCGCGGCCGTAGACCGGCTCGCGCTGGCGCAGGTCCTGGGCGATCAGCACGGTCTTGGCCTTGTCGAGTTCGGCGGCGTCGACCGGCTGGTCCCGGAGTTTGGCGACCTCGGCGAGCAGCGCCTGCTCGCCCTGCTGCACGGTCTTGCCGTCGGCCATGATGGCGCCGACGTAGAATAGCCCCGGCTGCTGGCGCGCGTCCGACGCCGAGAACACGCTCTGGGCGAGCTGCTGGCGGTAGACCATCGACTGGTTGAGCCGCGCGGAGTCCCCGCCGGTGAGCAGGGCGTCGAGCACCGTCAGGGACGCCTGGTCGGGGTCCTTGGCGGCCGGTCCGAGCCAGGTGATCGCCACCGCCGGCAGGGGCACGTTGGGGCCATAGGTGGTCACGGTCTTGGGCGCGGTGCGCGGCGGCTCCTTGGCGGTCACCCGCGGGAACGGCGTGGACGGGGCCTTGATGCCGCCGAAGTACTTGTCGATCAGGGTGTCGAGCGCCTTGGGATCGAAGTCGCCGACCACGATCAGCATGGCGTTGTCGGGCCGGTAGTAGGTGGCGTGGAAGGCGCGCACGTCGGCGATGGAGGCGGACTCCAGGTCGGCGATCGAGCCGATGCCCGGGCGCTTGTAGGGGTGCACCGTGAACGAGTTCTCCGGGATCGCCAGGGCCTCGAAGCGGCCGTAGGGATCGGCCAGCACCCGCTGGCGCAGCTCCTCCTCGACCACCTGCCGCTCGGACTTGAAGTTGGCGTCGTCGACCATCAGCGAGCTCATCCGCTCGGACTCGGCCCACAGCAGGCGCTCCAGGTGGTTGGAGGGCACCACGTCGAAGTAGTTGGTGAAGTCGTCCGCGGTGGAGGCGTTGTTCAGCCCGCCCACGTCCTCGGTCAGCCGGTCCATGTATTCGGCCGGCATGTCCTTGGTGGCCTTGAACATCATGTGCTCGAACAGGTGCGCAAAGCCCGAGCGGCCGACCGGATCGTCCTTGGAGCCGACGCCGTAGAACACCTGGATGTTGACCAGCGGCACCGAGTGGTCGACCGAGGTGACCAGCTTGAGCCCGTTGGGCAGGGTGCGCTCGGTGTACTTGAACGGCGGCACGACGATGGCGGCGGCGGACTTTGCTGCGGGCGGGGCCTGGGCGAAGGCGACCTGGGCCGGGAAGACCTGCCCGAACAGCAGGGCGGCAGCGGACAGGCAGGCCACAAGACGCTTCATCGCAACGCTCCAGGGTAGAGGGCGGCGCACGCTAGCACGCATCGCGGGTGATACAATATAACACTACGCACTCCCCGCTCCCTGGGAAGACGCCTCACGCTTCCTCTTCGTCCTCGTAGCCCACAATGTCCAATGGCCGTGCGGCGATCCCTTCGAGCTCGGCCCAGCGGGCGAGGGCTTCCTCGCGGCCGTGGGTGATCCACAACTCCTGCGGGCGCAGGTCGGCGATGGTGGCGGTGAGTTCGTCCCAGTCGGCGTGGTCGGAGAGGATCAGGGGCAGCTCCACCTGGCGCTGGCGGGCCCGGGCGCGCACCCGCATCCAGCCCGAGGCGAAGCCGGCGATCGGATCGGGGAAGCGGCGCGCCCAGCGGTCCTGGGTGGCCGAGGGCGGGGCGAGGATGATCTGCCCTGCGAAGTCGGCCTTCGAACCGGTCGCCGGGGCCAAGGCCCCGAGCTTCACGCCCCACTCTTCATAGAGCGCGTGCAGCCGCTCCAGGGCGCCGTGCACATAGATCGGCTGGTCCCAGCCCGCCTGGCGCAGCAGGGCGGTGAGGCGCTGGGCCTTGCCCAGGGCGTAGACGCCGACGATGTGCGCCCGCTCGGGGAACTGGGCCAGGGAATGCAGCAGATGCTGCACCGTCTCCTGCGGCGGCGGGAAGCGGAACACCGGCAGGCCGAAGGTGGCCTCGGTGACGAACACGTCGCAGGGCACCGGCTCGAACGGCGGGCAGGTGGGATCGGGGCTGCGCTTGTAGTCGCCGGAGACGACGATGGTCATGCCCTTCCAGCGCACCACCGCCTGGGCGGAGCCCAGGATATGGCCGGCCGGGGCGAACGACACCTCCACCCCATCGCGCGCGGCGACCCCGCCATAGGCCAGGGGCTGGACCGCCGCCGCGAAGCCCTCACCGTAACGGACGGCCATGATGTCGAGCGTCTGGGGCGTGGCCACCACCGCCCCATGGCCGGCGCGGGCGTGGTCGGAATGGCCGTGGGTGATCACCGCCCGCGCCACCGGCCGCACCGGGTCGATGTAGAAGTCCCCCGGCGGGCAATAGAGTCCTTCCGGCTTGGGGCACAGCAGCTCGCTCGGCCTGATCAGCGCCATCCCTCAGGAATGGGCTCGCCGGCGGCGCGTTTCAAGCCGGCCGCGCTCACCCGGGGCCCTCAGGCCTTCGGCCGCACGATCCCGGGGCCGAGGTTCATCATCACCTCGTGGGCGTCGAGCGCCTTGGCGTCGGGCTTGGGGCCCTTGCCGATGGCGATCTCCGCCGAGGCCTCGTAGCGATCGAAGGACGAAACGGGCCCCCAGGGATCGTAGGCCCAGCCCGGGCCCCAGGTCGCCCAGCCGCCGTAGAAGCCGCCGTGGCGGAAGCGCCACGCGGGTCGCCAGCCGTAGCCGTACCCCCAGCCGCCATAGTAGGGGTCGACATAGACGTCGGTCTTCCGGTCCGTGCCCTGCTGGGTCTCTTCGAACCAGTCGCCGCCTTGCGACAGGGTCAACTCGGCGGCGCGATAGAGCAGGTAGCGTTCCACCGTCTCGCGCGAGGTCACGGTGTTGCCCGAGAAGGTCACCCGCCAGTGGTCGGCGTCGAGCCGCACGTCGCCATAACCGCCGGCCTCGCGGTCCTTGGGGTTGATCTGCTGGTAGGGCGTCGCCGTCACGCAGGCCGACAGGCCGCCGGCCAGGACCGTCACCGCCAGGGCCGCCATCAGGGCGCGCTTCATCTTACTCTCCAATCCGCCCGCCTTCGCCCGGTCCATGCGGGCCGGGGTCGAGGCGGTTCAAACCGTCAACGCTCAGAGCCGGCCTAGGCCCTGCATCCCCAGGATTTAAGCATTCGGGCCTGACGTAAATAGGGGCCGGCGCGTCATTCCATGTCGGATACGCTACGCGGCTTTCACTGACCTTGCCTCTGCTTTGGGCCTCTGCTTTGGGCCTCTGCTTCGGCCGGCAGGGCCGCGCGGCTAGTGCAGCAGACCCAGGTCCTGCACGTTGCGGATCTTCGCCGGCCCGATCATCTCCACCCCGCCGATGGTCACCGAGTGGATCACCGCGTCGATCTCCCGTCGCCAATACTCCAGGAACTGGTGGATGCGCGGAAAGTCCGGGGCCACGTCCTGCGTCTGCCACAGGAAGCTCTGCAGCAGGGCGGGATGGGCGGGCATGTAGTAGAGCACCTCGGCCGTGGTCAGGCGGCGGCCGGTCAGTTGAACGGCGAAATCACGATCCAAGTCGGTTCTCCGTACAGAAACCTAGGAAGCCTGTTCCTCGGCGCTTGATTCTGCAACGGAGCAGTCTATAAAAAGTTCACAAAATTCAAATTGTTAGCAGTCATCAAGCGGTGCTGCTGCTAGCTCAGGCGGGAGACGATCAAGCCCGCCGCCGCCAGCAGCACCGCCGCCACCGCGACGCCGAACACGCGCCGGAAGCCGGGCTCGGCCATGCGCCGGCTGAGGGCCGCGCCGCCCAGGCCGTAGGCGGTGGTGGCGGTCGCATCCAGCGCCACCGTGGCCGCCGCGAACAGCAGGAACTGGGCCACGAGCGGCCGCTCGAAGTCGAGGAACGGCGGCAGGATCGCGCCGAAGAACAGCAGGATCTTCGGATTGGTGATCTGCACCAGGAAGCTATCCCAGAAGGCCGAGCGCCCGGAGTGGATCGTGACGTGGCCGAGCCCGCCCTCCCTGGCGAAGCCGGCCTTGACCGCCTTCCAGGCCAGCCACACCAGATAGGCCGCGCCCAGGACGATCAGCAGCTTCACCGCCTGCGGAAAAGCCAGCGCCAGGGCCCCGAGGCCGAGCGCGGCGGCCACGTACCAGATCAGGGTGGCGGTGTTCATGCCGGCCACGCCCAGCAGCACGGCCCTCCTGCCCCGGCTCATGCCATTGGCGACGGCGAACAGGTTTGACGGCCCTGGCGTGGCGGCCAGGATGGCCATGGCGCCGAGGAAGGCGAGGTAGCGGGCGGGATCAACGGGCCAATTCATCGGTTCAGCTCAATGCCATGCCTTCGACGGCCATTCGCCAGATCAGCTACGACGACCTGAGCCACACCCTGTTCGTGACCTTCGTCGACGGCGACCTCTATGCCTATCTGGACGTGGAGCCGCAAACCTACGCCGACATGCAGAAGGCGGCCTCCAAAGGGCGCTTCTTCGCCTACCGGGTGCGCAACAACTACCGCTATCGGAAGATGCCCTAGACGCGGCCTCCCCGCTCGCTGGGAGGCCTTACGTAGCTACTTCTTCGACCGTCGGTCCCGCTTGGCCGCCACGCGCAGGCGCAGGGCGTTGAGCTTGATGAAGCCGGCGGCATCGCGGTGGTCGTAGGCGACCTTGCCCTCTTCGAAGGTGACCAGTTCCTGGTCGTAGAGCGAATAGGGGCTCTCGCGGCCGATGATGGTGACGTTGCCCTTGTAGAGCTTCACGGTCACGCGGCCGGTGACCAGTTCCTGGCTCTTGTCGATCAGGGCCTGCAGCATCTCGCGCTCGGGGGTGAACCAGAAGCCGTTGTAGATCAGCTCGGCGTAGCGCGGCATGATCTCGTCCTTCAGGTGTCCGGCCCCGCGGTCGAGCGTGATCGACTCGATACCGCGGTGGGCGCCGAGCAGGATCGTGCCGCCGGGCGTCTCGTAGACCCCGCGCGACTTCATGCCGACGAAACGGTTCTCGACCAGGTCCAGGCGGCCGACGCCGTTGTCGTGGCCGAGCTGGTTCAGCTTGGTCAGCAGGGCTGCCGGCGAAAGCTTCTCGCCGTCGATGGCCACCGGGTCGCCGCGCTCGAAGTCCATGGTGAACACGGCCGGCTGGTCCGGCGCATCCTCGGGGGCGATGGTGCGCTGGTAGACGAACTCCGGGGCTTCCTTGGCCGGGTCTTCCAGCACCTTGCCCTCGGAGGAGGAGTGCAGCAGGTTGGCGTCGACCGAGAACGGGGCCTCGCCGCGCTTGTCCTTGGCGATCGGGATCTGGTTCTCTTCGGCGAAGGCCAAAAGGGCCTCGCGGCTGGCGAATTTCCACTCGCGCCAGGGGGCGATCACGCGGATGTCGGGCTCCAGCGCATAGTAGCTGACCTCGAAACGCACCTGGTCGTTGCCCTTGCCGGTGGCGCCGTGACAGACCGCGTCGGCGCCGACCTTGCGGGCGATGTCGATCTGGGCCTTGGCGATCAGCGGGCGGGCGATCGAGGTGCCGAGCAGATACTGGCCCTCGTAGACCGTGTTGGCCCGGAACATCGGGAACACGTAGTCGCGCACGAACTCCTCGCGCAGGTCCTCGATGAAGATGTTCTCCGGCTTGATGCCCAGCAGCAGCGCCTTGTCGCGCGCCGGCGACAGCTCCTCGCCCTGGCCGAGGTCGGCGGTGAAGGTGACCACCTCACAGTTGTAGGTCTGCTGCAGCCACTTGAGGATGATCGAGGTGTCGAGGCCGCCGGAATAGGCGAGGACGACTTTCTTCACGGGCGCAACAGCGTCGGCCATGGCGGCGATCCTTCGGAGAGGCTAGGGACCGCGCCTTTAAGGGCCTAATGGCTCCGGGTTCAACCCCCGAACCGTGAAGATGCGCAATTCGCGCGGCGCCGACACCACGCTCGAGTGGCCGCCAGGCGACAGCGCCACCAAAAATGCGAACGCCGATCCGTGGCCCTGCCTCCGGATCGGCGCCCCCATGAGCGACGGGTGGTCGAGCACCCTCGCAACCTCGGTAATCTCGGTAGCGGTCCAAGCCGCTGACGACGCTGGGTTTATCGGAGTCCGGCAGGCGCGGGGAGATGGCCAAATGTCGCTGTTATGCCAATTGTCGCAGGATTGAGGCATCACGCGTAGTCCACCCTCGCGCTCAAGTCGGCCGCAGGCCGATGGCGCGAAGACAAATCCTCAGCGGCGCAGGCTGCCCTCGGCCTTGAGGGTCTTCAAGGCGCTCGTGAGGTGCATCTGATGGGTGATCGCCAGGAGCAACGGCGTGACCAGGCGCAGGGCGACCCAGCCGGTCTGCGAGGGATCGCCGAGCCGCGCGCCGGCCGCCAGCAGCAGGCCGCCGGCCATGGCCACCATCGGGGTGAAGGCCACCGCCAGGTCGCGCTGGGCGCGCATCATCGGCCGGCCGTCGCGGTTCCATTGCAGGGGCGCCCAGGCTTCCGCGTCCATCCGCAGCCAGGCGCGCGCCGAGCACAGGGTCATCACCACCAGGGCAAGCACCCACACGCAGTCAGCCAGGGCCGTAGAAGTCCAATCCAACATCGCTGAATCCATCATCGACCGAAATGAAGAACGCCTGAAACCCTAGACCGTGACCTGAGCCCCGAGCTCGACCACACGTCCTGGCGGAATCTTGAAGAATTCCGTCGGATTGGCTGCATTCTTCATCAGATAGATGAATAATTTGTCCTGCCAGAGCGGCATGCCCGAGTGGGCGGACGGGACCACTGATCGGCGACCGAGGAAGAACGATGTCGCCATGATGTCGAACTTCAACCCCTGCTTGCGGCACAGGGCCAGGGCCTTGGGCAGGTTCGGGCTCTCCATGAAGCCGTAGGTGATCGTCACCTTCTTGAAGTCGTCGTTGATCGGCTCGATCTTCAGGCGCTGGTCGTCATCCACGCGCGGCGTCTCGGCCGTGCGTACGGTGAGGATCACGTTCTTCTCGTGCAGGACCTTGTTGTGCTTCAGGTTGTGCATCAGCGCCACGGGCGCGACGTCGGGATCCGAGGTCAGGAAGATCGCGGCGCCCGGCACCCGGTGCGGCGCGCGCACCCGCAGGATCTCGGTCAGCTCGGTCAGGCTCACGCTGTCGCGGCGGGCCTTCTCGGTGAGGATCTGGGCGCCGCGGGTCCAGGTCCACATGGTCAGCACCAGGGTCATGCCGAACACCAGCGGCAGCCAAGCGCCGTCGGGGATCTTGAGTAGGTTGGACGAGATGAACACCACGTCCAGGAAGCCCAGCGGCACCACTAGCGCCAGGGTGTGGGCCATGCCCCACTTGAAGATCTTCCGCAGAACGATGAAGGCCAGCAGGGTGTCGACGAACATCGAGCCGGTGACGGCGATGCCGTAGGCCGAGGCCAGTTTGCTGGAGCTGCCGAACATCAGGAGCAGGATCAGCACGCCGATCATCAGGAACTGGTTGACCGACGGCACGAAGATCTGGCCGGCCTGGGTCTCGGAAGTGCGCTTGATGTCGATGCGCGGCACCAGGCCCAACTGGACGGCCTGCTGCGTCATCGAGAAGGCGCCGGTGATCACGGCCTGGCTGGCGATGACGGCGGCGGCGGTGGCCAGGATCAGCACCGGCCAGTACACGGCCGTAGGCACCATGCGGTAGAACGGGTCGGCCGCCGCGGCGGGGTGGTCGAGCACCATGGCGCCCTGACCGAGGTAGTTGAGGGCCAGGCTCGGAAAGGCGATCAGCAGCCAGGCGGCGCGGATCGGCCCCTTGCCGAAGTGGCCCATGTCCGCATAGAGCGCCTCCGCCCCGGTCACGGCCAGGAACACGCTGCCCAGGATGACGAAGCCGACGAAGCCGTTTTCGAGCAGGAAGCGTACGCCATAGTAGGGGTTGAAGGCCCGCAGCACCGACCAGTCGTCGATCAGGTGATAGACGCCCAGCCCCGCCAGGGTGATGAACCACGCCACCATCACCGGGCCGAAGAAGGTCGCGATCTTCTGGGTGCCGCGCGACTGGACCAGGAACAGGACGATCAGGATCCCGGCGGACAGCGGCAGGACATAGGGCCTGAGCGAATGGCCGATTGCCGGCGCGTCGCGCACGCCTTCGATGGCGCCCATCACCGAGATCGCCGGGGTGATCATGCCGTCGCCGTAGAACAGCGAGGCGCCCACCACCCCCAGGAAGAAGATCGCCACCGACCGCCGGCCGAGCGCGCTCTGGGCCAGGGCCATCAGGGCCAGGGTGCCGCCCTCGCCCTTGTTGTCCGCGCGCATCAGGAAGATCACATATTTGACCGTCACGATCAGGGTCAGGGCCCAGATCACCAGCGACACGACGCCCAGCACCGAGATTTCGATATTGGCCGTGGTGCGGGCATGCGACAGCGCCTCGCGCATGGCGTAGAGCGGACTGGTGCCGATGTCGCCGAACACCACGCCGACCGCGCCCAGGGTCAGGGCCAGGAAGCCGTGGCCGCCCGAATGGCTCGCGTCGGCCTGTCCGGCTTGGCCCGTGGGCTCGACTTTGGTGGATTCTTGCGATTCGGAGGCGCGGGCGGACCCGTCCGTTGATACCGGGTTGGCTTCAACAGCCATTCAATCCCTCCGGGGAAGCCGACGGAGATTTCCGTCGCGGCGGCCCACGTACTAGCAGCCGGCGCGAATACTCCCTTTCCCCGCCGTCTTCAATCTCCAGTCAAAGATGGGAGGGGATGCGCGACAATTCATCCTGAGCCGTAGGGGAGGAAGGCTCGGAAAGGAACCATTGAAGAAAAGCGCCCGCGTATTACGTTAGGTGCGAGATGTCGGACTCGCAGAGATTCCCCGTCGCGGCCCATGTCCTGGCCTATCTGGCCCACAAGGACGCCTTTTCTGCGCCGGGCGCGGTGTCGAGCGCGTGCCTGGCCGCGTCGGTTCCCACCAATCCCGTGGTCGTGAGGCGGGTCACCGCCATGCTGGCGCGCGCCGGCCTGATCGGCACCCGCACCGGGGCCGGCGGAGGCGCCTGGCTGCTGAAACAGCCCGACAAGATCACCCTCGAGACCGTGCTTCGCGCCGTGCACGGCTGCGCCCACTTCGGCGCCCCGCCGGCCGGGGCCAAGGGCTGCCCGGTGGGCGAGGCGATCCCCCGGGCCATCGCCGGAGCGATCAAGGAGGCCGACGCCGCGGCGGCCGAGCGCCTGTCCAAGATCACCGTCGCCGACCTGTTGAACGGCGCGGGCTCCTCGTCCGGCAACGTCGCGGCCTGAGCCGAGTCATGGCCCGGCTCAGATGACTCGGCGTCTGTGCCTGGTCACCGGCGCCTCGGCGGGCATAGGCGAGGCCTTCGCCCGCCTCTACGCCCGGCATGGCCATGACCTGGTGCTCACCGCCCGCCGCACCGACCGGCTGGAGAGGCTGGCCTGGGAGCTGCGCGATCTGCACGACGTGGAGGTCCAGGTGATCAGCGCCGACCTCGGCGAGCCCGGAGCCGTCGACCGCATCCTCGCCGCCATCGAGACTCGCGGGCGCGAGGTCGATGTGCTCGTCAACAACGCCGGCTATAGCCTGACCGGCGCCTTTGCCGAGACCACCTGGGGCGACCAGCAGGTATTCCTGCAGGTGCTGCTGACCTCCGTCTGCGAGATGACGCACAAGCTGTTGCCCGGGATGCTGTCGCGCGGCTACGGCCGGATCATCAACGTGGCCTCCGTGGCCGGCCTGATCCCGGGCCTGCCGGGCGCCACCCTCTACGGCCCGGCCAAGGCCTTCCTGGTGCGCTTCTCGCAGGGGCTGAATGTCGAGACCCTGGGGACCGGGGTTCACGTCACGGCCCTCTGCCCGGGGTTCACCCGGTCGGAGTTCCACGACGTCAACGGCACGCGCGGCGAGGCCGACCGGCTGCCGAAATGGATGTGGCTCGACGCCGACACCGTGGCCGAGCTGGGCTACCAGGCGGTGGAGGCGGGCCAGGCGGTGCGCGTCACCGGCATCCCCAACAAGCTGATCTACGCCATCTGCAGCGTCGTGCCCGACCCGTGGGTGCTGGCGTTCGTCGGCCGCCGGGCGGCGCGCTTCAAGGGGCTTTGAGCGCGTCTGTGAGCCGCCCTCACAGACGGCCCGCGCTTAAATCGGTTGTCCGCGGCGGGCGGGACTGGGCATAGCTGAAGCCATCCACGGAGGCCCCGCATGTCCGACCCGCGCCTGATCCTGCCCCTCGACCTGCCGACCCGCGCCGAGGCGGAGGCCATGGTCGAGACGCTCGGCGACGCGGTCTCCTTCTACAAGATCGGCCTGCAGCTGCTGGCCACCGAGGGCATGGCCCTGGCGCGCGACCTGAAGCATCAGGGCAAGAGCCTGTTCCTCGACTGGAAGCTGCACGACATCGGGGCCACGGTGGAGAAGGCGACCGCCGCCCTGGCCGCCACCGGCGTCTGCGACCTTTTGACCGTCCATGCCGAGCTGCAGGTGATGAAGGCCGCGGTCAAGGGCAAGGCGGGCGCCGAGGGCGTGAAGATCCTCGCCGTCACCGTCCTCACCAGCCTCGCCGATCAGGACCTGCAGGACCTGGGCTATGGCCTGGGCGTCGAGGCCCTGGTCGAGCGGCGCATCCGCCAGGCCCTGGAGGCCGGGGTCGACGGGGTGGTGGCCAGCCCGCACGAGGCGGCCATGGCCCGCCGCATCGGCGGCGAAAGCTTCCTGGTGGTGACCCCCGGCGTGCGCCCCGCCTGGGCCGGCAAGGACGACCAGGCCCGCGCTTCGGAGCCCGCCCAGGCCCTGCGCGCCGGCGCCAGCCACTTGGTTTGCGGCCGCCCGATCACTGCGGCGATCGATCCGAGAGCGGCGACGCTGCGGATCGTCGAGGAGATGCGTGCTGTTTAGTCTCCCACCGCGCAGGGGTGGGGCATTAGAAATCGACCGCCAGGCCCTTGCGCTCCCAGTCGCCATAGCGGGTAGGCTCCAGGCCCTTGGGACCGCCGAGCTCGACCGGGCGTCCAGCGCCGTCGCTGGCGGCCTTGCGACGGGCAGCGGCTTCCTCCAGCGCGCGGCGGGCGGCGGGGGTCAGGGGCTTGCCAGGCGCGGCGCCCTCGATTTCCGGAAGAGACGGCTCGAGCGTTTCGTCGGTCATGGGCCCTAGATAGGCCCTGGCCGGCCGTCAGCCTAGCGCCGGCCGCGGCTCGGCTGCGGCAGGCCCTCGCGGAACTTCTTCTCGGCCTTGGTGATGCGGCCGTTGAGGTCGTCGAGCGCGGTCAGCAGCGACAGATGGCGATAGTCGTCCAGCTCCTGCAGCGCCTGGGTCGCCCGCGGCAGGAACTCACAGTACTTCTTCCACGACGAATGCTGGTCGCGCAGCTGGCGCGAATGCTCGCCGGGCGGCTCCCACAGGTTCTGGGCCTCCAGCGTGTCGCGCGCCTTGACCATCACCGGCAGGGCGGTGACCAGGAACAGGAAGGCTGGCCTGGCCTTGTGCGCATATTCGGGCCGCACCTGGGCGTGCCAGTAGCGGTAGACCTGCAGGAAGGCGACCCGGCGCTCGGCCTCGTCGGGCAGCCAGGCCGCGCTCTCGTCGATCAGGGCGGCCGCCGCCGGCGGCCCGGCCTGGGCGGCAACAGCGGCGGGCGGCGTGGCCGCGAGCGGCGCGGGCCCGGCGCCGGCAGCGGCGGCGATCGGGGCGGACTTGGCGGCGACGGCGCTGCCGGCGGCCCCATAGGCCGGCGGCTTGGCCGGAGGCGGACCTTTCAGAGGCGGCGCGGCAGCCGGCTTGGCCTGCGGGCCCGGCGGCGTGCGGGCGGCGAGTTCGGGCAGGGCCTCGGTCTTGGCGGGCGCGGGGCGCAGGGTCGGGGCGGCCGGCTTGGGCGGCCCATCGGCCTGGCCGGAACGGGCGCGCGCCAGCACCTGCGCCATCAGGTCCGGGGTTCCGGCCGAGGGCGTGGGCGAACGAACTTCCAGCTCCTGCATCACGTCGCCCTTAGGCGCGGATGCCGATCCCGCAGGGGACGTGGCCATGCGTTTCCCAACACAGACAAAGATATATTGAAGCGGATTCTGCGGCCGCCGGAGGGGCATTAGGGGTCGGCAATCCCTAAATTCGCGTAACCGGCGACCAAGGCCGCGGCGCCCCTGCATTTGCGCAGCGGCGGCTCCTGGGTCAAAAGGACCCGATGAAATTCCTCGACCAATGCAAAATCTTCATCCGCTCGGGCGACGGCGGCGGCGGGGCCGTGTCGTTCCGCCGTGAGAAGTTCATCGAATACGGCGGGCCGGACGGCGGCGACGGCGGCTGCGGCGGCGATGTGTGGATCGAGGCGGTCAACGGGCTCAACACCCTGATCGACTACCGCTACCAGCAGCACTTCAAGGCCGAGACCGGGGTCCACGGCATGGGCCGCAACCGCGCCGGCCACAATGGCGCCGACGTGGTCCTGCGCGTGCCCGTGGGCACCCAGGTCTATGAGGAGGACCACGAGACCCTGGTCGCTGACCTGGACCACGCCGGCATGCGCGTGCGCCTGGCCAAGGGCGGCAACGGCGGCTTCGGCAACGCCTATTTCAAAGGCCCGATCAACCAGGCGCCCCGTCACGCCAACCCCGGCCTACCGGGCGAGGAGCGCTGGCTGTGGCTGCGGCTGAAACTGATCGCCGACGTGGGGCTGGTGGGCCTGCCCAACGCCGGCAAGTCGACCTTCCTGGCCGCCACCTCGGCCGCTAAGCCCAAGATCGCCGACTATCCCTTCACCACCCTGACGCCCAACCTGGGAGTGGTCGACCTGTCGGCCCAGGAGCGCTTCGTGCTGGCCGACATCCCCGGCCTGATCGAGGGCGCCTCCGAGGGCGCGGGGCTGGGCGTCAAGTTCCTTGGCCACGTGGAGCGCACCGCCGTGTTGATCCACCTGGTCGACGGGACGCAGGAGGACATCGCCGGCGCCTACGCCACCATCCGCGGCGAACTGGCCGCCTATGGCGAAGGGCTGGAGGACAAGACCGAGCTCCTGGCCCTGAACAAGATCGACGCGCTCGACCCGGCCGCCCGCAAGGCGGCGGCCAAGGCCCTGCAAAAGGCCTCGGGCAAGAAGCCGTTGCTGGTCTCCGGCGTCTCGGGCGAAGGCGTCACCGAACTACTGCGCGCGGCCTTCCAGGCGGTGCAGAAGCGGCGGATGGAAGAGGGCCTGATCCCGCGTTCCGACGACCTCGACGACGAGACACCGACCGAAGGGGGCTGGCGGCCATGACCACCCTCTCCGCCGCCCGTCGCATCGTCATCAAGGTCGGCTCGTCCCTCGTGGTCAGCGGCGAGACCGGCGAGCCCGACCGCGCCTGGCTGGGCGCCCTGGTGGCCGACGCCGCCCGCCTGACTCGCCGCGGCCAGCAGGTGCTGATCGTGTCGTCCGGCGCCGTGGCCCTCGGTCGCCGCCGCCTGCGCCTGCCCCGCCGCGCGCTGGACCTGCCGGAGAAACAGGCCGCCGCCGCCGCCGGCCAGGGCCTCTTGATGCGCGCCTGGGAGGAGGCCTTCGAGCCCTACGGCCTTCAGGCGGCCCAGGTGCTGCTGACCCGCGACGACACCGAGACCCGCCGGCGCTGGCTCAACGCGCGCGCCACCATGGAGACCCTGCTCGGCCTCGGCGTGATCCCGGTGGTCAACGAGAACGACACCGTGGCCACCGAGGAGATCCGCTACGGCGACAACGACCGCCTGGCCGCCCGCGTGGCACAGATGATCGGCGCCGACCTTCTGGTGCTGCTGTCCGACATCGACGGCCTCTACACCGCCGATCCGCGCTCCAACCCCGACGCGCGCCACATCCCCCTGGTGGAGGAGCTGACGCCCGAGATCGAGGCCATGGCGGGCGGCTCCAACGCCTCGGCCGGGGTGGGCGTGGGCGGCATGGCCACCAAGCTGACCGCCGCCAGGATCGCCCAGGGCGCCGGCTGCGCCACCCTGATCACCCTCGGCAAACGCCCCGACCCGCTGCAGGCGGTGGAGGACGGCGCGCTCGCCACCCTGTTCGAGCCCTCGCAGAGCCCCTCGGCGGCCTACAAATCGTGGATCGCCGGCTCGTTGGCGCCCCAGGGCTCGGTGGCGGTCGACGCGGGCGCGGTCAAGGCGCTGCAGTCCGGCAAGAGCCTGCTGCCGGCTGGCGTGCGCCAGGTGCAGGGCCGCTTCGGCAAGGGCGATGCGGTGCTGGTGCTCGACCCGGACGGCCGCGAGGTCGGGCGGGGCCTGTCGCGCTACGACGCCGCGGAGGCCGAGAAGATCATGGGCCTGAACTCGTCCGCCATCGAGGGCGTGCTCGGCTACACCGAAGGCCCGACCCTGATCCACGCCGACGACCTGGCGCTGACCGCGCGGCGGGAGCGGGCTTAGTCTCCACCATCGCTCGGATGACGGATGTGGATAATCCCCGTATGACGCGCCCATGACTGCGCTGCTCGACAAGCTGACCTCCGGGATGCCGATCCCGTTCGGCGGGAACCGCGTGGCTGTGGTGTCGCCGGAGCTGGCGGCCGCTTTCCAGGCAGGCGACCGTCTGGTGGTGGTGCAGGAATCGGGCGCGCTGCTGCACGTGCCCGCCGCCGTCCAGGCAGTGGCCGAGGCCGCCGTCGGCCGCGCCCACGGCGCCTTCCAGCAGATGGGCCGGGTGACGGACGCGCAGGTCACTCAGTTCTTCGAAGCCTTCGCCGGGCGCCTGGCCGACGATCGGGCTTGGTCGACCATCGCCGCCGCCAACGCCGCCGACATCGACAAGGCACGCGCCGCCGGCCGCACCACGACGCGCCTGATCGCCGACGACAAGATGCGCCGCGGCATGATCGAGGGCCTGCGCGGCTGGGCCGCCGAGCATGCCGGCCGCGGCCGGGTGATCGAGCGCATAGAGCACGACGGCTGGAGCATCGAGCAGCTGACCGCGCCGCTAGGCGTGGTCGCCTTCGTGTTCGAGGGCCGGCCCAATGTGTTCGCCGACGCCACCGGGGTTCTGCGTTCGGGCAACACCGTCGTCTTCCGTATCGGCTCAGACGCGCTCGGCACCGCCAAGGCCATCGTCGCCCACGCCCTGGCCCCCGCCCTGGCGCAGGCCGGCCTGCCCGAGGGCGCCGCCGCCCTGGTCGAGAGCCCCGAGCGCTCGGCCGGCTGGGCCATGTTCTCCGACCGCCGCCTGGCCCTGGCCGTCGCGCGCGGCTCCGGCGCGGCTGTGGCCCAACTCGGCGCGGTGGCGCGTCAGGCGGGCGTGCCGGTGAGCCTGCACGGTACGGGCGGCGCCTGGCTGGTGGCCGCGCCCGACGCGGACGCCCAGCGGTTCGCCGCGGTCGTGGAGACCTCGCTCGACCGCAAGGTGTGCAACACCTTGAACGTCTGCTGCATCGTGCGCGACCGTGCGGCCGATCTCGTACCCCTGTTCCTGGACGCGCTGCGCCGCGCCGGCGAGCGCCGCGGCCACGGCTGCAAGCTGCACGTCGTCGAAGGCGACGAGGACGCCCTGCCGTCAGGCTGGCTCGATCGCAAGGCCCTGGTGCGCCGGGCCGAGGGCGACGTCGAAGAGCCTCTCGCCGAGACCCTGCCGGAGGCCGAACTCGGCCGCGAGTGGGAGTGGGAGGAGACGCCCGAGGTGAGCCTGAAGCTGGTCGACAGCCTCGATCAGGCCATCGCCCTGTTCAATCGCCATAGCCCGCAGTTCGACGCCAGCCTGGTGTCGCAGGACCCGGCCGCCCACCAGCGCTTCTACGAGGGCGTCAATGCCCCGTTCGTCGGCGACGGCTTCACCCGCTGGGTCGATGGGCAATATGCCCTGAACAAGCCCGAGCTCGGCCTGTCCAACTGGGAGCACGGCCGCCTGTTCGCCCGCGGCGGGGTGTTGTCCGGCGACGGGGTGTTCACGGTGCGCGCGCGCGTGCGCCAGACCGACCCGAGGCTTCGTCGTTGAGGCTGGGCCGCTGATGTGGATCTCCGGGCCGGCCAAACGGGTGTCCGCCGCCGGCCGCGTCGGCGCCCTGCGCCCCGGCTTCCATCTGAGCCCCGGCATGCGCGTGGGCCTGCTCGGCGGCTCGTTCAACCCGGCGCACGAGGGCCACGCCCACATTGCGGAGACGGCGCTCACGCGCCTGCGCCTGGACAAGGTGATCTGGCTGGTGTCGCCGCAGAATCCGCTGAAGTCGGCGGCCGAGAGCGCCAGCCTTTCCACCCGCCTGGCCAGCGCCCGCCGCGTGGCGCGCGGCCCGCACATGATCATCTCGGACATCGAGAGCCGCGTCGGCTCGCGCTACACGATCGACATCCTGCGCATGCTGAAGCAGCGCTTCCCCGGGGTGCGCTTCGTGTGGATCATGGGTGGCGACAACCTCAACAGCCTGCACGGCTGGCGCGGCTGGGTGAACATCCTGCGCGAGATGCCGGTGGCGGTGATCGCCCGCCCGGGCGCGGAGATGAAGAGCCGCTCCTCCCCCGCCGCCCGCCGGTTCGCCCACGCCCGCCTGTCGTCCCGCGAGGCCACCCGGCTGGCGTTGCATCGGCCGCCGGCCTGGCTCTATATCCGCGCGCCGTTCAACTTCGCGTCATCGACGGCGCTGCGCGCACGCCAGCGGGCGCGAGCGAAAGCCGACGCCTAGGCGGACGCACCCTGGGCGTCCCGGCGGCGGCGCAAACATGCAACAAATCTGCCGGATGAAATCGGCCGGTTTCGTGCTAGGGTGAAGTCCAGCGTCCAAAGGAGTGAACCGCTGAACCGCCAAACCGCGCATAGCGCGCCTGTTTCGTCCGAAGCGCCCCCGAGCGTTCCTTCGGAAGACCCCCAGCCTAGCACCGCCCAGCTGGAAGAGATGATCCTGCACCGCCTCGACGAGGACAAAGCCCAGGACATCGTCGTGATCGACCTCAAGGACAAGAGCTCCGTCGCCGACACCATGATCGTGGCGTCCGGCCGCTCGCACCGCCATGTCGGCGCCCTTGCCGACCACCTGCTGCGCCTCCTGAAGGAAGCCGGCCAGGGCAAGGCGCGGGTCGAAGGCCTGCCGCACTGCGACTGGGTGCTGATCGACGCCGGGGACATCATCGTCCACCTGTTCCGGCCCGAGGTCCGCAGCTTCTACAACATCGAGAAGATCTGGTCGGTCGAACCGCCGGCCCGTTCGATCGCCAACTGAAGATCACGCTTCTCGCCATCGGTCGCCTGGGCCGCGCGCCCGAGGCGGCCTTGGCCCGCGACTACGCCGAGCGCGCCACCGCTTCGGGCCGGTCCTTGAGCCTCGGCCCGGTGGAGATCATCGAGCTGGAAAGCCGCAAGCCCGGCAAGGCCGCCGAGGGCGAGCTCATCCTGCAGCACCTGCAAGACGCTCACGTCATCGCCTGCGACGAGCACGGCAAGGCGCACCCTTCGCGCGCCTTCGCCGGTCGCCTCGAGCGGCTGCGGGACGACGGGGTGCGAAAGCTCGCGATCGTCATCGGCGGCGCCGACGGCTTGGCGCCCGAGGTGTTGGCCCGGGCTGACGAGACCCTCGCCTTCGGCGTCCAGACCTGGCCCCACGCCCTGGTCCGCGCCATGCTGGCCGAGCAGGTCTACAGGGCGGTGACGATCCTGGCGGGCTCGCCCTACCACAGGGACTGAAGGTCGTGCACGACCTCTCCCGCTCGCGGGGGAGGTCGCGCGGTCTCTGCCCTTCAGTTCTGGAAGTCGCTGAACCGGATGTCTGGCGCGCTGGTGTTGTGCAGCGAGGGTTTGGACTTCTCGAAGCCGACGGCGCTGGCCTGGACATGGCCAAAGCCCACCACCGGTTCGACCTTCTTTTCCCCGCCAGGCGCGGTCCAGCGCAGTTCGGCGGCGTCGGCGTTGTCGGGGGCGACGTACATCGAGCGCAGGGCCACGAACGGACGGCCGGTCTCCACCGGCGGGTCGAGCGTCACCTTGGCCTCGAGGGCCTGGTGGTCGAGGCTGGTGATGGTGAAGACGGCTTGGCCGCCCTTGTCGAAGCTGACGGTGAACCGCCGCGCCTTGGGGTCGATCTTCACCTCGGTGATCCGCACATAGGGCCGCGTGGACTCCTCCACCGGGCCGATCAGGAACGACGAGCCATAGACCGCCCCCTTGAACTGCGGCAGCGGCAGGGGACGCAGGCGCCAGTAGCCATCCGGCGCATGTAGCACCAGGGCCTCATGCCAGGTCTTGCCTTCCCTCTGGAAGAACTGGATCAGGGTGAAGCCCTGGTCTTTCTTGCCGGCCACGTCGACCTTGACCACCGACGGCCGCCAGTAGCCGGAATAGGTGATGCCGCGGATCATCACCTTGTCGTCGCGGTACAGCGTCACCTTGCGCGGGGTGAGCGGGAAATCCTTCTGCGGCTGGAAGGTGCAGTTCTTGAAGTTCGGCTTGTCCGTGTCCTGCTTCAGTTCGGCGGCATAGGCCGGGTGGCGCGCCTCCACCTCGAAGGATCTGACGCCTGGCGCGGAGAGGACGGCGTAGACGTTGTCCTCCTCGGCGCAGTCAGTCTTCACACCCTTGTCCTTGACGGTGACGAGAGCGGGCGCGGCGAAAGCCGGGGCGGCGATCAGGATGAGGGCGGCGGCGAGGGAAACGAGCGAGCGCATCCCGCCAGCCTGCCACGTCGCATTTTCCCGCCCAATCCCTTATATGCACCCCGATGAACCGCCCGTTCCTCAAGATGAACGGTGCGGGCAACGACTTCGTGGTGGTCGAGGCCCGCAGCCTTCCCTTCGCGCCCGAGACGGCGCGCATCCGTGCGATCGCCGATCGCGACGGGCCGTCGGGCTGCGACCAGCTGATCGCCATCGAGCCGTCCGCCAAGGCCGACGCCTTTATGCGCATCTGGAACGCCGACGGCGGCCAGGTCGACGCCTGCGGCAACGCCACCCGCTGCGTGGGCTGGCTGCTGCTGGAGCAGAACCAGGCCGACGCCGCCGTGATCGAGACCAACGCCGGTCTGATCGGCGTCGAGCGCGCCGGTCCGCTGAAGGTGCGGGTCGACATGGGGGAGCCCGGGCTGGACTGGTGGCGCATCCCCTTGGCCGAGCCGGTGGAGACCGCTTCGCTCGATATCAGCGCCGAGCCCAACCTCGCTCATCCCGGCGCGGTGAGCATGGGCAATCCGCACATGGTGTTCTTCGTCGCCGACGTGGAGGCCCTGCCGATCGAGGAGATCGGCCCGCCGCTGGAACACCATCCGCTCTACCCGGAGCGGGCCAACGTCGGCTTCGCCGAGATCAAGTCCAAGGACCGCATGCGCCTGCGCGTGTGGGAGCGGGGCGCGGGCCTGACCAAGGCCTGCGGCACCGGCGCCTGCGCCGCCGTGGTCGCCGCCGCCCGCCGGGGACTGACCAGCCGCAGGGTGGCCGTCGAGATGGACGGCGGCGAGCTCGTCATCGAATGGCGTGAGGCGGACAACCACGTGCTGATGACCGGCCCGGTCGCCTTCGAATTCACCGGGACGCTGGACGACGGCGCCGCCCAGGCCGTCCAAGCCGCTTCGGCCCAAGCCGCTTCGGCATGAACAAGCCGCTCGTCCTCGAGGCGTCGCTCCCGGCCCAGGACGGGGGCGTGGAGGTCGTCACCTTCGGCTGCCGGCTGAACGCCTACGAGAGCGAGGCCATCCGCGCCCGGGCGGCCGAGGACGGACTGACCGGCGCGGTCGTGTTCAACACCTGCGCCGTCACCGCCGAGGCCGTGCGCCAGGCGCGCCAGGCGATCCGCAAGGCCCGCCGCGAGCAGCCCGGCGCACGGGTGATCGTCACCGGCTGCGCCGCCCAGATCGACCCGGCCGCCTTCGCCGCCATGCCCGAGGTCGACCTCGTGCTCGGCAACGCTCAGAAGGCGGCGCCGGGAGCCTATGCCCCTACCGAAACCCGGGTGAAGGTCAACGACATCTTCTCGGTGACCGAGACGGCCCATCACCTGGTCGATGGGCTCAAGGATCGCGCCCGCGCCTATGTCGAGGTGCAGAACGGCTGTGACCACCGCTGCACCTTCTGCGTGATCCCCTACGGCCGCGGCAATTCCCGCTCGGCCGGCGCCGGGGAGGTGGTCGAGCAGGTGCGCCGGCTGGCCGCCCAGGGCTATCTCGAAGTGGTGCTGACCGGGGTCGACATCACCTCCTGGGGCCAGGATCTGCCGGGAACGCCCACGCTCGGCCAGCTGGTCGCGCGCATCCTGAAGCTGGTCCCCGCCCTGCCGCGCCTGCGCCTCTCGTCCATCGACGCGGCCGAGATCGATCCGGACCTGATGCGGGTGATCGCCGAAGACCCGCGCCTGCAGCCGCACCTGCATCTGTCGCTGCAGGCCGGCGACGACATGATCCTGAAGCGCATGAAGCGGCGCCACTCGCGCGCCGACGGCCTGAGCCTGATCGAGCGCGTGCGGAGGGTGCGTCCCGACACCGCCTTCGGCGCCGACCTGATCGCCGGCTTCCCCACCGAGACCGACGAGATGTTCGCCAACACCCTGTCCCTGGTCGAGGAGGCTGGGCTGGCCTACCTGCACGTCTTCCCCTTCAGCCCGCGTCCCGGCACGCCGGCGGCGAAAATGCCCCAGCTGCCCCGCGCGTTGATCAAGGCCCGCGCCGAGCGGCTGCGAGCGGCGGGCGACGTCGCTCTGCGCCGGCACCTGGAGGCGCGCATCGGCCTCACCGTCCACGGACTGGTGGAGCGCGACGGCCTGGCGCGGGCAGAGGATTTCACCGAAGTGGCCTTTGAAGAGCTTGCGCCCGCTGGCTCGATCGTGCCTTTGACCATCACTGGCCACGACGGCCGCAAGGCCTTCGCCCACCTCGCTTAAAGCATGACCGACGCCTCCTCCGAGAAACGCGGCTGGTTCAGCCGCCTGACCCAGGGCCTGGCCCGCAGCTCCAAGCAGATGGCCGATCAGGTCGTCGGCGCCCTGACCAAGGTGGAGCTGCACGAAGAGGCCATCGCCGAGCTGGAAGACCTGCTGGTCGAGGCCGACTTCGGCCCTGCCGCCGCCGCCCGCATCGCCAACGCCTATAGCCGCGGCCGCGTGGGCATCCTGGCCACCCGCAAGGACGTGATGGAGGGCCTGGCCTCGGCCATCGCCAAGGAGCTGGAGCCCTATCAAGGCCGCTTCCAGCCGCTGGCGGAGGGCCGCAAGCCCTACGTCGTCCTGTTCGTTGGGGTGAACGGATCGGGCAAGACCACCACCCTCGGCAAGGTCGCCGCCGATCTGAAGGCGCGCGGGGCCAAGGTGATGATCGCCGCCGGCGACACCTTCCGCGCCGCCGCCATCGAACAGGTGAAGGTGTGGGGCGAGCGCGCCGGGGCCCCGGTGATCGCCAAGGAGATCGGCGCCGACGCCGCCGGCTTGGTTTATGAGGCGCTCGAACGCGCCAAGGCCGAGAATATCGACGTGCTGCTGATCGACACCGCTGGTCGCCTGCAGAACAAGTCCGCCCTGATGGACGAGCTGGCCAAGGTGGTGCGCGTGCTGAGAAAGCTCGACCCGACCGCGCCGCACGAGACCCTGCTGGTGCTGGACGCCACCGTCGGCAGCAATGCGCTCAGCCAGGTTGCCGCCTTCGACCGTATCGCCGGGGTGACCGGCGTGGTGATGACCAAGCTCGACGGCACCGCCCGCGGCGGGGTGCTGGTCCCCGTCGCCGAGGCCTCGCACGCCCCGATCAAGCTGATCGGCGTGGGCGAGGGAATCGATGACCTGCAGCCGTTCGATGCCAGGGCCTTCGCCCGCTCCCTGGTCGGACTGGAGACCCAAGGCTGATGTCCGACTCCGAGCCCCTGCCCCTAGAGCCGCTGCCTCAGGAGCCCCTGTCTCAGGAGCCCTTGCCCAAGAACGATTCGCACTGGCTGCGCGCGGCGGTCGACTTCGTCGCCCTGATCGCCTTCGGTGTGGTCTATTTCGCCACCCACGACCTGCTCAAGGCCACCTGGGCCATCGTCGCCGGCTCGGCCGTGGCCCTGACCGTGGGCCTGGCGGTCGAGAAGCGCCTGGCGCCCCTGCCCCTGATCATCGGTGTGTTCGCCCTGGTGTTCGGCGGCCTGACCCTGGTGACCCACGACACCCAGTACCTGAAGATGGAGGGGTCGTTCCTCTATGTCGCGCTCGGCCTCGGCCTCTTGATCGGCGGGCGGATGGGGCTGAATCCGCTCAAGGAGCTGCTGGGTTCGGCCCTGCACATGCCCCTGCCGGCCTGGCGCACCCTGACCTTCCGCTACGCCCTGTTCTTCCTGGCCCTCGGCATCGCCAACGAAGCGGTCCGGCGCTTCGGCTCGGACGACCTCTATGCCAAGTGGAAGATCGCCAAGTTCGTCCTCTCCCTGGTGTTCTCCCTGGCCCAGGCGCCCTTCCTGATGAAGCACGCCATCGAGTTCGAACCGTCGAAAGACACGTCTAACGGGTGATTTCCAAAGGCTTCGCAGTCTACGGATGGTCTGTCGTCAAACCGACGCGTATCCTCGGTATGTACCGGTCGTCCTTGAGGGGAGAGGTCATGGCGAAGACGCTTCACGCGGGCGATGCGGGTCTGGACCGCTCCCCAAGCCATCTGCTGCATCGGGCGCTCCAGCTGGCGCTCGACATCTATGCCGAAGAGACCGGGACGGGCGCACTCACCCAGCGACAGTTCGCCGTGCTCAGCGCGGTCATGGCCAAGGAAGGCTGCACCCAGAGCGAACTGGTGCGCGCCACCGGCATCGACCGCTCGACCCTGGCCGAACTGGTCGCCCGCCTGATCGGTAAGGACCTTCTGGCCCGCGAACGCTCCACCCTCGACGCCCGCGCCAACACCGTGCGTCTGACCGACGCCGGCCGCGCGGCCGTGCATGAGGCCGGCCCCAAGGTGGCCCAGGCCGATGAGCGGATCATGGGCCTGGTGCCGGGCGCCAAGCGCGACGCCTTCATCAAGACCCTGCGCGACATGGCCCGCGCCGCCGGCAAGAGCGAGGCCGGCGAGAGCGACGACGCCAAGAAGGCCAAAAAGGCGGCCAAGGCCGACAAGCCCGTGAAGGCGGACCGGCCCGACAAGAAGAAGAAAAAGAAGAAGGCCAAGAAGAAGGCGGACGAAGCCGCCGCGGCGGCCTAGAACCCATCGACGTCCACGATCTGCCCGAATGTCGATCCGGCCTGGCGTAGGCTGTAGGGCCAAGAACAATCCCTTAACCACGATCTGCGACTATGGGATGCCCACTCTGGCGTACCGGACCGCCGCAGTATGTTTTTCAAGAAGCTCGCCACTGAAATCGCCGGCCAGACCGCAGGCGCGGCTGCGCCTGAGCGTTCAGCGCCCAGACTGAACAGCGGCATGGCGCTGGCCGGCGCCATGCTGTTCTTCGCCGCCGCCGCCACCTTGCTGCTGACCGCGCGCGGCAATCCCTACGACGGCGGCCCGGCGGCACGCACGCGCATCCTGTTCTCGGCCGGTCAGAGCGCGGTCGACCGCAGCCCAGGCCTCAGCGGCGCAGGCGCCCTCGCCCCCGCCCCCTTCACCGGCATGACCGCGCCCGGCCCTGGCGGTCTTCTGCCCATCATCGCCGCGAACGGGCGCGCCTCGTGGAAGGCCTATGCCCGCCCCTTCGCCGACGACGGCCGGCCCAAGATCGCCCTGGTGATCGGCGGCCTCGGCCTGGATGCGGACCGCACTCGCCAGGCCATCGAGGGCCTGCCGCCGGAGGTGACCCTGTCGTTCTCGCCCTACGCCGAGAACCTGCAGGTCCTGGTCGATCGCGCCCGTGCGGCCGGCCACGAGGTGATGGTCGAACTGCCGATGGAGCCGCTCGACTATCCGGACAACGACCCCGGGCCCTACACTCTGCTCGGTTCGGCGCAGCCCGGCGAAATCCAGTCCAAGCTCGACTGGCTGATGTCGCGCGCCACCGGCTACTTCGCCGTGACCAACGTCTACGGCTCGCGCTTTCTGAGTCAGGACAAGGCCATGACCCCGGTGATCCAGAGCCTGCGCCAGCGCGGGGTGGGCTTCATCGACGACGGCCAGGCGGCCGGGCGCGGCGGGGGCCTGCGCCGGGCGAGCATGGGCCCTAAGATCGACGCCGACCTCGACTCCACGGCCATCGACAACCAGTTGCTGGCGCTGGAGGCGTCGGCGCTGCAGTCCGGCGCCGCGCTCGGGATCGGCTCTGCCTATCCCCTGACGGTGAACCAGGTGCGGAAGTGGGCCGTGGCCGTGCGCGAACGCGGCTACGCCCTGGCCCCCGCCTCGGCCCTGATGACGCTGAAGCCTTAGGGGCGTCAGGCGAGAGCGTGGGCGGTTGCACCGCTGGAATGCGCTCCAACTCCAAGACCAATGCCCTTCCGTCTATCGGTCGATCATCTTGATCACCTGGCGAACCGCCTCGGCGATCATCGTCGGCTGACGGATTTCGATGTTGTGGTCGGTGTCGGAAGTGAAGACGACGCTTCGGCTGGAGAGGGCCGCAAGCCTTTTCTGGCCCTCGGCCCAATGTCTTTCCAGAATGGCCGCATCGCCGGTGAATGGACGTCCATGCTGGACGACGGCCAGAGGCGTGTCCCCCAATCGGCCGAAGCCGCCCGGACGGCGCATCTCGGGTTTCACCAGAAGATAGGATCGGGTCTCGTCGACCGCCGCCTCATAGCGCTGGGCTTTCAGGATCTCGCCCTTCTGCCGGATGTTCGCAGCCTGCGGAATGAGACCTTCTGCGTCCTTCAGCACGAAAGCGAGGACGGACGGGTCATAGACCACCCCCTCTTCGACGGCATCGACCAGCACCACGCCTTCGACTTCGGCGGGATGGCGGCGAGCGAAGCTGCGGACGATCAGGCCGCCGTACGAGTGGCCCACCATGATGTAGGGCGGGCGCGCGCCGGAAGCCTCGAGCAGGTCGTGCAGCATGTCGGCGCGGGCATCGATACAGACGTCTGGTGCGATTGGGGGGCTCCAGTCATAGCCCGGCCGGTCGTAGGTGCAGACCCGGGCATCGGGCGCGATGAGGTCCTGCACGCCGTACCAGATGCGGGACGGCGTGCTGGCCCCCGCCTCGATCACCACGGTGTGGCGGCCGCTCCCCTTGCACAGCAGGTGGATGAGGGCGCCATTCACCTCCACCATCCTGCCCGGCGGGGAATTCGCCGGCGCCGGTTGGGCCCGAGCGGCCGAAAAGGCCAGAACAGACGCCCAGGCCGTCACGCTGGTCAGGACTGAAATGAAAGCACGGCAGCCCGTGATGGCCGCCAGACAAGCGTCGTCTCCGGCACGGCGCCGGCTTCCTGCCAGCACCGTTCCCATGCGGCCCCCCCGACCATTCTCAGTACCATTCAACGCAAGGTACCTTCTTACACAAGCTACCCGTTCAGGCAAGGCGCCGGCTTGGCAGGTCACAACACGGCGTCACGGCGGGCCTTGGGGCGGCCTGAGGGCGGCCCCACAAAATTTTGCGCCCGGGGGAATTACAAATGATGTGAGCGCGGTATAAGGCGAGCCGCATGGAAGACGCCGCGCCCCCCCGCGACCTCACCCTTTACCGCCCCAATGTGGGGGTGGTGGTGTTCTGTCCCCGCGGCCGCGTGTGGCTTGGCCGACGCGCCAAGACCGACGGTCCCCACAATTGGCAGTTCCCCCAGGGCGGGGTCGACGACGGCGAGGATCTCGAGGCGGCCGCCCGGCGCGAGCTGCTGGAGGAGACCGGCCTGCGCTCGGTGGACCTGCTCGGCCGCACCCACGGCTGGATCGTCTATGACTTCCCCCCCGGCTGGAAGGGAACCAAGGCGCTCAGGGGGTGGAAGGGCCAGAAGCAGGTGTGGTTCGCTTACGGTTTCACCGGCTTGGACGACGAGGTGAACCTCGGTCTGCACCAACCGCCCGAGTTCGACGCCTGGCGGTGGGCCGACCTCCACGAGGCGCCGGAGCTGGTGATCCCGTTCAAGCGCGCTACCTACGACCAGGTCGTCCAGGCCTTCGCCGGCCACGCCGAAGCGCGGGAGCCGACCCGCACCAGCTGCGACTGGCTGGGTGACCTGACCCGCTAGGGGATGGGGACGAAATTCACTGAAGCCTGCCGGCGCCGTAAAATCACTGGGGCGATTTCTTCGTCCATGCGCGAAGCTTGCGCGCCATCGCGTAGAGCGCCACGGGCCTGCGAACGGGAAGGGGAAGCTGGGCGCCGGGGTGCCGCCAAGTCTGGGTCCCGTCGACCATGGTCATGCCTTCGAGGCTTTTATACTCTGTCCGGAACTCGAATTTGCAGGGCTTCTCGTTTTCCAGAATCCAGCCTGCATCCATGAACAGTTTGATCAGGTCGCCTTCCAGCTTGCGCGAGTGGGTGCCGATCATCACGCGCTTGGCCCGCGCGTTCAGCTCCGGAAGCGCATCCTTGCAGATGTCATATTCCGAACCCTGCACGTCGATATGGATCAGGTCCCACTTGTCCTCGCTGAGGACCAGGCTTCGCATCGGCAGAAGCCGAACGTCCTGCGTCGCCGCAAATTTCCGGTCCATATAGTCGCCTGAGGCCTCGATGGGGCGGAAGCCATAGTCGCCCGAGCTGTCCTCGGTGACGGGCCATTGGGCGACTCCTTCCCTCACCGCAACAGCCGCCTGATGGAGCCTGTGCTCGGCCGGGTCGAAGCCGTTGTCCTTCAGGTGCTGGACCATGAACGCGTAGTGGTGGGGATCGCCTTCGACACCTGTCATGCGGATGTCCTTGATCCCCCGCAAACGGGCCATCACCGAACTCGATACGATCGCCGGGCCCCATCCGGCCCCCAGCTCCATCACCCTGAAGGTATCGCCGGCCTCGAGCACGGCTCGCATGAGGCCGATCCATTCGATGGCCTCCCAGTTGAAGTTCCCCGTGACGGGCACGCCATAGACGTGTCCGTCCATCGCCTTCGCCTCTGGCCACAGTGATGTGACACGCGTCTTGACGCCGTAGCGGTCGACGATGAACCCGCTCTGCGAGGTCGCGGACTTGTCCTCCAGCGCCCACAGAACGTCGAGCTCGTCTTCCCTGAACCCGAGGTACATCATCAGTTCGAGGTCAGCGGTGCTGAACTCGTGGCCTTTCAGGGAATAGTTCAAATCACTGGCCTTCGAAGACATGACGGCGGCTTTAGGCGGGCGAAACCCAGGCTATCCGCACGGAAAACCGGTGACAATCGTACGGGCGCCTCAGCCCCGCTTCTTAAGCGCCAGCTTCATCAGCCCGAACAGCGCCACGACGGCCCAGGCCGCCTCCATCAGGAAGGCCGACAGGTTGAACTTGGCGAGCAGCGAAACCAGCACCAGCAGCGACCCGACCAGGTTGGTCAGCAGCGACGGCGCCTGGTCGACCTTCATCCGGCCAAGCTGCGCCAGGGCATAGGCCGTCAGCATCATCACCACGCCGACGATGCCGCCGACATCGGAAAGGGTCATCAGCCAACCACCGGCGGAACCGGCCCCAAGAACAATTCAACCACGAAGAGCACAAAGAGCACGAAGCCGACAGTGCGTCCTTCGTCTCCCCGTGAGCTTCGTGGTTTCAAAATCCCGACGCCGACGCGTTGGGGTCCGGCCGCGCTACGCCTCCACCGCGTGTTCGGCGAGGATGGTCAGGCCGGCGGGGGTGACGTCGGCGAAACCGCCTTCGATGTTGAACACGCGCGTCGAGGAGCCGTCGTACACCGTCACCGAGCCCGCCTTGAGCGCGGTCATGAACGGCGCGTGGCCGAAGAGCACGCCGAAATCGCCCTCCACCCCCGGCGCGTCGACCTGGTCGACGTCCGCCGAGAACAGCTGGCGCTCCGGCGCCACCAGCGAGAAGTGCAGCTTGCCGGCCATTACTTCGCCGCTTCCGCCGCCAGCTTCTCGCCCTTGGCCACTGCTTCTTCGATCGGGCCGACCATGTAGAAGGCCGCTTCCGGCAGGTGGTCGTAGGCGCCGTCGCAGATGGCCTTGAACGAACGGATGGTGTCTTCCAGGCTGACGAACGCGCCGGGCGTGTTGGTGAATTGCTCGGCCACGTGGAACGGCTGGCTGAGGAAGCGCTGGATCTTACGGGCGCGGGCGACCGTCAGCTTGTCCTCTTCCGACAGTTCGTCCATGCCGAGGATGGCGATGATGTCCTTCAGCGACTTGTACTGCTGCAGGATCTCCTGGGTGCGGCGGGCCACGGCGTAGTGCTCCTCGCCGATCACCAGGGGATCCATGATCCGTGAGGTGGAGTCGAGCGGATCCACCGCCGGGAAGATCGCCTGGGCGGCGATGTCGCGGCTCAGAACGGTGGTGGCGTCCAAGTGGGCGAACGAGGTGGCCGGGGCCGGGTCGGTCAGGTCGTCGGCGGGCACGTAGATGGCCTGGACCGAGGTGATCGAGCCCTTGTTGGTGGAGGTGATGCGCTCCTGCAGGTTGCCCATCTCGGTGGCCAGGGTGGGCTGGTAGCCCACGGCCGAAGGGATGCGGCCCAGCAGCGCCGACACTTCCGAACCCGCCTGGGTGAAGCGGAAGATGTTGTCGACGAACAGCAGCACGTCCTTGCCTTCCACGTCGCGGAAGTACTCGGCCTGCGCCAGGCCCGTCAGGGCGACGCGGGCGCGGGCGCCCGGCGGCTCGTTCATCTGGCCGTAGACCAGGGTGCACTTGGAGCCCACGGTCGACCCGTTGTTCTTCTTGGGGTCGATGTTGACGTTGGACTCGATCATCTCGTGGTAGAGGTCGTTCCCCTCACGGGTCCGCTCGCCCACGCCCGCCAGCACGGAGTAGCCGCCGTAGGCCTTGGCGATGTTGTTGATCAGCTCCTGCATGGTCACGGTCTTGCCCACGCCGGCGCCGCCGAACAGGCCGATCTTGCCGCCCTTGGTGTAGGGGCACAGCAGGTCGATCACCTTGATGCCGGTGACCAGCACCTCGGCCGAGGTCGACTGCTCGGCGAAGGACGGGGCCTCGCGGTGGATCGGCGAGTGGAACTCGGAGACGACCGGGCCGGCCTCGTCGATCGGCTCGCCGATCACGTTCATGATGCGGCCGAGCGTGGCCGGACCCACCGGCACGGTGATCGGGCCGCCGGTGTCGGTGACCTCCTGGCCGCGCACCAGGCCTTCGGTGGTGTCCATGGCGATGGCGCGCACGGTGTTCTGGCCGAGGTGCTGGGCGACCTCGAACACCAGGCGGAACGGCTTGCCGGTGCGCTGGTCGGTATTGGTGGTCTCCAGGGCGTTCATGATGGCCGGCAGGGAACCGTCGAACTCGACGTCCACGACGGCGCCGACGACCTGGGCGATGCGGCCCTTGGAGGCGGTGATGGGGGTCTGGATGGTCATGTCTCGAACCGTTTCGGGCTAATTCGTCAGATGGCTTCGGCGCCGGAGATGATCTCGATCAGCTCCTTGGTGATCTGCGCCTGGCGGGATCGGTTATATTTGAGCGTGAGGGCCGCGATCATGTCGCCCGCGTTGCGGGTGGCGTTGTCCATGGCGCTCATCTGGCTGGCGTAGAAGCCGGCCATGTTTTCCAGCAGGGCCGCCAGGATCTGCACCGTGATGTTGCGCGGCAACAGGGTCTCGAGGATGCCCTCTTCCGACGGCTCGTACTCGTAGACCGCGCCGCCGAGGTCGGGCGTCGAGGCCGTTCCCTCCACCTGGGCCGGGACCAGCTGCCTGACGGTCGGGACCTGGGAGATCACCGACTTGTAGCGGCTGTAGAGCAGGGTCACCACGTCCACCTCGCCGGCCTCGAACAGCTCCAGCACCTTGTCGGCGATGGGCTGGGCGACAGCCAGGTTCACGCTGCGGTGGGCCGAGAGGTCGTAGCTCTCGATCATCTTGGGGCCGAGCAGGCGGCGCAGCTGGTCGCGGCCCTTCTTGCCCACGCAGATCACCTGGACCTGCTTGCCCTCGTTCTCCAGCTTCGCGATCGTCTCGCGCGCCATGCGCACGATCGACGAGTTGAAGCCGCCGGCGAGGCCCCGGTCGGCGGTGCACACCACCAGCAGCTGCCGGCGGTCCGAGCCGGTGCCGGCCAGCAGCCGGGGCGCGCCGTCGCCGGAGACGCCGGCCGCCAGGTTGGCGATCACCGCGCCCATGCGCTGGGCGTAGGGGCGGGCGTTCTCGGCCGAATCCGTCGCGCGGCGGAGCTTGGCCGCCGCCACCATCTGCATCGCCTTCGTGATCTTCTGCGTGGCTTTCACGCTCGAGATCTGATTGCGCATGTCCTTGAGGCTAGGCATCCCGTTGGGACCTCAGGCTCTTAGGCGAAGGTGGAGGAGAAGCTGTCCAGCGCGCCCTTGAGCTCGCCTTCCAGCGTGGAATCCAGCGCCTTCTTGGTGCGGATGTTCTCGAGCAGGCTCTCATACTTGGAGTGCAGGCGCGCCAGGAACTCGCGCTCGAAGCGGCCGACCGCGCTGGTCGGGATCTTGTCGAGGTAGCCGCGAGTGTCGGCGTAGATCACGCAGACCTGCTCCTCCACCGCCAGCGGCGCGTACTGCGGCTGCTTGAGCAGCTCGGTCAGGCGCTCGCCGCGGGCCAGCAGGCGCTGGGTCGAGGCGTCGAGGTCGGAGCCGAACTTGGCGAAGGCCGCCATTTCCCG
>DASYBX010000097.1:0-37820 GCA_036500495.1 Caulobacteraceae bacterium
GCCACGACGGTCAGGTCGTGGGAGACCAGCATGGCGCCCAGCGAGACGGCCGCGCCGACGAACCCCCCGACGATCAGCACCAGCCGCGAGAACCGGACGTTGCCCGTCCGCTTCAAAAGGCGATCGGACGCCACACCGCCGAGGGTGTCGCCCACCACGCCGGCGACGAACACGCCCGCGGCGAACACCGCCGATTTCTGGATATCCATGTGGTAGTTGGTCTTGAAGAACAGCGGCAGCCAGTTCAGGTACAGCCACAGGATCCAGGCGTAGCAGAAATAGGTCAGGGTCACGGGCGCGATCTTGCGCACCAGGCTGGCCCACGGGATCTGCACGCTCTGCAGTTGCCTCATCGGCGGCAGGGGTTCGATCTCGTCGGCCGAGACGCCGGCGTGGCGGCGCGGGTCGTCGCGGAAATAGAGCCCCCACAGCACGATCCAGACCAGGCTGATCAGGCCCACGATCACGAACGAACTGCGCCAGCCGAACACCACCGTCAGGGCCGCCACCACCGGCGCGGTGATGGCGTTGCCGAGGCGGGAGAAGGAGTGGGTCAGGCCCTGGGCGAAGCCGCGCCGGTCGGCGGGGAACCAGTTCTGCATCGCCTGGGTCGCCGCCGGGAAGGTCGCCCCCTCGCCCAGGCCGAGCAGCAGCCGGGCCGCGAACAGCGAGACGAAGCCCATGGCCATCCCGGTCAGGATGGTCGCCCCGGCCCACACCAGCCCGCAGATCACCAGCGTGCGCCGCGCGCCCCACCGGTCGGAGATCAGGCCCCCGACCACCTGGCAGCACAGGTAGGGATAGGCGAAGCCCGAGAAGATCAGGCCGAGCTGGGTATTGGACAGATGGAACTGCGCCTTGATGGGCGCCGCCGCCGCGCCGATGTTCACCCGGTCGAGGTAGGTGATGAAGTACATGGCGCAGAGCAGCGCCAGGACGATGTGCGACGCCTTCAACCGCCTGGGCATGTCAGTTGTCCCCCCAGCCTCGCTCCCCCCAAGTCCGGAGACCCGATCAACCCGCGCTGGTCGCGGCCAAGTGGCTCATCGCCGCCTGCACCCCGCCCTCGCGGCGGGCGACGCCCGCGAGCCCCAGCGCCATCTCCACGCCCGCCAGGGCCCCGAGCAGGGTGAGGTCGTTGATGTCGCCGAGGTGGCCGATGCGGAACACCTTGTCGGCGAGCTTGGACAGGCCCGAGCCGAGCGCGATGTCGAACCGCTCCAGCGCCAGGGCGCGGAAGGCGTCGCCGCCGCGCCCTTCCGGCATGATCACCGTGGTCACCACCGGCGAATAGTGCGCCGGGTTTTGGCACTGCAGTTCGAGGCCCCACGCCTGCGCCGCGCGCCGGGTCGCCTCGGCATGGCGCTGGTGGCGGGCGAAGACCCGGTCCAGCCCTTCCTCGTGCATCATGTCGATCGCCTCGACCAGGCCGTAGAGCGTGTTGGTGGCGGGCGTGTAGGGGAAAGAGCCCTGCTGGTTGGCCTTGACCATCTCCTCCCACGACCAGAACAGCCTGGGCAGACCCCCGGCGCGCGACCGCGCCAGCGCCTTGTCGCTGACCGCGTTGAAGCCGAGCCCCGGCGGCAGCATCAGGCCCTTCTGCGAACCGCAGACGGCGACGTCGACGCCCCAGGCGTCGTGCTGGTAGTCGGCCGATCCCAGGGACGAGACGGTGTCGACCATGAACAGGGCGGGATGCCCGGCGGCGTCGATGGCGCGCCGGACGGCGGCCATGTCCGACAGGGTGCCGGTCGAGGTCTCGTTGTGGACGACGCAGACGGCCTTGATCGCTCGCGCCTTGTCCTCGCGTAACCGGTCTTCGATGGCGGCCGGGTCGACGCCGTCGCGCCAGTCGGAGGCGATGTAGTCGACCTGGAAGCCCAGCCGCTCGGCCATGGCCTTCCAAAGGTTGGCGAAGTGGCCGCTCTCGTACATCAGCACGCGGTCGCCCGGGGACAATGCGTTTGCCAGCGCCGCTTCCCACGCGCCGGTGCCGGAGGCCGGATAGATCATCACCGCGCCGGCGGTCTTGAAGATCGACTTCATCCCCTCGAGCGCCCGCGCCGTCAGCGCTTTGAACTTCGGCCCGCGGTGGTCGATGATCGGCATGTCCATCGCCCTCAGCACCCGGTCGGGGATCGGGGTCGGGCCCGGGATCTGCAGGAATTGGCGGCCGGGAACGCGGGAGGGAGAGTTGGCCAGGGTCATGTTCCGATCCAATGGTTCTGCGCCGACGAAGCTTCCGTCTTGACCATCGCCCAAGCGGCCGGGGAAAGTCGCGCCTCGTCTCTGCCGATAAACCGCGCCGACGTTCAGCGCCATCCTCTCGGTAGATCGCCGCACGCTCTGGCTGGGGAGGGCCGCACCGATGTCCAGGGACACTGACCGGCGCGCCTTCCTGAAAGCGTCCGTGCTGATCCCGTCGGCGGCCGCGCTCGGTTCGTCCGCGGCTCTGGGCCAGCCGGGTCCGCCCGCCGACGATGCGGCCCGCAGCGCGCCGGCGCCCGCCTTTCCCGCTGACGACCACTACCAGCCTGCCTTCTTCACCCCGGCCGAGTGGGCCTTCGTGCGCGCCGCCTGCGCCCGGCTGATCCCCACCGACGCCAACGGGCCCGGCGCCCTGGAAGCCGGGGTTCCTCAGTTCATCGACCGCCAGATGGGCACGCCCTATGGCGACGCGGCGAACTGGTACATGAGCGGCCCCTTCCACGAGGGCGCGGCCGAGTTCGGCTACCAGTCCGCCCTGACGCCCAAGCAGCAGTATCGCCTGGGCATCCGCGCCATCGACGCCTGGTGCGCCAAGACCCTGAACAAGGCCTTCGCCGACCTGATGGCCGCGCAGCAGGACGACGTCCTGAAGAAGGCCGAGGTTGGCCAGATCCATGCCGACGACGTGTCGCTGAAGACCTTCTTCACCAGCTTCCTACTGAAGAACGTGATGGAGGGCTTCTTCGGCGACCCGATGTACGGCGGCAACCGCGACATGGCGGGGTGGAAGCTGATCGGCCATCCGGGCAGCCGCGGCGACTTCGCCGAGTTTGTCGATCGGCCCCAGCGCTACGCCTACGGCCCGGTCGACCTTTACGGCCGGCGCGGCTGATGGCGGCAAGGAACAGGCCCGTCGACGTGGTGATCGTCGGCTTCGGCTGGACCGGGGCGATCATGGCCATCGAGCTGGCCAAGGCCGGGATCAGCGTGCTGGCCCTCGAACGTGGCGCCGACCAGGACACCGTGCCCGACTGGGCCTATCCCAAGGTGCTGGACGAGGTGGCCCAATCGGCCCGCAACGGCCTGCTGCAGAACCTGTCCAAGACCACCGTCACCCTTCGGCACGACAAGGCCGATCTCGCCTTGCCCTATCGCCAGATCGGCTCGTTCAAGCCGGGGACCGGCGTGGGCGGGGCGGGCATCCACTGGTCGGGCGTGCATTCGCGCGCCACGCCCGAGGAGCTGCGCCTGAAGTCGCACGTCACCCAGCGCTACGGGGCGAAGTTCATCCCCGAGGGGATGCAGGTGCAGGACTGGGGCGTCAGCTACGACGAGCTGGAGCCGCATTTCGACCGCTTCGAACAGGTGTGCGGCACCTCCGGCAAGGCGGGCAACCTCCAGGGCGTCAAGCAGGCGGAGGGCAACCCGTTCGAGGGGCCCCGGTCGCGCGAATATCCGCTGCCGCCGCTGAAGGACCCACCGACCTCGGTGATCTTCGCCAAGGCGGCGCGGGAACTGGGATTCCACCCGTTCTCCCTGCCGGCGTCCAATGCCTCGCGGCCCTACCGCAACCCCTACGGCTGCGACCTCGGCCCCTGCAATTTCTGCGGCTTCTGCTCCGACTACGGCTGCATCAACTATTCCAAGGCCTCGCCGCAGACGACCATCCTGCCGGCGCTGAAGGCCATGCCCAACTTCAGCTACCGCACCCACGCCCACGTGCTGAGGATCAACACCTCGGCCGACGGCAAGACGGCGACGGGCGTGACCTATGTCGATGCGCAGGGTCGCGAAGTGGAGCAGCCGGCGAGCCTGGTGATCCTGGCCGCCTTCCACCTGCACAACGTGCGGCTGATGCTGTCGTCGAAGATCGGCAAGCCCTATGACCCCGAGACGGGCGAGGGCGTGATCGGGCGGAACTTCTGTTACCAGCTGATCAGCAGCGTCAACACCTTCTTCGACAGCCAGACCTACATCAACCAGTTCATGGGAGCCGGCGGCGTCGGCCAGGCGATCGAGGACTTCAACGCCGACAACTTCGACCACGGCCCGCTCGGCTTCATCGGCGGTGGGGTGATGTGGGGCCGCCAGACCGGCAATGGGCCGGTGCGCGGCATTCCCCTGCCGGAGGGCGCGCCCAAGTGGGGCTCGGGCTGGAAGCAGGCGGTCAAGGACAACTACCTGCACACGGGCCGGATCGAGGCCCAGATGAGCAACATGGCCTATCGCGGGGCCTTCCTCGATCTCGATCCGACCTATCGCGACGCCTATGGCGAGCCCCTGCTGCGCATGACGCTCGACTGGCAGGACAACGACCTGAGAATGTCGGAGTTCTTCAACGAGAAGCTCAAGGCCACCGCCAGGACCATGGGCGCGACCTCGTTCTCCGGCCGGATGCTGAAGCGCGGCGACCACTGGGACACCCGCGCCTACCAGAGCACCCACATCAACGGCGGAACGTCCATGGGCACCGACCCCAGGACCAGCGCAGTCAACAAATACCTGCAGAGCTGGGACGTGCCGAACCTGTTCGTGCTCGGCGCCAACGTCTTCGCCCACGGCATCGGGGCCAATCCGACGGGCACGGTCGGCGCCCTGGCCTATTGGGCGGCCGCAAACATCAGGTCGACCTATCTGAGGGATCCCGGCCCGATGGTGCGGGCGTGAGCGGCCTGGGGCGCCCCTTGCGCCGGCGGTGGACGGTGGGTCTCGTAGCGGCGCTGGCGATCGGCACGGGCGTCGTGATCGCCGTGGCGCGCCATGTTCCGGGCCCCGGCCTGTCGCCCGCCATCGCGAGCCGCACGCCGGATCCCAAGCACGGCGCCTATGTCGCCGTCCTCGGCGACTGCGTGGCCTGCCATACGGCGGCGGGAGGCAAGCCCCTGGCGGGCGGGGTGGCGTTCAACACCCCGGTCGGCGCGGTCTGGTCGACCAACATCACGCCTGACCGCGACCACGGCATCGGGCGCTACAGCCTGGCCGACTTCGTCCGGCTGATGCGCCAGGGGGTGCGGCCGGATGGGCGGCGGGTCTATCCGGCCATGCCCTACACCGCCTTCGCCAAGGTGTCGGACGAAGACCTGCAGGACCTGTTCGCCTATCTCACCCGATCGGTGGCTCCCGCCGACACGGCCGACCGGACCGGCCCGTGGCCGCCGCACTGGCCGCTGGCCTTCTGGAACATCGCCTTCCACCAGGACCGCCGTTTTGAGCCCGATCCGCATCTGAGCGCCCAGGCGAACCGCGGCGCCTATCTCGTTCAGGGCCTGGCCCATTGCGGGACCTGCCACACGCCGCGCGGCGTCGGTTTCCAGGAAAGGGACCTCGACGGCCGGACGAACCTGTTCCTGTCCGGGGCGCGACTGGACGGCGCCTCGCCGGTCAACCTGCGTGGCGATGCGGGCGACGGCCTCGGGCGCTGGAACGAGGCGGATATCGTCGAGCTGCTCGCCACCGGCAAGTCGATCCACTCCGCGGTGCTCGGTCCGATGGGCGAGGTAGTGGCCGACAGCACCCAGCACATGACGCCCGCGGACGTCGAGGCCATCACCGTCTATTTGAAGACTCTGGGCCCCGCCCCGGCGGCGGAGGGACGGGCGACGTTCGCGGCCAGCGGCGCGACGCTCGACGAGATCAAGGCCGGCCGTCAGACCGATCCGGGCGGGCGCATCTACATGGACAGCTGCGCGGCCTGTCACCACCTGGGCGGCGAGGGCGCGGGACGGTCGCTGCCGAGCCTGGCCGGGAACAGCGTCGTGCTGGCCAGTCATCCCGACAGCCTGATCGCGGTGATCCTGCGCGGCGACCGCGAGCCCGGCGCGGCCGCGGCGCCCTCGCGCATGGCCATGCCGCCGTTCGCCTGGCGCTATGACGATGCGGAGGTCGCGGCCCTGGCCACCTATATGCGCCAGGCCTGGGGAAATCGGGCCCCGCCCGTCCGCCCCTCGCAGGTGCGCGAGGCGCGCCGCGCCCTGGGCATCGCCCGGAGCCGGCCGCCCGGCTGAGCACCCCGCGCTCGGATCGGCGCTGTCAGGCGGCCTGCAGCGCGACGCCCAGCGACCGGGCCAGTTCACGGACGGCGGCTTCGGGCGTGGTCAGGACCGGCTTGCCGGTAGCCCGGCGCACGCGGTCGGCGGCCCGCGCCAGGCTGAACTGGCCGAGCGCGACGAGATCGACGTCGGCCGCCTGCACGGCTTCGACGGTCAGGCGGTCGTGCTCCTCGCCGTCGCCGCGCGTCAGGGCGTCCAACGCCCCCGCGGCGTAGATCGGAGTCACGTCGGCGTCGGCGGGAAACTCGGCGGTGAGCGAGGCGAGGGACGGCAGGAAGTTGACGACGAGGCCGATCCGCCCACCGTGGGCGAGCGCCTCGGCGAACATCCCCTGGCTGGGCTTGTGCACGATCAGGGGCGCCAGGGCCTCGCGCACCCGGTCGATGCAGGCGCCGAAGGCGGTGCAGGTGAACAGGATCGCGTCCGCCCCCGTGCCCTCGGCGTACCGGGCGAGGGTCAGGAACCGCGCGTGCATCGCCTCGTCCAGGACGCCCATGCGGGCGAGGTCGGACGAGAGGCTGTCGTCCATGATGTTGCGCAGCTCCGCCTCCGGCCACAGCCGCCGGAAGGCCTCCTCGATCGGCGGCGGCGAATGGCGCAGGGCGTGGACGAGCGCGATCCGCATCGCCGGCCGCGTCGGCTCAGCTCCGCGCAAGCCGTTCGGCCTTGGCCCGGGTCCATTCCGCGAGGATGGCGTGGGCGTCGTTCTCGGCCTTCTCGATCAGGCCTTCAGGCTCGGTGCGGGCGTTGATCTCCAGGCGCAGGCCGTTGGGATCGAAGAAGTAGATCGACTGGACGTAGACATGGTCGACCACGCCGAGCACCGTCACGCCGGCGTCCTGAAGCTTGCGCTTGTAGGCCAGCACCTGGTCGACGCCGTCGACCGACATGGCGAAGTGCTCCACCCAGGCCGGGGTGTTGGGCGAGGGCTGCGGCCGCTCGTTTTTCCCGAGGTCGAAGAAGGCGAGATAGGAGTCGTCGGCCATGCGGAAGAACAGATGAGCGAAAGGGCCTTCCTCGCCGGTGCTGGGCACCCTGTCCTCGGTGGTCACGTGCACCAGAGGCATGCCCAGCAGGTCCTCGTAGAAGGCCCGCGTCTCCTCGGCGTCGGTGCAGGGGAAGGCGAAGTGGTAGAGGCCGTTGATGGGCGAGGGCTTGGGCATGTCCGATCTCCGCTCCTAGGGGTGGGCGCCGTGACCGGCGATCATACCGCGTCCTTCAGGTGGGGCTCGTCCAGTGGGACCGTGGTCGCGTCGTAACGGAACAGCCAGTCGTAGCGCTCGGCCACGCGGGTCTCGTCCCATTCGGCGTCGACATAGGCCTGGGCCTGGGCGGCGTCCTTCAGGCTGTTGTTGTGGAAGCGCTTGCCGTTTTCGGCCGAGCCGCGGACCACGCGGCTGGTACGCTCGATCCGCGCTTGTTCGTAACGTTGCAGGGCCGTCTCGACGTCGGCGAACGCCTCCAGGCAGCGCGCCAGGACCAGCCCGTCCTCCATCGCCATGCCCGCGCCCTGGGCCAGGAACGGCAGGGTGGGGTGGCAGGCGTCGCCGAGCAGCGTGACGCGGCCGACCGACCAGCGCTTCATCGGCTCGCGACCCAGGAGCGCCCATTTGTAGGGCGCGTCGAGCTGGCTGATCATGGCCTGCACGTCATCGTGCCAGCCGGCGAAGTCGCGGGCGCAGTCCTCGGCCGAGCCGCGCTCGGTCCAGGATTCCACGGTCCAGTCGTCGCGCTCGACCACGGCGACGAAGTTGAACAGCTCGCCGCGCCGCAGCAGGTAGTGGACGATGTGGCGGCCAGGGCCCATCCAGTTGACGCCCACCGGCCGCCGCAGGCGTTCGGGAAGCCGTTCGACCGGGATCAGGCCGCGCCAGGCGACCAGGCCGGTGAAGCTCGGCCGGCTGTCCCCGAACAGCAGGCGCCGGACCGTCGAGTGCACGCCGTCGGCGCCGACCGCCACGTCGCCGCTGGCCTGCCCGCCGTCGGCGAATTTCAGGCTTGCGGCCGACCCGTTCTGCTCACAGCCGACGACCACCTTGTCGAGGTGGATCGCGTCGGGCTTCAGCGCCCGCACCGCCTCCACCAGGATGGCGTGCATGTCGGCCCGGTGGATCATGAAATAGGGATAGCCGTAGCGCTCGACCGAGGTCGCGCCGAGATCGAACAGCTTCCAGCTCTGGCCGCTGTTCCACAGGCGCACCTCCTTGCCGGTGGGCAGGGCGTAGACCGACTTCAACGCCGCCTCGAGGCCGAGGGCGAAAAGCACGTGCGCGCCGTTGGCCCCGACCTGGAAGCCGGCGCCGATCTCGCCCAGGGACGCGGTCTGCTCGTAGACCTCGACGTCGAAGCCCCGCTGCAGCAGGGCGAGCGCCGCGGTCAGGCCGCCGATGCCCGCGCCGCTGATCAGGATTCGATTGGAACCGGTCAAAAGCCGCCTGCCGTTGGAGCGCCCTCGCGAGTCGTCACCCCGTCGGCAAGGCCCGTCAAGACGGCAGCTTTGATTGGCGACTCCCAAGGGATGGAAAACCACCCTCGATTCGGGCCGGCGGCCGCCCTGAAGCACTCCGCGCTCGTGACGACCCGGACGGCGTTCGGGCGGCGGGTGTCCTCAGCAGGTGGCGGCGTTGCTGTGGGTGCGGATGCAGGTGGCCACATCGTTGATGGCGGAGGCGGCCGGGGCGCCGACGAGATTGGCCGCCGCGGCCGGGGCGCCGAGCAGGTTGGCGGTCGCCGCGACGGCGACTCCGGCCAGGGCGATGAGCAGAGCGAACTCGGCGGCCGAGGCGCCGTCTTGCTCATTCAGATAAGCAAAGATTTTCGACATTTTCGGCTCCGGTTAAAATTGTATTAATCAGCGATCGTTGATCGCCGTTTCCCATAACCTTACTCAAATGTAAACAAACAAATCTGATTAACGAAAAAAGAAATCATATTAACGAAAACGAGAAGGTAAATATTACTTGGTCGTTAAGTCTATTTATTAAGATGGGGTGAGGCGGCGGATTTGCTCGGTTCTTCTTTGGGCGTCGGACCGCCATGCCTGTCGGCGGATCAGATCAAGCGGAGCCGAACCGGTCGGCTCCTGAGGAGTTCGTTGCTGACCCGACGCTTTCCTCCCCCGCGACGGGTTCAACTGCCCCGCTGGCTGAGGCCGGCGGGGCTTTTTGGACGCAAACCGACATCTTGCCGCCTCCGGATCGCCATGGCTTTCCGCGAGTTGTCTGCTCGCGCGCGGCGCCTGCGGGCCAGCGCGTGTATGATCAGGGCGTGCGTGAACCAGGGCGTCGATGGGACGGGCCCATGGACGATGAAGGATCTGAGCAGCGGGCTGTGGCCCCGGCGGTTCCGGTGACGGCGACGCCTGCCGCGCCGCCGCAGAGCCGTGCGCTCCAGAGGCGCCCGCGCTCGCGCCCGCCGCCGGTGCTGGACGCCGAGTTCAGGGTGGTGCCGCCCGCCTGGGGCCTGTGGCGGCTATGTCGGGACAGCTGGTGGGCGCTGGGTCCCTACCTCGCTTATTGCACGGGCCTGTGGGGCCTGGCGGCCCTGCTCAGCTGGCTGATCGATCACGGCAAAAGCGGCTGAACGCCGGCCGCCGTCAGTAGCTGGTGCCCGACTGCAGGAAGCTGGTCCTGAACTGCCCATTATAGGTGGGCGTGAAGGGGATCACGATCTGGTAGTTGTAGGTTGCCGTCGCCGTCGACAGCTGCAGGCCGGAGCCCGGAGAGGTCTTGGTCAAGGTGATCGTCACGTTCTGGGCGGCCAGCGGGGTGACCGCCGACATCACCATCGTCTGAAAGTCGGTCTGGCTCATGCTCGGATTGAGCACCAGGGCGCGGGCGCTGTTGTGCAGGGCGTAGCGCACCGAGCTGGCGCAGTACATGGCCCAGGCCACCTGGAAGAAGCCGATGATGAACATCAGGAACACCGGGCCCAGCATGGCGAACTCGAGCGCCGCGCCGCCGCGCCGGTCGCAGAGGTAGCGCCGCCCGACCGAGGTTCGCCGGCTAGCGGACACGGACGTTCTCCGTCTCCGACAGGGCCGCCGGGTGCAGGCCGTTCCATTGGCGCGTGGCCGTCATGGTGAGGTGGATCTCGGTCGCCTGCTGGGTGTTGCTGCAGATCGACGAGCAGGTCGCGGCCACGCCGGCGCAGGTGCAGGCCCGCACGATGGCCATGGCGCCGTCGCTCGGCTTGTTGGGCCAGCCGCTGAGGCCGATCGACTGGCCGGTCGGGTCGTCGCTGCCGCCGCCCATGTAGTAGTGGGAGGTGGCGTTGATCGCCGCGTGCATGTCCTGCTTGGCGTTGATCAGCTGCCAGGCGTCGAAGCCATAGATCGTCAGTCCCGCCAGGATCGGGGCGATGATGGCGAACTCGATCGCCGAGGCGCCGCCTTGCCGCTCGAGGAAGTCGCGCAGGAATTTCATGGTCTACTCCACGAAGCGGACGGCCTCGTAGGCCTGCAGGGTCTTGATGCCGTAGCCGGTGCAGTTGGCCGCCAGGTGGGTGTGGCCGTTCCAGGTGACGGTGTCGGCGACCACCTGGGTGCAGCCGTTGGCGCCGGCGAAGTTGCCGATGTAGTTGACGTTCTGCTTGGCGAAGTAGATCGCCCCGGTCATGGTCGAATCGGCCGTGCCGTTGAACGTCTCTGACGTACCGCTGCAGCTCGTGCAACTGCGGTCGCCCATGAACAGCACGCCGGAATAGTCGCCGCTGGTCGGGGCGCTGATGTTGACCGTGGCGTTGCCGTTCATGCTGACGCTGTTGGAGCCCTGCATGAAGATGGTCACGCCGTTGCCGGTGACGTTGGCGTTGGCGTTGATCGACAGGTCGCCCTGCAGATAGTAGGTCCCGGGCTGAAGGATCACGTTGCCCTTCAAGGACATCCCGCTGCAGTAGGTGCCGGGCGACAGCGTGTTGCCGCTGGTGCTCTGGCAGGCGCCGGTGGGCGTGGGCGTCGGCACGCCAGCGTAGGGGTCGGCCACGGGCGGCGCCTGGGTGATCGGGGTCGAGCACACCGTCTCGCTGACGCCGCTGGTCAGGCTGACGCCGCCCACGGTGATGAGACAGTCGGCCTGGACCGACGTGGCGCCCTGGGCGGTGATCGCGGTGGACGACACGGAATTGGCCATCACGCTGCAGCCAGTCAGGCTGATGTTGGAGCTGCCGGAGAACGTCACCGACCCCGAGGCGGTGGTGTCCAGCGCCAGGACGCAGGCGTTGGAGGCGTTCTGGGTGATGGTCACCGAGCGGGTGTTCTCGATCAGCGCCGTGTTGATGAACAGCGAACTGAAGAAGCGCGGCACGTTCTCCGAGATCAGCACCTCGACCGCGTTGCTGGTCTGGTGGCTGCCGGACAGCGGCGGCCAGTTGACGGTCAGCGTGCCCTGGGTGGAATCGAAGCCGCTCGCCTTGGCGGCGGCCAGGGCTTCCGCGGTGAAGGCGGTCTGGGTGGCGCCGGCGCGCATGTCCACGGCGGCGGCATAGGCGGCTGCGTCCGCCGCGCCCTGCAGCTCGAGGCGGCGGTGGTACCAGACGCCCACCTCGGTCGCCAGCCCCGCCCCGCCCACCGCCATCGGCAGCAGCAGCGCGAACAGCAGGGCGACGTTACCTTTGCGGCAGCCCAGCCAGGTTGCGGCGGGGCCCGCGACGCGACGGACAGTGGAGCGCAGAGAGTAGGCCATGTCCTGAGCTTGCCCCACTGTCGTAAAGGCTCGGTCAAGAGGCGTGTTAAATAGGAGGTAAACCACGTTCGCCAAATAAAAGTGGCGAATACTTGATTTTAGGTAGATCTCAGCCTTGGCCGCTTCTCAAGCCGCGGCGATATGGCTGGCGTCGCCCATGCTGGTCTGGGTCTCGGCCAGGGCGATGTTGATCGCCTGCAGCAGGCGGTCCGGCTTGATTGGCTTCTCCACCACGCAGCACATGCCGGCGGCGAGATAGCTGCGGGCGTCCTCCGGGTCGACGTTGGCGGTCAGGGCCACGATCGGCGTCATCGCCTCGGGCCCTTCCAGCGAGCGGATCGCGCGAGCGGCGGCGATGCCGTCCATGCGCGGCATCTTGATGTCCATCAGGATGATGTCGAAGCGGCCCGAGCGCGCAGCCTCCACCGCCTCGAAGCCGTCCTCGGCGGTCTCGGAGGTGCAGTCGAACATCTCGCACAGGGCCTCGGCCACCATGCGATTGGTGGCGTTGTCGTCCACCACCAGCACGTGGGCGGCGCCGGAGGCGGGGCGCTCCTCGGCCGCCTGGGCCGGCGCCTCGGCCGCCTCGGCGGTCAGCTGGAACAGCAGGGTCGCACCCTGGCCGGCGTTGATCTCGGCGCGCAGCGAGCCGTTCATGCTGGCCAGCACGCCGCGGGCCAGTGACAGGGGGAGGCTGGGGCCTTCGCCTCCCGGATCGGCGGCGAGGGCCTCGGCCAGCTTGGCGGCCAGTTCGGCGCCGGTATCGCGCACGCGCCCTTCCAGGCGCACCTGGCCCGCGTCCACCCGGGCGCGCAGGCCGACCTCGATCGAGCCGCGGCGGGTGTAGCGCAGGGCGTTGTCGACCAGGCTGTCGAAGACCTGGGTCAGGCGGTCGGCGTCGATCAGGGCCGACAGGTCCGGATCACCGTCATAGGAGATCAGGAAGCTGACGCCGTTGTCCTCGGCGCGGGCCACCCAGCGGGACTGCACCTTGTCGATCAGGGCGCGCAGCGACTGGGGCTTCAGGTTCAGGTCCAGCCGGCCCTGGCGCGAGCGCATCAGGTCGTTGGCGTCGCCGGCCAGACGCAGCAGGGCCTCGCCGGCGACGCGGATGCTGCAGACCTGAGCCATGGCGTCCGGCCCGAGCGGCTGGCGCTCCAGGCGGTCGGTCATGGCCATCAGGCCCTGGAGCTGGATGCGGCATTCCGCCTCCAGCGAGCCGGTGAGGCGCTGGACCTCCGCCGCCACGGCCTCGTCGAAGGCGGCGTCGCGTGCGGCCTTGGCCTCGGGGGCCAGGAGGGCCTTGAGCAGGGCAGGCAGGGTGCACACGCCGAAGCACGTCTCGCCGTCCATCACGATGAAGGCTTCGGGGCGGTCGATGTGGGCGAGCACCACGTCGATCGCCTCATGCACGGTCAGGCCGCGGTCGAGCATCAGGGGCGCGCGACGCATCAGCGACCCGACCCGGCGCGTGTTTTGGCCGTCGTCGGCCGCCCGGTCCACCGCCGCGCGCTCCACCAGGCCGGTCACGGTCCCGTCCACGCCGGTCACGGGGAAGGCGCAGGAGTCCGGCCTCTGGGCGAAGCATGCCGCCACGACGCCGGCGCCGGTGTCGGCGGCGAACAGCGGCGTGCGGTCGGTAAGACTCTCGATGAACTGCATCAGGCCCACGGAACACTGTTTGAGCGGGCAGCATCCCTGATCTCTTTTTAGGAGACGTTAAGCTCGCCAAAGACGGCCGCGACAAATTCGCTCAGCAGAAGCTGGTCAGCAGATCTCGGCCTTTGCCCAGGCCAGGTAGTGCGGGTTGCAGTTCTCGAAATCCAGCGGAAGGGCAAGGATACAGGGCACATCGTAGGGGCTATACGTAAGTATAAGCGCCTTCAACCTGTCCGCGGCGGCGGCGGTGGTCTTGAGCAGCATCGGCGTTTCCGCCTCCACCTGGACCTCGCCTTGCCAGCGGTAGATCGAGCGCATCGGCGCCAGCAGGTTCGCGCAGGCCGCCAGCTTCTCCTCCACCGCGGCCCGGCCGCAGGCCTCGGCCGTTTCGGCATCGGGCCAGGTGGTGTAGAGGATCAGGAACTCATCCATCTCCGGCCTCCGTGCGCGAGGGCGCGATCTGCGCGCCCGGCCCGGCGGCCCGGGCCCTTAGGACCTAAGCTTGCATGTCGGGGGATAGGTCGCCAGACGAGGCGGCGCTGGTTCTGTTTTCGGGTGGTCAGGACTCCACCGTGTGCCTGGCCTGGGCCTTGGAGCGCTACGGCTGGGTCGAGACGGTCGGCTTCGACTACGGCCAGCGTCACGGCGTGGAGATGGCGGCGCGCGAGACGGTGCGGGCGCGGGTGATCGAGCATTTCCCGCACTGGGCCGCGCGGCTGGGCCCGGACCACCGGCTCGACCTGCGGGGCTTCGGCGCCGTCGCGGAGTCCGCCCTCACCGCCCACCGCGCGATCGAGATGACCGAGCGCGGCCTGCCCTCGACCTTCGTGCCCGGCCGCAACCTGGTGTTCTTCGTCTACGCCGCCGCCCTGGCCGACCGGCGCGGCCTGCCGAAGCTGGTGGGCGGGATGTGCGAGACCGACTACTCCGGCTACCCCGACTGCCGGCGCGAGACGCTCGACGCCATGCAGGCGACGCTCAACCTCGGCATGGACCAGGGCTTCGCCATCGAGACGCCGCTGATGTGGCTGACCAAGGCGCAGACCTGGGCCCTGGCCAAGACGCTGGGCGGCGAGCCCCTGGTCGACCTGATCCTGGAGGATACCCACACCTGCTATCTCGGCGAGCGCGGCCGGCGCCACGCCTGGGGTTACGGCTGCGGGACCTGTCCGGCCTGCGAGCTGCGCCAGGGCGGCTATGAGGACTGGAGCGCCGCCGGTCGGCCCGCGCTGGAACAGACGCCATGACCTATTCGGTGAAAGAGATGTTCCTGACCCTGCAGGGCGAGGGCGGCCAGGCCGGCCGGGCGGCGGTGTTCTGCCGCTTTTCCGGCTGCAACCTGTGGTCCGGCCGCGAGGAGGACCGCGCCGAGGCCGCCTGCGACTTCTGCGACACCGATTTCGTCGGCACGGACGGGCAGGGCGGGGGCAAGTTCGCCACGGCCGAGGATCTGGCCCAGGCCATCACCGGAACATGGACGGGCGGCGATCACCGGCGGCTGGTGGTCTTCACCGGCGGGGAGCCCTTGCTGCAGCTCGACGGCCCGCTGATCAACGCCATGCACCGCCAGGGTTTCGAGATCGCGGTGGAGACCAACGGCACGATCGCGGCGCCGGACGGCGTCGACTGGATCTGCGTCAGCCCCAAGGGCGACCAGCCGCTGGCCCAGCGTTCCGGCCAGGAGCTGAAGCTGGTCTACCCCCAGCCGGGGGTCGACCCGGTCCTCTTCGAGCCCCTGGATTTCAAGCGTTTCTTCCTGCAGCCGATGGACGGGCCCGAGCGCGAGGCGAACACCTGCGCGGCCATAGCCTATTGCCTTGCACACCCGCGCTGGCGTTTGAGTGTCCAGACCCACAAGTACATTGGGATTGCATAACGCCTCGCGCCCGCGTATGGGGCGCGCCCGGAATTGCCATGACTGAACCTGTTTTCGAAATCACCAAGGCGGCCCAGTTCGACGCGGCCCATTCGCTGGACGACGGTCCGGTGGACGGACGCTATCGCCGTCTGCACGGCCACTCGTTTCGCGTGGAGGCCTCGGTGAAGGGCGGGCGGCAGGGCCCCGGGTGGGTGGCCGACCTCGGCGCGCTGGACCAGGCGCTCAAGGCGCTGGCGGGCGAACTCGACCATGGCCTGCTCAACGAGAAGGAGGGGCTCTCGAGCCCCACACTCGAGAACCTCTGCCTCTATTTCGCCGATCGACTGAAGGTCGAATTCCCCGGGCTGTCGCGGGTGGTCGTCTCGCGCCCGACCATTGGCGAGAGCGCGTCGCTGACGCTCTAATCCGCGTCGACCAGCACCACCTCGGCGTCGGACAGCGCCGTGATGGTCAGTTCCTCGACGTCCGTCGCCGCCAGGCCGTCGCGGGCGGGCACGCGCACGCCGTTGACCTCGATCTCACCGACCGCCGGCACGAGATAGGCGTGGCGATGTTCGCCCAGCGCGTAGGTGACGCTCTCGCCGGCCTTCAGCGTGGCGCCGGCCACCCGGGCCTTGGCCCGGATCGGCAGGGCGTCGGCGTCGCCGAGGCCCGAGGCCAGGGTCACGAAGCGGCCCGAGCGATCACCTTTGGGAAACGGCTTGGCGCCCCACGCGGGTTCGCCGCCGGTCTGGTCCGGCATGATCCAGATCTGGAAGATGCGCGTGGCGTCCTTCTCGAGATTGTATTCGGCGTGGCGGATGCCCGAGCCCGCCGACATCACCTGCACGTCGCCGGCCTCGGTGCGGCCCTCGTTGCCCAGGCTGTCGCGGTGGGTGATCGCCCCGTCGCGGACATAGGTGATGATCTCCATGTTGGCGTGCGGGTGGGTCGGGAAGCCCGAGCCGGGCGCGATCTCGTCGTCGTTCCACACGCGCAGCCGCCCCCAGCCCATGCGCTTGGGGTCGTGGTATTCGCCGAAGGAAAAGTGGTGGGTGGTGTCCAGCCAGCCGAAGTCGAAGCGGCCTAGGCTGTCCTTGGAGCGCAGCTCGATCATGGGGTGTCCTCCTGTTCGGGACGACAGATAGGAAGGCTCAGTCATTTTGCAACAGTTAGTGTTCCAGTTGTAACTCTTGCCGGCTCCCGTCGTTATCGAGTGCGTTGAAGGAGATCGCCATGACCGAAACCACCGCTCAGGTCAGCCGCACCGTGAATGCCCCCGTGGACGAGGTGTGGGATGCCCTGACCGATCCGCGCAAGGTCGGCGCCCTGTTCATGGGCTCGACCGTGCGGACCGATTTTCACAAGGGAAGCCCGATCACCTTCAAGGGCGAGTTCAAGGGCAAGCCCTACGAGGACAAGGGCGAGATCCTGAGCGTCGACGAGTGCCGGCGCTTGAGCTTCTCGCACTACAGCGGCATGTCGGGCGCGCCCGATGCGCCGGAGAACTATCACGTCGTCACCTTCGACCTCAGGCCGGAAGGCGAAGCGACCCGGGTCACGCTCACCCAGTCAAACCTCACCGGCGGCGTCCGGCAGGCCGATATCGAACACAAGGCGGACTACGAGAAGACCTGGTCGGCGGTGCTCGACGGACTCGACAAGGCCGTGGCGCACTAACCCCGTTCGGATGAGCCCGGTTTGAAGGCGCCGCCGCCGGTCTGGGCGCGATGCATCAGCAGGGCGTCGGCCAGGACTAGGGCGGCCATGGCCTCGACCACCGGGGCCGCGCGCAGGGCCACGCAGGGATCGTGGCGGCCCTTGGTCAACACCTCGATCGGTTCGCCCCTCTGGTTGATCGATTGGCGCGGCGTGAGGATCGAGGAGGTGGGCTTGAAGGCGACGCGCGCCGTCACCGGCTGGCCGGTGGAGATGCCGCCGAGGATGCCGCCCGCGTGGTTGGACAGGAACATCACCGCGCCATCGTTGTCGACGCGCATTTCGTCGGCGTTCTCCTCGCCCGTGAGGGCGGCCGCGGCAAAGCCCGAACCGATCTCCACGCCTTTGGAGGCGTTGATCGACATCATGGCCGCGGCCAGCTCCGCATCCAGCTTGGCGTAGATCGGCGCGCCCCAGCCGGGCGGCACGCCCGTGCACTCGACCTCGACGATCGCGCCCACCGAGGAGCCGCGCTTGCGCACCTCGGACAGGTAGTCCTCCCACACCGGCACGGTCTGCGGATCTGGGCACCAGAACGGGTTCTGCGTGGTCTGCTCCCAGTCCCAGCGCGAGCGCTCGATCTGGACCTCGCCCACCTGCACGAGGGCCGCGCGGATGGTCACGTCGGGACCGAGGATCTTGCGCGCCACCGCGCCCGCCGCCACCCGCGCCGCCGTCTCGCGTGCGGAGGAGCGTCCGCCGCCGCGGTAGTCGCGTACGCCATATTTGGAGAAGTAGGTGAAATCGGCGTGGCCGGGGCGGAAGGCCTCGGCGATATCGGAATAGTCCTTGGACCTTTGGTCCATGTTCTCGATCATCAGCGAGATCGGCGTGCCGGTGGTCACCTGGCCGCCGTGGGACTGGCGGGTGCGCTCGTCCTCGAACACCCCTGACAGGATGCGGACCTGGTCAGGCTCCTGGCGCTGGGTCACGAACTTGCTCGTGCCGGGCTTGCGCTTGTCCAGCCACACCTGGATGTCCTCCGCCCTCAGCGGAATTCCCGGCGGGCAGCCGTCGACCACGCAGCCGAGGGCGGGCCCATGGCTCTCGCCCCAGGTGGTAACGCGCAGGAGATGGCCGAAACTGTTGTAGGACATGATCAGGGCCGTTTAGAGCAAAGCCCGCCTGCACAAAAGCCGGGCCCTAAAAAGCGGCGGCGGAAAGCAGCCGGAACGGTCAACGAAAAAGGCCGCCCGGAAGGGCGGCCTCGTTGAACGATGACGGTCGCCGTCCGGCGACGGTCGGAAACTGAAATCAGCAGCCGGTGCCCTTGCTGATGCACGACGCAGCGCTGTTGATCGCGGTCGAGATCGACTGGCCGAGGAAGATCGCGGCGGCCGCGACGGCGGCGCCGACGATGGCCAGGATCAGAGCGTATTCGGCAGCCGAGGCGCCGTTTTGATCGGAAAGGTACGCGGACAATTTCGACATTGGGACCCCCGTTAAAATTGCGTACGTCGCAGTGACGTTGACGCGTGTGTCTCACAAAAACACTGAAAAGTAAATCAACAATTGGGGTTAATTACTACATAAGAGGTATTAACAGCATTTAACGCGTCAATATCGTTAGATATGGAGTGGCTGTGATCCGCCAATGTGGTGAGACGGATAGAGTGTCGTCCAGTGTGAAGCTTGGTTGAGGCTTGCAAGGGATGCGCAGCAAGGCTGCTATTCGGCCGCCCAGACTGCGGCGAAACGCGCCAGCAGGGACTTGGCCGGACGCTCGTTCAAGCTGTCGTCGGCCTCGAACTTGAGGAACAGGTGCCCGCGCTCGCGGCCGCCGCGGGCCGGCAGGCCCTCGCCGGGCACGCGGTAGAGGCCGCGCGCGGCCGAGGTGCGCGACACCCAGAACTTGCGCGGGCCGAGCGGAGTATCGAGCTCCACGCGCCCGCCCTCCTTGAGGAACTCGCGACTGACGCCCACGCCGAGCCACAGGTCGCAGCCCTTGAGCTCGGCCCGGGGCAGGTTCTCGACCTCGATGGTCAGGCGGTGTTCGCCCTCCGAGCCGAACCGCACCGTGTCGCCGGTCTGCAGGCCGGAGGGCAGGCGCACCCTGACCTTCTGGCCGCTCTTCACCCGCACTACGCGTTCGGCGCCGCGGAACGCCTCCACGATCGAGATCTTCAGCGGCGGCGTGGGTTCGTGGGCAGGGGGCTCCTGACCAGCAGGCTTGTGAGCGGCGGGTTCGGGGGCCGGCTCGGCCTTGGCCTCGGGCTGAGGCGGCTCCGGGCGGGCGGGGCGGGGTGGCTCGCGTCGCCGGCGGGCCTCGGGGCGCAGGGCGACGGTGGGGTCCCTGGCCTTGAGGAAGCGGTAGGCCTCGATCACCAGGCGCATCCGCTCGGAGTCCCCGCCGCGATCGGGGTGGGCGGCCTTGGCCTCGCGCTGGAAGGCCCCGCGCCAGGTGGATGGGGGGGCGTCCGGCGCCAGCTTCAGGATGGCGCGCGCGTGATATTCCGACCGGATGTCGGCGCCGGGACTCATCCGGCCCAATAGCGCCCGTTATGGTCAATGCCGGGTAAACGCCCCATCTGACCTGTCCCTCCCTCGGCCCTTGTTTTGTCGGGCCCTACTTTCTCTCGCTTCGGCCGCTATAACGAAGTCATGACCCGCGACGATCCCCTGATCCCTCCCACGCCGAGCGAGGAGGACTATCTGAAACGACCTTTGCAGCCGCACGAGGATATCCCGGCAACGCTTGATCCGGTCGCCCTGTTCCGTGTGTGGCTGGCCGAAGCCGATAAAAGTGAGCCCAACGACCCGAACGCCATGGCCCTGGCCACGGTGGACGAGCACGGCCTGCCGGACGTGCGCATGGTGCTGCTGAAGGACGTCGATCATGCCGGCTTCGTCTTCTACACCAACATCGGCAGCGCGAAGGGGCGCGAGCTCGCCGGCCAGCCCAAGGCCGCGCTCTTGTTCCACTGGAAGTCCCTGCGCCGCCAGGTGCGCGTGCGCGGCCCGGTCGAGCCGGTCAGCGAGCAGGAGGCCGACGCCTATTTCGCCACCCGCGCTCGCCACAGCCAGATCGGCGCGTGGGCCTCCGATCAGTCGCGCCCGATGGAGGGCCGCTTCGTGCTGGAGAAGCGGGTGGCCGAGTTCGGCCTGAGGTTCGGCCTCGGGGCGGTGGCGCGCCCGCCCCACTGGTCCGGCTTCCGCGTCCTGCCCCAGGAGATCGAGTTCTGGCGCGACCGCCCGTTCCGCCTGCACGAACGCCGGCGCTACAGCCGCAGTGGCGAGGGCTGGGCCGTCGACACCCTCTATCCATGACGGCGCAGGTTAGGCCGGATCGCGACCTCGATGCGGTGATGGCCTGGTTCAGCGCCAGGGCCGACCGGGTGATCGAGACCCACATCGCCGCCGTGTTCCTGATCGGCGACCGCGCCTACAAACTCAAGAAGGCGGTCGACCTCGGCTTCCTCGACTTCTCCACGCACGACAAGCGCCGGTGGGCGATCGGACGGGAACTCGAGTTCAACCGCCGCACCGCGCCGGACGTCTATCTCGACGTGGCCGAGGTGGTGCGTCGGCCGGACGGGCAACTGGCCATGGGCGAGGCGGGAGTGGCGCTGGAAAGCGTGCTGGTGATGCGCCGGTTCGACCCGGAGGCGGTGCTGTCCAATGCGCCGGAACGGGTGCAGGGCGATTTCGCCGAGGCGCTCGGCCGCCAGGTCGCGGACCTGCACGCCTCGGCCGAGGTGCGGCCCGGCGGAGCCGAAGGCCTGCAATACGTGGTCCGCTCCAACGCCGCTCACCTGCGCCGGCTCGCGCCCGTGCTGGGCGCCGAGGCGATCGAGGCCCTGCTCCACGCCACCGACGCCGAATTTGAGCGGCGCAAGGCCCTGCTCGAGGCGCGCGGGGCCGGCGGCCAGCTGCGCCGCTGCCACGGCGACCTGCACCTGGCCAACATCCTCGAGGAGGACGGCAGGGCGATCCTGTTCGATTGCATCGAGTTCAACGACATTCTCAGCGAGATCGACGTCCTCTACGACATCGCCTTCCTGCTGATGGACCTCGGTTTCCGCAGCCAGGCTGGCGGCGCCAGCCGGGTGCTCAACGGCTATCTCGATCAGGCCGCGCGCAGCTTCGGCGAGGCCGTGCTGGAGGGGCTGGCGGTCCTGCCGCTGTTCATGTCGGTCCGCGCGGCAGTGCGCGCGCACGTGAGCGCGCACAACGGCGAGCCCGAGGCGGCCCGCGCCTATGTGGAGGCGGCCCGGCGTCATCTGACGTGGCCCAAGCCCGAGCTGCGCGCGGTCGGCGGCCTGTCCGGCTCGGGCAAGTCGACCTTCGCCCGCAAGCTGGCGCCCGGGCTGGGCGCGCCGCCGGGCGCGGTGGTCCTGCGCTCGGACGAGGTCAGGAAGCGCCTGTGGGGCCGCCGGCCGACCGACGCCCTGCCGCCGGAGGCCTACGCTCCGGACCAGTCCCAACGGGTCTATGGCGTCCTGATGCGCGAGGCCGCGCTGGTCCTGAAGGCCGGTCGGCCGGTGATCCTCGACGCAGTGTTCCTCCAGCCCGCCGAGCGCGCGGCGGCGCAGCAGGCGGCCCAGGCTGCGGGCGTGGATTTCGAAGGCGTCTGGCTCGACGCGCCGGCCGAGGTCATGCGCCAGCGGCTCGCCGGACGCACCGGGGACGCCTCGGACGCCGACATCCGGGTGCTGGAGCAGCAGCTCACCCGCGATCCGGGCTCGATCGGCTGGAAGCGCCCGCCGGTCTAGCGTCCCTCTTTGTGACGTCGCGTCAGTTTCATGCCGGTCGTGTGTCCAGACCGCCTTGCGGCGGCCCGCGTCCTGAAATGTGATTGCAGAGACGTCAAGAACGGCCCGGATCGCCGTCCAATTCGACGCAATTGCACCGGGTGATGCGCCAACGTTTCAAATATCCCAGCGCCATCGCAATCCACCCTGATCTGGCGATTACACGAAATACTCAAGAAATCGAGCGGCCAAGTTGACATGTCAAATTCATCTTGTCCGCAGCTCATCCCGGGCCGGACAAGAAAAGGACTTTCGAGATGACCACCCCGCGCACTTCCAAGACTCGCGTCGCCGCGCACCTGGAAACCCTGGCCGACCGCGCCGTCTTGCTGAGCATCCCGTTCGTCGCGGCCTTCATGGCCATCGCCCTGATCCACGTGGGCTGAATCGTGCTGGCCGAGTGAGCGCCGTCCGGGGTATTCTCGTCCTGCAGAGGTTCAATCCTTGAGGGCGAACATGCTTTCCAGGCCCGGGCGGCCTTCGCTGACGACCTCGCCCTTGCGCACCAGGTGCAGCAGGTGGGCGAAGACCGAAGAGGCGGCCGCGGTCTTGAGGCGCGCGTCCAGCCCGACATAGACCTCAGACACCAGGGATTCGATATTGGCCGCCCCGCGGGCGAGCACGGCCAGGATGGCCCCCTCGCGGCGCAGGCGATGGTTGAGATAGGCCTTCAGGAAAGGCTCGGGGTCGGTGACCGGCGGGCCATGGGTCGGCCACAGGGTCTTGAAATTGCCGGCCATCACCTTGCCCAGGCTCGCATAGTATTGCGTCATGTCGCCATCGGGCGGGGTGATCACCGTGGTCGACCAGCCCATCACATGGTCGCCGGTGAACAGGGCCCGCTCTTCATCCAGCGCAAAACAGATGTGGTTCGAGGTGTGGCCGGGCGTGGCCAGGGCGCGCAGGGTCCAGTCCGGGCCGTGGATGCGTTCGCCGTCGGCCAGCACCCGGTCCGGCCGGTAGAGGCGATCGACCGCCTCCTCCACGCCCTGCGGCGGCGCCTGGCGGCCCGGATGCGGCTCGCCGCCGAGGATGGGAGCGCCGGTCTGTCTGGCGAAGCTGGCGGCGAGGGGGGCGTGGTCGGCGTGGTCATGGGTGATCAGGACGGCCGTCACCGTCTCGCCCGCCACGGCGGCCGTCAGCGCCTCCAGGTGCTCAGGGAGCATCGGGCCAGGGTCGATCACCGCCACCTCGCCGCTCCCCACGATGTAGGTTCCGGTGCCGTGGAAGGTGAAGGGGCCGGGATTCTGGGCGATCACCCGCCGTATGCGCGGCGACACCTGGTCGACGCGGCCATATTCGAACGCCATCTGGCGGACGAAGGGGATCATGGGCGGGGTTTTAGCTCAGCGAGCCGGGTACGCCAGTCGCAAAACCGGCATCTATCCCAGCAATCCCGACAGGTCGTAGCCGGCGTCGGCCGCGAGGTCGACCAGATCCTTGGGCGGCCGTGCCCCGGCGATGACCTCGCCCACCGCCCAGGTGGTGATCGAACGGGTGCCCGAGCGGCACCAGGCCAGGACGGGGCCCCCGGCCTCCGCCAGCAACCGATGTTCTTCGTCCGCCTGCTCGCGCGTCGGTCCGCCGCGCACGGGAATGTGGGCGTAGCGCAGGCCGATCGCCTCGGCCGCGGCCTTCATCTCGTCGCTGGTGGGCTGGCCGGGCGCCTCATGGTCGGGGCGGTTGTTGATCACCAGCACGAAGCCCTCGGCCTTGGCCCGCGCCAGGTCCGAAAGCTCGATCTGCGGCGCCACGGAGAAGTCGTCGGTCACCTTGCGGAAGTCGGTCATTGCATCGCCCTGCACCACGTCGTCGCAGCTTGCTTAGCCAGCCGCTCCGGTGTTTGACAACATCGGAGCCGGGTGAAACTTTCGCAACCGCTTGCGCCGGGAAACCTCCCGGTCCGGCGGCAGGCTGGACGTCTTGATGCTGCGCTTCCTGTTACGCCGTCTGTTGATCGCCATACCCACGATGTTCGTGGTGGTCACCCTGGCCTTCTTCATGATGCGCGCCGCGCCCGGCAGCCCCTTCGTCAACGAGCGCCGCCTGTCGCCCGAGGTCGAGCGCAACGTCATGGCCAAGTACGGCATGGACCGGCCCCTGGCGGTGCAATACGTCACCTACGTCGGCGGTGTGCTGCGCGGCGATTTCGGGCCGTCGCTGAAGTACAAGGACAAGACCGTCCTGCGCATCATCTCCGACGGCTTCCCGCACAGCCTGCTGATCGGGGCCCTGGCCATGGCCCTCGGCGCCATCGTCGGGGTGACCCTGGGCGTGGTCGCCGCCCTGCGCCAGAACCAGCCGGCCGACTACGCCGCCATGGGGGTGGCGGTGCTGGGCGTGTGCATCCCTACCTTCGTCACCGCGCCCCTGCTGGTGCTGGTGTTCGCCGCCTGGCTGGGCGTGCTGCCCACCGCCGGCTGGCCCGCCGCCACCCAATCCTGGACCACCGCCTGGCACTATCTGGTGCTGCCGGTGGTGGTGCTCAGCCTGCCGCAGATCGCCATCATCTCGCGCCTGACCCGGGCCGGCATGATCGAGGTGATGCGCTCCAACTACGTCCGCACCGCCCGGGCCAAAGGCCTGCCGGAGCACTCGGTCGTGCTGCGCCACGCCCTGCGCGGGGCCATCCTGCCCCTGGTCAGCTACCTCGGCCCGGCCACGGCGGGGGTGATCACGGGCTCGCTGGTGGTGGAGCAGATCTTCCAGCTACCCGGCATCGGCCGCGCCTTCGTCATCAGCGCCCTGCAGCGCGACTACACGGTGGTGATGGGCGTGGTGATCCTCTACGCCGGCCTGATCCTGCTGCTGAACCTGGTGGCCGACCTGCTCTACGCCATGCTCGACCCGCGCGTGAGGCTGGGATGACCACCATCCTCGCCCCCGGATCCAAACAAGGCGCCGAAGCCATGCAGAGCGCGGCGCTGAAGGGCCGCAGCCTGTGGGACGACGCGCGCCGGCGGCTGCTGCATAACAAGGCGGCGGTTGCCAGCATGATCGTGCTGGCGGCCCTGGTGCTGCTGGCCGCGGTGGGCCCGGCCCTGACCCCCTACCGCTTCGACGCGATCAACAAGAACGACGTGTGGGCCGAACCGCTGCAGGCCGGCCACCTGCTGGGCGCCGACTCCCTGGGCCGGGACCTGCTGGCCCGACTGCTGATGGGGCTGCGCGTGTCCCTGGCGGTGGGCGTGGTGGCGACCTTCGTGTCGCTGGTGATCGGGGTGCTGTGGGGCTCGGTGGCGGGCTACCTCGGCGGGCGGGCGGACGAGGTGATGATGCGCATCGTCGACGTGCTCTATTCGCTGCCGTTCATCTTCTTCGTGATCCTGCTGATGGTGACCTTCGGCCGCAACTTCATCCTGATGTTCGTGGCCATCGGGGCGGTGGAGTGGTTGACCATGGCCCGCATCGTGCGCGGCCAGACCCTCAGCCTGAAGCAGCGCGAGTTCATCGAGGCGGCGCGGGCCGCGGGCCTGGAGCCGCGGTCGATCCTGCTCCGCCACATCGTGCCGAACCTGCTCGGCCCCGTGGTGGTCTATGTGACCCTGACCATTCCCGGGGTGATCCTGGCCGAGAGCTTCCTGTCGTTCCTGGGCCTGGGCGTGCAGGAGCCGATGACCAGCCTCGGCTCACTGATCTCCAAGGGCGCCCAGGACATGGAGCTGGCCCCCTGGCTCCTGATCTTCCCCTCCCTCGTCATGGTCGTGACCCTGATGGCCTTCAACTTCATCGGCGACGGCCTGCGCGACGCCATCGACCCGAAGGACCGCTGATGCGCAGGGCCTGGTTCACGGCGGTCGCGCTCGGCGTCCTGGCCTTGGGCTCCCCGATGCTGGCGGCCTGCGACAAGGGCGGCGGCCGCGCGCCGTGTCCGGCCGGCAAGCTGTGCCTGGAATACGGCAACTCCGTCGATCCCCAGAGCATCGACCCGGCCCTGGCCTCGCTGGTCCAGGAGGACCACATCCTGGGCGACCTGTTTACCGGCCTGACCCAGGACGACCCCGCCTCCAAGCCGGTCCCCGGCATCGCCACCAGCTGGGAGACCTCGCCGGACGGCCTGACCTGGACCTTCCACCTGCGCCATTCCAAGTGGTCGGACGGGACCGACCTGACCGCCGACGACTTCGTCTACAGCGCACGCCGGGCGGTGGACCCCAAGACCGCGTCCGAATACGCCAACCTGCTCTATGTGCTGAAGAACGGCGAGGCGGTGAACAACGGCAAGGCGCCGCTGACCGCCTTGGGCGTCGAGGCGCCCGACCCCTACACCGTGCGCTTCCATCTCGAGCACCCGGCCCCCTACTTCCCCTACATCACCACCCACGAGGTGCTGTATCCGGTGCCCAGGCACGTGGTCGACAAGTGGGGCGAGCACTGGACCGAGCCGCAGCACTGGGTGTCGAACGGCCCCTACAAGATGACCTACTTCAAGCTGGGCGACCGGCTGCACGCGGTGAAGAACCCCTATTTCTACGACGCCGCCTCGGTGTGCATCGACCAGATCAACTACTACCCGACCACCGACTCCATCTCGGCCGAGCGGCGGGTGAAGCGCGGCGAACTCGACTTCAGCGACGACATCCAGTCCAACCGCATCGCCTTCCTGCGTCGGCCGGGCCAGATGCCCGACTACGTCAGGACCAACACCTGGCTCGGCACCACCTATGTGGCGTTCAACGACAAGCGCGTGCCGGCCCTGCGCGACGTGCGGGTGCGCCAAGCCCTGGCCATGGCCATCGACCGCGATTTCATCACCCAGAAGCTGATGCGCGGCGGGCAGAAGGACGCCTGGACCCTGGTGCCGCCCGGCACGGCCAACTACCCCGGCGGGGCCGAGCCGCACTGGTCGACCTGGTCCCTGGCCAAGCGGCAGGCCGAGGCGAAGCGGCTGCTGGCGGCGGCGGGCTACGGGCCCGGCCATGCGCTGAAGTTCGCCGTGACCATGCGCAACAGCGCCGACCCGATGCTGATCTGGCCGGCGGTGCAGTCCGACTGGAAGGACGTGGGCGTGCAGGCCAGCCTCGAGCCGGAGGAGGGTCAGATCGCCTATGCCGACTACCGGGCGCGCAACTTCGAGGTCGCCGACGCTGCGTGGATCGCCGACTACAACGACCCGATGACCTTCCTCACCCTTCTGAAGTCCACCACCGGCCAGCAGAACTACAGCGACTACGCCAATCCGGCCTACGACGCCCTGCTCAACAAGGTCGACCAGGAGACGGACACGGCCAAGCGCGGCGAATACCTGCGCCAGGCCGAGCACATCGCCATGGAGGACGCGACCGTCGCGCCCATCTACCACTATGTGTCCAAGAACCTGGTCAGCCCGCGCCTGACCGGCTGGGTCCCCAACCTCGCCGACTGGCACCGCACCCGCTACGTGTGCATGGCCGGCCACAAGCCGCCGGCCGACATCTCGCCGCCCTAACGGGTCGGCCCCAGTGGATCGGCGCTAACGGATCGGAGTCGGCGCCAGCACCAGCGCCCCCTTGCTACGCAGGTCAGCGGTGTGGATCTCGCCCATCGCCGCCTGCACCCGGCGGTCTGACAATACCCCGCCGATCAGGGCCAGGGTGCGCGCGGAGTCCTCGCTCACGCCCAGCAGCTTCCCGACCGCGCCGAGGGTCGAGGGCCGTCCGACGTAGGTCTTGAGCCGCACGGGCTTGCCGGCGAGCCCGGCGAGGGCCTTGGCCTTGTCGACCGCGTCGTAGAAGCCGCCCACCTGATCCACCAGCCCGAGTTGCTGGGCCTGTTCGCCCGTCCACACCCGGCCCTTGGCGATCTCCTGCACCCGCTGCACGGACAGGTGGCGGCCGTCGGCCACCCGGGCGATGAAGCCGCCGTAGACGTCGTCCACCGACTTGGCGAACGCCGCCTGCTGCTTGGCGTCCAGCGCGTTGCCCATGCCGTAGGCCGAGGCGAAGTCGCCGCCCACGCCCACCTGGCGCACGTCCACGCCGAACTTGGCCAGGGCCTCGCCCACCGCCAGCTTGCCGCCGTACACGCCGATCGAACCGGTCAGGGTGGTGGGCTGGGCGACGATGGCGTTGGCCTGGGACGAGATCCAATAGCCGCCGGACGCGCCATAGGTGCCCATGGACACCACCACCGGCTTGCCCTGGGCGCGGGCCGCGCGCACCGCGCCCAGGATCTGTTCGGAGGCGGTATCGCCGCCGCCGGGCGAGGACACGCGGAACACGATCGCCTTCACCGCCTTGTCGCGGGCGGCCTTGTAGAGCGCCTCGGAGGTGTCGTCCGAGCGGATGTCGGCCTGGGTCGAGAACAGGTCACCGCCGCCCGTGCCCGTGGTGATGTCGCCCTCGGCGTCGACCACCGCCACCACCGGATCGCCGGGGCCGGTGTCGGGCTGGCCCTTGAGGCTCGCCCGATAGTCGTCGAAGTCCACCATCTTGGCGCCCGGGCCGGCGGCCCGCAGGGCCGTGTCCTGGACGTCGCGCACCTGCCCCAGCTTGTCGACCAGTCCCTTGGCCTGGGCCTCGTCGGCGTTGTAGGGGCCGGCCTCGACGGCGGCCTGCAAGGCCGTCTCGGACATCTTGCGGTCGGCGGCCACCGCCTTCAACGCCGTATGGTAGATCGAGCCCATCCACGACAGCTCGCTCTCGCGGTGCGCGGGCGTGAAGTCGTCGTAGAGCATGGGATTGACGGCGTTCTTGTACTCGTAGCGCTGCTGGTACTGGGGTTTGATGTCCCACTTGTCGAAGAAGCGCTTGAAGAAGATCTCCTCGCTGGCCAAGCCGGTGACCTGGAACGGCGCGCCCGGCTGCATCCACAGTTCGTCGCCCGAGGCGCCGAGCATGTAGGTCGAGCTGATCACGCCCGAGGCGTAGAGCCCCTGGCTGTGCACGAAGATCTTCTTGCCGGCCCCGCGGAAGTGCTTGAACGCCTCGGCGAGCTCGTCGGCCGCCGCCGGCGACATGCCCTGCTCGGGCAGGCGCACGAACAGCGCCTTGACCTTCTGGTCGGACTCCGCCCGGCGCAGCACCTGCTCGACGCCCATCACCGAGGTCCCGCCCGATTGCAGGGAGGCCAGCGGGCTCTGCGGGTCCTGGTCGGGCAGGGGGCCGCGCAGGTCGAGACTGATCACCGCCACGTCCGGGGTCGCCGCCGGACGGGCCGCGCTCACCAGCATCGCCACGACCAGCAGCGGCAAGCCGACGAAGAACAGCAAAAGCCCGACGAAGACGCCGGCCACCGTAATCACGAACTGCTTCATTCAGGAGTGTCCCGCCGCGCCCTCTCTCGGCACCCGCGCAATCTAGGCGCGCGGAGCCCTCGGCGGAAGGGTCTGGGGCCGGAAGGGTCTGGCTGGGCGGCGGGCGTCCGACGGACGGGCTCGGCCGAACCGTGCCAGTTTGCGAATCGGCTGCGCTCAACGGTCTTGCGGGAACCGCTGTTCGAGTCCCAAATCGGTACTTCCGTAGGCTGAGGGAAAACGGGCTGTGATCCAACTCGCCGTCATTCAACAGGGCGCCGCGTGGGCGGTGCTCAAGAACGGCTCCGCGGTCGAAAAGGGGCTGCGCCGATCCGACGCCATCGCCCTGGCCGAGAAGCTGTCCTTCGAAGCCGAGCAGGCCGGGGCGGTGGAGTTGCTGGTGCAGGACTACACCGGCGAGGTGCGGACCACCTACTCCGGCAGCGACTGACCCGAGCCGCCGCCCCTCGCCTCAGCGCGGCTTGATCTTGCCCGTCTCCTGGCGCGCGCGCTCCAGTTCGGCGCCTTCAGGCCCGTCCAGGGCGTCCTCGGCTTCGTGGGCGGCCTTGTCGACCCTGCTGGTCTGTTTGGCGAAATCCTCCTGGCCTTTGCGGTAGCGGCGCGCCGCGTCGTAGTTGCCTTCGCCTTGCATCTGGTCGTCGTTCGCCATGGTCGAGCTCCCGTGCGCTTGGATGATGCCCAGCCAAACCCGGTCGCCAAGCGGAGGGTTCCGGGCGCCGGCCACCGGCCGCCGTGCAGGTTTCATGTTGCGCTGCGGCGAACCCGTTCGCGATCTCGGCGTTGATGGGACGCAGACCTCCAAGCCCCGTCCCGTTCCCAGTCCCATTCGAGGCCCGACATGAAAGTGACCATCCACATCAGCCACAGCGATTGCGATGATCTCTGCGCGCTTCAAGCCGCTGCCGCGGCTCTGGGCTTCGAGGTCACGCTGCGCGGGGCCTTCATGGGCCGCAGCCACACCGAGATGGCCCGCGACCTGACGCCGGACGCCGTGGAGGCCATGTTCGAAACGCTCGGCGACCAGAGCGCGATCGCGGCGTGAACGCCGGACACGGGTGCGCTTCGCGGGGGGCGGGAAAGATGGTCGGAGTAGCAGGATTCGAACCTGCGACCCCCGCCTCCCGAAGACGGTGCTCTACCAGACTGAGCTATACTCCGACGTGAGGCGGGCCTTATAGAGCAGCGCCCCCACCCCCGCAAGCGATGGTGAGACAGGAATTTTCGTCGCGGGCGGGGGTGAAAAAAGAGCGTCTTGCGGCCGTTGCAATGCTCCGGACCATGCGCTATCTCCACCGCCTCCGCGCCCCAGGGCCTGCACCGGGCGGCGGCATCCCGTTGGGGGATGGTGTAATGGTAACACTGCGGTTTTTGGTACCGTCATTCTAGGTTCGAGTCCTAGTCCCCCAGCCATTTGTAGCAAGTCGCTGAACTTGCTCGAAAATCCCATCTAAACAGACCGTTAGCCCGCCCCTGATACAAACGGGTGATACAAAATGGGGCTGGTCGTGCGCGGTCTAATCAAGCGCGGAGGTGTCTGGTGGGTTCGGGTCGTCGTGCCCGCCGACGTGCGTTCGGTGATCGGCAAAACCGAGCTACTGGCGACCCTGAGCACCGGCGATAACATTGAGGCGGTGAGGCTCGGAACGCCGGTCATTGCCCAGTTCAAGCGGCAGATCGCCGATGCGCGGGGAGAGGTCTACGCTCCGCCGCCGGCGGATGATCGGCTAACCGCTGCGCTGGCTCAGTCGCGGATTGCGACGTGGAAGCAAGTGAGGATTCATGAAGCGGAAGCCGACTCCTTCAACGCCGCGCCGGTAGGTTCGCTCTGGCGGGATGCTGGGGCGGTGGAACGGGCGACGCTTATCCACGCCCTCAGTCAACCGGACGCGGCTGGACGGGTGGAGGGCTTCAAGGATCGGCTGGCAGAGGCGTTGGGGGTTCGGGTGGATCACCCCGCCCTGGAGCACATCCGAGTCCAGTCCTGGTTTCGCGAAGCCTGGGAGACCGTGGAGCGGGCCAAGGAGCGGTTCGCCCGAGGCGACTTCGACATCGAAGAAGTAGTTGATGAGGTAGCCTATGAAGCCCCCCAGGACGCGCCTGGAGGTGCCGTGAAGGCGAACGCGGGCAGTAAGTCCGCAATCGGCCTGGAAGGGCTGCTTGATGCCTTCCTGCGGCACGAGAACCCACCCGAAGCGCGGGACATCAAGCGCGCATGGCGCCTGTTCACCTAGTTCGTGGGGAGCAAGGCGAAGCCTGCCGACATCACGCCTACCACGGGCGCCGACTTCCTGGCGAAGCTGCGGGAGTTTCCAGCCACGCGGCGGCCGGACATCGAGAAGCTGCCTTTCCTGGAAGCCATAGCCGCCTGGGATGGCGACCGGATCGCGCCAAAGACCGTTTGGAAGACTTTCGGGCACCTCAAACGGGTTGTCGCCTACGCGGCGACGATGAAGCTCATCCCGTCCGATCCACTGGCCGTGGTGAAGAATCCGAAACCGAGGGCTACCGAGCGAGTGAAAGACCGGACGGCTTATGATCCGGATGAAATCAAGAGGTTGTTTTCCCGTCCAATGTTCAAAGGATTCGGCGGCAAAGCGGACTGGGGATACAGGGACGAGTCCGGCGATCAGGTGGTCAAGGACGCGAAGTATTGGCTTCCCGTGTTCTCGTTATGGCATGGCTGTCGTCTGGACGAGATCGCCAGTTCTCGCGCGTCAGAACTGAAGGATCGGGACGGAATCCCCTATTTGGATTGGACACGACGGAAGTTGAAGACTCCCGAGTCGAGCCGAGAACTTCCCATTCACCCCGTAATGAAGGCGCTTGGCTGGGTGGAGTATGTTGCTGACGTGCGGCAGAGGGGCGACTTCCTCTTTCCAGACCTAGCCCACGACATCGACGATCCCGAGAAGGCGGCCAGGGCGTTCTCGCGCTGGTTCGGACACTGGCGGACGAAGAATGGCTTTACGGACTCCGCCCTGGACTTCCATTCCCTCCGCCACACCTTCAAGCGGGCCTGCCGCGACGCGGGCTTGAGCGAGGAAGTTCACGACCTACTGACGGGACACAAGGGCGCCGGTGGTGTCGGTCGATCCTACGGCCAGGGAGCCGACCTGAAGACGCTCGCCGGCGCCCTGGCGAAGGTGTCCTATCCGACCTTCCCGCTGGCGACCTACAAGCCGCCGCCGAAATGGGGCGGCCCAGTTGTTTGGTGATTACTCTGCCCTCAAACCGAGGTCGATGTGTCTGGATGTGATTGATTTTCGATGAGGCAGACTCTGGGCAATATTTCTCCAATGTAGGGTCGGAACCTACCTTTTCCTCTGCATTGTGTGGTGGTCGGCACCCTGCGCTGGTTCAGCCTCAGGGATGTCCTCCATCACCCCCGCGGGAAGAACTCCTCCAAGAAGAGCATCGTTTCGGGGAGCGATGATGCCCGTTGCTCCTTTGCCAGATAGGACGCGAAGCCGGACGGTTCGTGCGCATCGGTTGTCCACTGGCTTCCTGGCGCCCAGACCTCGGTCCAAATGCCGCGCTGGGTGGCGGGGAACATCTCGGCGAACTCCGTTATTCGTTCTGGCTTGACCCGCAAAAGACCGTGCGCGTGCAGGTTCGATTGAAGGTGCTCGAATGCGAATATGCCGGTGATCCGTTCAGGGCGCCGGTTGATGAACCGCGTGCCCAGCAGGCGGCGATCCACCTTGCAGAAACAGCGACCGATGGCTTTGCGGGCGTTTCCCAGGCTGATGTCGGTGTTGAAGTTCAAGGTCATCGCCACATTCAGGGATGGGTCATCCATCCATCGGGCGTAGGCCGAGCGGCACTGGCGGTTGAAGCGAAACTCGAAACTTTCTTGGTCTTGGTAATTTCCCATGCCAGGTCTTATTTATACAAAGACCCATGCTAACGGTATTGTAGATTACCGCGCCATATATTCCCGCTTGATATAGATAAATACCATCATCAAGAATTGGAGGGTGGTGTGAAAATCGCAGATATTTATACTGAGATGTATCGACGCGAGCTTACGGAATCAATGAGAAGTTGGAGTCAGGACTGGGCAGGCCGAAGTCACAACTTCGCCTCGACGAACTGGGAGCTACCGCTCCCTGCCGACACGGCGATCCGCCTACGCAAACGGCTGCTGATGGAAGGGCACCCCGATCTGGCCGCCAGGGTTCTGCTGGCGATGCTGGAGGATCGATCCGATGCCGTATGATCCGTTCTTGCCGCCTGAGCCGTTCAGCCTGAGCGACATTATTTCCAAGTGCCGTGGCGGCGCGTTTCCGCCCGACTGGCCGGATGCCTATGGAGATTATCTTCGCAGATCGCACACCCGCGCCGCTGCCGAGATCGCCGCGATCTTCGCCGAAGCCGAAGGCGACCCAGCAGCCCTGGCGCGTCTCAACGACGCTCGGTTTTGATGCGCTACTGGGAGATCATCGAGGGGCGAACCAACTCCGGCGCCAGGGCGGCGAACGATGTCTGGAAGCAGACCCAGCGCACGGCCGACGCGCTACGCGTTCTTCGCGCCAAGCAAGCCAAGGCGGCGGCCGACCGCGTGGCCGCGCAGGGAATGCCTGGGGGGAGAACAAGATCGGACAGATTGCGCGCCGCAGATCGGCGAGAGGCCGATGCGCGCCGCGTCTATGACGATGCCAGGAACAAGGCCAATGCAGCGATGAGCAAGGCGATAGCCGGCGCCTATTCCAAGGATTGATCCCGCCGGTGGCGGCGGCTGATTAACCAGCCTTCTCCGCCCGCTGGATCGCCGACCGGCTGACCCCGTATTCCTTTGCCAGCGCGCCCAGCGAAACGCCCGCCTTACGCTTCGACAGGATCGTGGCGCGTTGTTCTATCGAGAGGCTGGACGGGCGCCCCAGCACCTTACCAGTCGCCCTGGCGCGCGTGAGTCCGGCTTGCGTTCGCTCGATAAGCAAGTCGCGCTCGAACTCCGCGACGGCGGCGATCACGCCCATTGTCATCTTGCCCGCGGCACTGGTCAGATCGACCCCGCCCAGCGCGAGGCAGTGAACCTTGATGCTGTCCGCCGCCAGACGCTCGACCGTGGCGCGGACATCCATCGCGTTTCGCCCCAGTCGGTCGAGCTTGGAGACCGCCAGCACATCGCCGGATTCCATGCGGTCAATCAGCTTGGCGAAGCCCTTGCGTTCCAGGGCTGGCGTGGAACCGGACACGGTTTCCGCAATCACTCGCTTGGGATCGAGCGCGAAGCCCGCGGCCTCGATCTCGCGGACTTGGTTATCCGTCGTCTGGTCAGTGGTGCTGACGCGGCAGTAGGCGAACACGCGGGACATCGCTGGGCTTCCGTATCGAAAAGGTAGCCCGAAATTATGATTGTATCGAAATGCTGTCAACCCTTATTTTCGATACCGCGTTCTGGCGCGTATCGAAACCGGTCGATTCCGAGTTGGCGCCATTAGTCAGTGGCTAGTGGGAAAATTGAGAAGCGCGACGCTGCGTCGCCGTCCGACTTCTCCAGCGGCTGCACCAAGCTCGACCCTTCTCTGGCCTTGCGAGGGTCCGCTACGAGGCACGTCTTCTTATCTCATTGAGAGCCGGATATGGCTCTTATCTGTTGCCCCCATATTCATCTGTAGAGATAAAGCCGTCATTGTTTCTGTCCGTGAACGCAAATTCTTCCATGGCTTTGCGTCTAATATCGCTCTTCGTAATATATCCTTTTCCTGAACGGTCGTATTCGTTGTATCCATTGAGGGTGCTGTCCACCTGGAATGAAAGATGCCAACCGCTGAGCGGATCGCTCCGGTCTCCCAGGTATCGTTCCATAAATTCTTCTTTAGTCACTATGCATTTGCCCGTTGGAGCCGCGGTGAGAAATCCTGCCCACTCGCTAGATATATACTCTTCTATGTTCATTCGACCGTCGTGATTGTGATCAAACAGTTCGAATCTATGCTGTATTAAATACAGCGTTCTCGATAGATTTCTTTGTTTAATGGGGAGCGAATCCGGAAATAATTCCCGTATTCTTTGCGCTGCCTGTTCGGCCGCCCCATCACTGCACATCGCTTGGTCCGCGGCCTGGGCGAACGTCGCCGATGGTGTAGCGACTTGGAGGCCCAGAGCGATGATCGTCAGCACATAGACTGCACGGGATTGAGGCTTCGCCATAGCGCATCAAACTCTGCAAATCGGCAGGACGTCAACGTCCGGCCCCCGCCCCTTGCAGGCCAACGGCTATGAGGCAAGACAATGCGCGATTCTCGTCGTCCAAAAATCCCGCTACATATTCCCCATCGCAACTTGGAGCGGTCCTTAACGCTCTGTTTTATCGTGGATTTTCTGGGGACTTACTCCTCCTAGTCCCCCAGCCACTCAGGCCTCTTCAAGCTCGGTCAGCCAGGTTTGCGCTTGCTTGGGCTCACCCGGAGCATTGAGGGCCGCCTGCCCCCGCGCAGCCAGGAACTGCGCATGAAGCGAGAACGGCTTCAGGCCCAGGCGCTGCCTCATCGCCGAGATGTCATTGCCGAGGTCGATCAGTTCCTGGACGACCGCGGGGGCCCTTATGGTCGATCCCAGGTGTTCGTCGTGACCGAACAGGCCCCAGTGGCCGGCTGCGCAGGCCCGTAGGCCCTCGATCAGCCTGTCGCGATATTGCGCCTCCAGGGCGGCGAGCCGGATCGCGAGGCGGTCGAGCTTCGACATGCCGCCACAAGCCTTATCTCCAGAACGTCTTCGTCGCGATCGCCGCCCCGTCGGCCAGGGACTCGAGCTTGGCGTAGACGACCAGCGGGTCGACCCCGCCCGAGCCGACGTGGATCGAGAAACCGCAGTCGACCGCGCCAACCACGTTGTCGCGACCCACCAGGTTGGCATAGCGGCCGATGCGTTCGGCGACCACCTCGGGGTGCTCGATGTAGTTGGACTGGCATTCGATCACGCCCGGCGCCAGCACCTTCCCCTCGGGCAGCTTCACGCTCTCGAACAGGTGGTACTCGTGGGCGTGGCGCGGGTTGGCGGCCTCGAACAGCACCGTCCGGGGCTTGGCGGTCCAGACGAGGTCGACGATGTCCTGGAGGGGCACGTCGAAATGGTGCGGGCCGGGATAGTTGCCCCAGCACAGGTGCATGCGCAGCTGTTCGGCGGGGATGTTGACCACGGCCCGGTTCAGGGCCTCGATGTTGAGCTCCAGCTCCTGGCGGAAGCCCTTCAGGTCGAGGTCGGCGAACTGGGTGTGGCGGCCCATGGCCAGGTCGGGGCAGTCGATCTGCAGGGTGATGCCGGCCTCGGCGATGGCCTCGTACTCGTGGCGCAGGCCCTCGGCCAGGGCGAACACATAGTCCTCGCGCGTCGGATAGTAGTCGTTGCGGAAGAAGAAGGCGGTCACGCCGGGCGAGGCGGCGCTCATGAACGGCTGGGCGCCGGGGTGGCCGGCCAGCGCCGCCTTGAGGTTGGCCGCGTCGGTGCGCACCGCCTCCATGTCCTTGACGGTGATCGGGCCGTTGCAGGCGGGGGTCTTGCGGTGCTTGCGGCCGGGATCGGCGAACACCTTGGTCTTGGTGCCGGGGAAGTCCTCGATGTCCTGGAAGGCGAAGCTGTTGCCCGTGCCGCCGAAGCCGTTCAGGCGGTCCTTGATGTAGGTGGCGTAGCTGGGCTTGGACATCTCGCCGTCGTTGACGATGTCGACGCCGGCGGCCACCTGACTGGCCACCACGTCATGCACCGCCGCCTTGACCCGGGCGTCGATGGCGCTGGCCACCAGCGGCAGGCCGTCCTCGCGCGCCCACATCAGCTCCATCAGGTCCTCCGCCCGCGGGAGGCTGCCGATATGGGTGGTCAGGAACCGTCCTTGGCCGTAGCTCATGCTCACCTCCCGAGGCCGGAGCCCTGGCCGGCCCCTGGCGCGGGCAGCCTACATGGCCCCAAGGCGTCCGCAATGGCGGAACGGCGCTCAGTCCGGAAGGCCCTGCTCGCCGCCGTTCAGGGGCAGCTGCATGAACACCACGTCCAGCCACCGGCCGGCCTTGAAGCCCACCGCGGGCAGGGTTCCGCAGAAGCTGAAGCCCAGCGCCCGGTGCAGGGCGATCGAGCCCTCGTTCCCGGTGTCGCCGATCACCGCCACGATCCGGCGCAGACCCATGGTCTCGCAGGCGTCGATCACCGCCGCCAGGGCCGCGCGGCCATAGCCCTTGCCGCGCTCCGCGTCGGCCACATAGACGCTGTCCTCGGCCGCGAAGCGATAGGCCGAGCGCTGGTGATAGGGGGCGGCGTAGGCGTAGGCGACCACGCGCTCGGCCCCCTCCTCGTCCTGGGCCTCGACCACCAGCCAGGGGAAGCCCTTGTCCAGCACCCCCTTCATGCGCACGGCGATGTCGCCGGGCGAGGGCGGGGCCTCCTCGAAGGTGCCGGCGCCGTGCAGCACGTGGTGGCCATAGATGGCGGCGATGGCCGGCGCGTCGTCGAGGGTGGCGGGGCGGATGATCATGGGTGATCCCAGCCGCGCTCCACGGCCCAGACGGCGAAAGCGTAGTCCAGCGCGATCTCCTTGAGGAAATCGAAGCGGCCCGAGGCGCCGCCGTGGCCGGCCTCCATGTTGATCTTCAGCAGCACGGGCGCCCCGCCGGTGGTGCAGCGCCTGACCTTCGCCGCCCACTTGGCCGGCTCCCAGTAGGTGAC
>DASYBX010000098.1:0-17956 GCA_036500495.1 Caulobacteraceae bacterium
GAAGCACGGCGTGCAGGTGATGATCGAGGGCCCCGGCCACGTGCCGATGCACAAGATCAAGGCCAACATGGACGAGCAGCTGAAGCACTGCCACGAGGCGCCGTTCTACACCCTCGGGCCGCTGACCACCGACGTGGCGCCCGGCTACGACCACATCACCAGCGCCATCGGCGCGGCCATGATCGGTTGGTTCGGCACGGCCATGCTCTGCTACGTCACGCCCAAGGAGCACCTGGGCCTGCCCGACCGCGAGGATGTGAAGCAGGGCGTGATCGCCTACAAGATCGCCGCCCACGCCGCCGACCTGGCCAAGGGCCATCCCACCGCCCGGGCCTGGGACGACGCCTTGTCGCGGGCGCGCTTCGAGTTCCGCTGGGAGGACCAGTTCAACCTGGGCTTCGACCCTGAGACGGCCCGCGAGTACCACGACGAGACCCTGCCCAAGGAGGCGCACAAGACTGCGCACTTCTGCTCCATGTGCGGGCCCAAGTTCTGCTCGATGAAGATCAGCCAGGAAATCCGCGAGGAGGCCGCCAAGCAGAACCATGTGGAGGTCGCCGCCGGCATGGCGGAGATGTCGCAGAAGTTCCGCGACCAGGGCTCGGAAATCTACCTGACCCAGCCCAAAAGCTAGGTCGCGAGATGCAGCGTCGAGGCATAGGGCCGAGACGTTGCGTATCTGCACAAGAAAAGAGCGTGTGACGGCGGGGGCGTATCGAAGCAACATAGCCGTCATAAAAGTATAACAATCGCAAGAAGCGCAGCCTTAACTTGAAGTTATCCCCTCGTCGGTAAATCCGGGCGGCGAGGGGGCCGCATGTCTCAACTGCTGAGTTTGGCTGAGCCGGTCGAGCCGGTGCTGGCGACGACGACCGGCGCCACCGTCTATCAGCGCTTCGAGCGCGAGCCGGATGTGCTGGCCCTGGCCGTGGTCGACGCCGCCGGGCGGCCGGTGGGCATCATCGAGCGCAACACCTTCTTCGTGCGCATGGCCGCCGAGTACGGCCGCGCCCTCTACGCCCAGCGCCCGATCTCCCTCCTGATGAACACCGAGCCGCTGGTGGTGGAGGGCCACGTGGCCCTGCTGGTGTTCACCCGCGAGGTGCTGGCCGAGCGGCCGTCGGAACTGATGCAGGGCTTCATCGTGGTGGACGAGGGCCGCTACGCCGGCATCGGCAGCGCCCTGTCCCTGCTGCAGGCCACCAGCCGGGCCAACCGCGACCACGCCCTGGAGATGACCAAGCTGGCCGACACGCTGAAGGCGGCCGAGGCCCAGGCCCAGGCGGCGCTGAACGCCAAGTCCAAGTTCCTGGCGGTGATGAGCCACGAGATCCGCACGCCGCTGAACGGGGTGCTGACGGTGGCCGACATCCTGTCGCGGCGGCTGCAGCAGGAAGAGCTGAAGCCCTACGTCCAGACCATCCTGGATTCCGGCCACACCCTGCTGCGCCTCCTGACCGACGCCCTCGACTTCTCGCGCGCCGACGCCGGCCACCTGGAGCTGGAGCAGGAGCCGTTCTGCCTGTCGACCCTGCTGCGCGACGTGGCCGGCCTGTGGACCGCTCCGGCGGTGGAGAAGGCGCTGGAGTTCGAGATCACCTACGAAGGCCCCGACGACCTGTGGGCCCTGGGCGACGAGGTGCGCCTGAAGCAGGTGTTCAACAACCTGATCGGCAACGCCCTGAAGTTCACCGACCGCGGCGCGGTGCGGGTGCGCCTCGTGGCCGCGCGCGACGATCTCTATGTGCGGATGCGCGCCACGGTGGCCGACAGTGGGCCGGGCGTCGACGACGAGCGGCTGCCGCACATCTTCCAACCCTTCGTGCAGACCGACGCCGGCCGCGCCAAGGGCGGCACGGGCCTGGGCCTGGCGATCTGCCGCGAGTTGGTGGAGCGGATGGACGGCGCGATCCGCGCCTCCCACACCCCCGGCGGCGGCCTGACCGTGTCGTTCGACACCACCGCCTTCCACGTGGCGTGCGGGCAAGCGCGCAGCGGCCGCGCGGAGCCTGACCCGATCGCCGCCGACCGTTCGCCGGGGCGCCCGCTGCACGTGTTGATCGCCGACGACAACGCCACCAACCGCATGGTGGCCGAGACCCTGTGTTCCATGTTCGGCTACACCAGCCAGAGCGTGGCCGACGGCGTGGAGGCGGTGGACGCCATGCGCCTGGGCGCCTTCGACCTGGTCCTGATGGACATCAAAATGCCCCTGATGGACGGCCAGGAGGCCGCCCGCCGCATCCGCGCGATGCCGGGGCCGGCCGCGACGGCGCCGATCGTGGCCCTGACCGCCAACGCCGATCCGTGGGACGCGGCCGAGTACCTGGAGGCCGGGATGGACGCGGTGGTCGAGAAGCCGATCAAGCCCGCCGCCCTGCTGGCCGCCATGACGGCGGCGTTCGAGATCCGCTCTGCCAACGCTCATCGGGCGGTCGCTTAGCCTCTTCCCATCCGAGGCCCGAAGCGCCAAATGATGAGGCGACAGGGACGAGTCGGATGAGCGAAGCTTTCGAAGATTGGAGCGTGAGCCAGCAGCTCCAGCCCAAGGCGGAGGATTTTCCCTTCGACCTCGACTGGACGCTGTCCTCGACCGTGGCGCTGCGCGCCATCGTCCCGCCCGACGCCTTCACCGCCCAGATCCTCGGCACCCTGCGCATCGGCCACGGCGCGGTGATCGGCGAGGACCTGGTGGTGACCATTGGCTACCTGATCACCGAGGCCGAGCAGGTGTGGCTGCAGACCGGGGCCGGCAAGGTGGTGGCCGGCCATCCCCTGGGCGTCGACCTGGCCACCGGCTTCGGCTTGGTGAAGGCGCTGGAGCCGCTCGGCGTGCCGGCCCTGGAGATCGGCGATTCCAGCCAGGTGCTGGTGGGCGACAGGGTGATCTTCAGCGGCGGAGGACGGGTCAGCCGCTCGGTGTCCGCGCGGCTGGTCGGGCGCGAGGAGTTCGCCGGCTACTGGGAATATGTGCTCGACGAGGCCCTGTTCACCGCCCCGGCCCATCCGATGTGGAGTGGCGCGGCGGTGATCGGCCCGACCGGCAAGCTGGTCGGCATCGGCTCGTTGCAGATGCAGCAGCAGCTGTCGGGCGGCAAGGTGACGCCTCTGAACATGAGCGTGCCGATCGAGCTGCTGCCGCCGATCCTGCCGGGCCTCATGGCGGGCGGGCGCGACCTGCCGCGGCGGCCCTGGCTGGGCGTGCTGTCCGAGGAGATCAGCGGCCGGGTGGTGATCGTGGGCGCCACCAAGAACGGCCCGGCCGACCGGGCGGACCTCGGCGAGGGCGACATCGTGCTGGCGGTGGCGGGCGAGGAGGTCACCAGCCTCGCGGAATTCTACCACGCCGTCTGGGCGCTCGGCCCGCCCGGCGTCGCCGTGCCCCTGACGCTGGCGCGCGAGGGCGACGTGTTCGAGGTCGAGGTCAAGTCCAAGGACCGCATGAGCTTCCTCAGGAAGCCGAAGATGCACTGAGGGCAGCGTCGGGCCGGGAACGGTGGCGATCGGAGAGGTCCGATGGCGTCTCAGCGGCCCACCATCGCCGCCATTAGGGCTGGATCGCGGTTGTCGGGCGTGGCGCGGTCGAGAATCCAGACCGACAGCAGCCATTTCTCGCCCTGGGTGGGCGGCAGGCCCGCGTGCTGGGTGCGGGGGTCCGGCTGTCCCAGAGCGTCCACGTTGCGGAACATCAGGGCGTCGCCCTTCTTGCCCCGATGACGCAGGCCGAGCCGGAGAAACTCGGTCTCCCCGCCCTCCAGGTCGTCGTTGAGATAGATCAGGACGGTGAACACACGCTGCCCGTTGTTCCTCAGTGTCGCGGCGTGGCCCTCGAACTCCGGGGACAGGAAGTCCGCGTGCGGGGCGAAATACTCCCCCACCTGGTAGTTGAGCACCTGCAAGGCCTCGGCGTTGGCGGCCGGCATGCCGGCAAGGGCGCAGGCGCGATGGGCGACCGCCTCGGTGACCAGGTCCATGTCGGTGTACCTGAACAGGGGCGCGCTGCTGTGCCGCCGCAGGTCCCCCGTCGTGTTGCCGCCCTTCTGCTCGTCGTAGATCCGGGCTGCCCGCAGGAGCGGTTGGCCGCGGGCGACGAGCGCATCGCACAGCTCGGCCGAGAGCAGGCCCGGCGCGGCCTGGACCAGCGGATCCTGGCTGAGGGTGATCGGCGCAGGGACCTTGCCCCAGGCGGCGACGTCGATGGCGCGGCGCAGCTTCTTCCAGTCGATGCCGTGCCGGTAGCCGGACAGGAGGCGCAACTGGGCCCGGGCCGGCTGGAAGCCGGCCTCGGCGGCGCGCTGCAGATAGTCCAGGGCGCGCGGCCAGTCCGGGCGGCCCGAGCAGCCCCGGGCGAACAGCACCGCCGCCATGGCGCAGGCGAAGCCTTCGCCATGCTCGGCCGCCCTCAGGATCAGGCGCGCGCCGGCGGCCGCGTCGAACGCCAGGACGCGGCCGGAGAGCAGCTGGCCGCCGAGCTGGGACATCGAGGCGACGTGGCCCGCCGAGGCGGCCTGGCTGAGCAGCCGGGCGCCCTCGGCGGCGCGCCCTTCGGTCAACAGAGTGAGGGCGGTCTGGTATTGAGCGTCGGTCATGGGCGGCGAGCTATGCACGCGTCAAACGGCGCCGCAAGCCATGGAGGCCGCTGGACCCGTCCCGACCGCGCACCCTATATCACGCCCGATGAGACGTTTCCGCGAGCTCGCCGCCGCAGACCCTTCGCCCCTGGCCGGCTGGCTGGTGGGGGTGCTGGTGCGCATGCCGGGCGAGAACGAGCCGGTGCGTCAATACTGGGCGGTGGCCCTGGCGGACCGGGCCAAGGCGGAGTGGGCGGCGGCCGACCGCGCCATGCTGATCGGCGACATCGCCTCCTCGCCGTGGCGCGGGACCGAGCCCGTCGAGGCGATCAAGGCCCTGACCCCGCATGCCTTCGACTGGAGCGGGCTGAAGAACGGCGAGGTGAAGGCGCTCGGGACCAAGCAGCCGCGACGGTGGCTGTCCGCTTAGGCTCGAACCTAAGCCTCGTCCTTGCCGTAATACAGCACGCCGATCTCGATCGGGGCGCGGCCCGTGTTGCGGCGGCGGCGGTTGGTGTCGCGGAAGGAATAGACGCAGCCGCAGTATTCCTGCTGGTAGAACTCTTCGCGCTTGGAGATATCGACCATGCGGTCCGCGCCGCCGCCCTTGCGCCAGTTGTAGTCCCAGTAGCTCAGGCCCTCGTAGGGCGCCGCGGCGCGTTTGCCCGAGGCGTTGATCTGGTTCATGTCCTTCCACCGGCTGATGCCGAGGGACGAAGTCATCACCTTGAAGCCGTGCTCGTGCGCATAGAGGGCGGTGCGCTCGAAGCGCATGTCGAAGCACATGGTGCAGCGGGCGCCCTTCTCCGGCTCCCACTCCATGCCCTTGGCCCGGGCGAACCAGTTGTCGGTGTCGTAGTCGCAATCGACGAAGGCCACGCCGTGCTTCTCGGCAAAGCGGATGTTCTCATCCTTGCGCAGCAGGTACTCCCGCTCGGGATGGATGTTCGGGTTGTAGAAGAAGATCGTGTAGTCGACGCCGGAGGCCAGCATGGCCTCCATCACCTCGCCGGAGCAGGGCGCGCAGCAGCTGTGCAGAAGCACGCGCTTCTCCCCGCCGGGCGGGACCAGGACCGGACGCTCGAAGCTCTCTTTGGCGACATCGTTCATATGGCGGGCGTTTAGCACATCCCGCCCGATCCCGAACCGCCGCTACCCGGGATATTTCGCCGCCGTGTAGGTGATCTCGCCGCCCTTGGGCACCAGCACTTGGTGAGGCTGGCCGACGGGGATGTAGATCGCATCGCCGGGCGCCAGGTCGAACACTTCGCCGCCGGTGATGGCGCCGCCGCGGAACTCGCCCGGCCCGGTCTGGCGCTGGGCGCTGACCTTGCCGCCGACCTTGATCTTGCCGTGGCCGGAGCGGACCACGATCTCGTCGGCCAGCTTGGTGTGCACCTCGACCTCGCCGTCGGCGGTGCGGTGGGCCAGCATCATCACGTGGTCCGGCGAGCCGGTGGGCACCTTGGCGCTGGCCAGGCCATCCTTGGTCTTGGCCACCATGGCGTCGAGGGCCTTGGCCCCGACGAAGATCGGCTTGTTGGCCTGCTGCGCGGCGGCCGCGCCGCCAAGGGCCAAGGCCGCACCGAGCCCGAGCGCCAGCTTGAACATCGTCATGGGTTCCTCCCGAGGCCGCATTTACGGCCGTCGCCGCATCCTAGCGCGTCTGCTGACGTGAGAAAGCACAGGACTCGTCCTATATCGCTGCCATGACCGACCACACCGTCATCTCCGCTGAAGGCTCAGGGCTGCAGGGGATGGCCCTGATCCAGGACGAGGTGAAGCGCCTGCCGGATGCGCCGGGGGTCTATCGCATGCTGGGCGAGGGCGGCGAGGCGCTCTATGTCGGCAAGGCCAAGTCGCTGAAGAAGCGCGTGACCCATTACGCCCAGGGCCGCTTCCACACCCAGCGCATCGCCCACATGGTGCACCTGACCCGGGCGATGGAGTTCACCACCACCCGCACCGAGACCGAGGCCCTGCTGCTCGAGAGCAACCTCATCAAGCGGCTGAAGCCCCGCTTCAACGTGGTGCTGCGCGACGACAAGTCGTTCGCCGAGATCCTCATCCGCCGCGACCACGCCGCGCCGCAGATCAGGAAGCACCGCGGCGTCCACTCGACGCCCGGCGACTACTTCGGCCCGTTCGCGTCGACCTGGGCGGTGAACCGCACGGTCAACATCCTGCAGAAGGCGTTCCTGCTCCGCTCGTGCTCGGACAGCGTCTACGAGACGCGCACGCGTCCCTGCATGCTGCACCAGATCAAGCGCTGCTCGGCGCCCTGCACCGGCCTGATCTCGACGGAGGGCTATGGCGAGCTGGTCGAGGAGGCCCATGACTTCATGCGCGGCAAGAGCCGGGCGGTGATGAAGCGGCTGTCCGATGAGATGGGCCGGGCGGCCGGGGACATGGAGTTCGAGATCGCCGCGCGCCTGCGCGACCGCATCCGCGCCCTGTCGGCCATCTCCATGGAACAGGGCATCAACCCCGAGACCGTGGACGAGGCCGACGTGTTCGCCCTGCACGCCGAGGGCGGCCAGGCCTGCGTGCAGGTGTTCTTCTTCCGCGCCGGCCAGAACTGGGGCAACCGCGCCTACTTCCCGCGCGTCGACAAGGCCGACAGTGACGAGGACATCGTCGATTCCTTCCTCGGCCAGTTCTACGAGGACAAGCCCATCCCCAGGCTGATCCTGCTGTCGCACGAGGCGCCCAACGCCGAACTGATCGCCGAGGCCTTCTGCCTGAAGGCCGGACACAGGGTCGAGATCGCCCGTCCGCAGCGCGGCGAGAAGCGGCGCTTGGTCGAACACGCCCTGACCAACGCCCGCGAGGCGCTCGGGCGCAAGATGGCCGAGAGCTCGGCCCAGTCGAAGATCCTGGCCGCCGTCTGCGAGGCCTTCGGCCTGGAGGCCAGCCCCGAGCGCATCGAGGTCTACGACAACAGCCACATCATGGGCACCAATGCGGTCGGCGGCATGATCGTGGCCGGGCCCGAGGGTTTCCTGAAGAACCAGTACCGCAAGTTCAACATCCGCTCGCAGGACCTCACGCCCGGCGACGACTACGGCATGATGCGCGAGGTGCTGACCCGCCGCTTCGGCCGGATGGTCAAGGAGGAAGAGGCCGGCGAGACCCCGGCACGGCCGGACCTGGTGCTGATGGACGGCGGCGCCGGCCAGCTGCAGGCGGCGCTCGACATCATGGCCGACCTCGGCGTCGACGACATCGCCGTGGTCGGCGTGGCCAAGGGGCCGGACCGCGACGCGGGGCTGGAGCGGTTCTTCATGCCGGGCAGGGAGCCGTTCATGCTCGAGCCCAAGAGCCCGGCCCTCTACTATCTCCAGCGCCTGCGCGACGAGGCCCACCGCTTCGCCATCGGCAGCCACCGCGTGCGGCGAACCATGGAGATGCGCAAGAACCCGCTCGACGAGATCGAGGGCGTCGGGCCCGGGCGCAAGAAGGCGCTGCTGCACGCCTTCGGTTCGGCCAAGGGGGTGTCCAAGGCGGCGGCGGCCGACCTCGTGAAAGTCGAGGGCGTCTCGGCGCAACTCGCCCAGCGGATCTACGATTTCTTCCACAGGTCGTGAGCGCGACCCTCGTGCTATAGGCTCGAAGCTGAGTCCGGACCCCGCCGGACCGGAAGGGTGATCATGAAGCACATCCCCAACTACCTGACCGCGGGCCGGATTCTGGGCGGCGTGCTGATGTTCCTGTTCCTGGCCGCGGCGGCGGGCGGGGTGCCCTTCGTCAGCGAGAGCCTGACGCCCGACACCCAGTTCGACCTGGAGCGCTGGGCCCTGATCCTGTTCGTGCTGTCCTGCATCACCGACTTCTTCGACGGCTGGCTGGCGCGCAAACTGAACGCCACCTCGACCTGGGGCGTGATCCTCGACCCGATCGGCGACAAGATCCTGATCTGCGGCGCGATCCTGGGCCTGGCGGCGCTCGGCCCCCAGCCGCAGGCCGCCATCCCCTTCGCCGTGATCCTGTTCCGCGAGTTCGCCGTCAGCGCGCTGCGCGAGGGCGCGGCGCCCAAGGGCATCAAGATCCCCGTGACCATGCTCGCCAAGTGGAAGACCACCCTGCAGATGGTGGCCATCTTCGCCGAGCTGCTGGCCGGCTCCTGGGCCGCCTGGGGCCTGCCGGCCGAGCCCGAGATCCAGGGCAACGCCACCACCGTGGCCCATGTGCTGCTGTGGATCGCCGCGGCGATCACCTTCTGGACGGGCGCGGAATACTGGCACAAGGCGCACGTGGCGATCGGCGACGACTGACACGCACCGACGCGCGAATCCCGCTCCCCTGACTGAACCAACCGCGCCCTGGCGAGTTGGAAGCTTGTCCGCAAGCCCAGTTCCCTTGGGCCCAGTTTCGCTGGGCCCAGGTCTCTGGCCAAGTTCCCGGGGGAGTTCATGTACAACGCCGTCAAACGCAACGCGGCGCGGCTGCTGATCGGGGGCAAGGCCAACGACGTCACCCGCCTGGCCCTCGCCGCGCGCTCGGCCGACGTGTTCGCGCGCCAGAAGCGCCGGGTGATCGACCGCTTCGCCCTCTACAGCCTGGTGTCCGCCGAGCTGATCGGCGGCCGGCCGTTCGACTACCTGGAATTCGGCGTGTTCAAGGGCGAGTCGATCCGCAAGGTGAGCGAGCTCAATCCGAACCCGGCGTGCCGTTTCTTCGGCTTCGACTCCTTCGAAGGCCTGCCCCAGGACTGGAACGAGGAGAAGAAGAAGGGCTATTTCGACGTCGGCGGCGCCCTGCCCAAGGTCGACGATGAGCGGGTGCTGTTCGTCAAGGGCTGGTTCGACCAGACCCTGCCCCCGTTCCTGGTGAACTACACGCCCCAGGACCAGCTGTGGATCCACATCGACGCCGACCTCTACGGCTCGACCCTGTGCGTGCTGACCTACCTCAACAAGCACATCAGGCCGGGCACGGTGGTGGTGTTCGACGAGGTCGAGGACCTGATGCACGAGTTCAAGGCCCTGTGCGACTTCCAGGACATGTCGGGCAAGACCCTGGAGCTGTTCGCCGCCACCCAGGAGTGCCGCCAGGCGGCCTTCGTCTGCCGCGGCTGACGGAGCGCGCTGGCACGAGGCGCCTGTTCCGCGGGCAATCCCTGGCGGCACAAGCGATTGTCACGCGTCCGCGCTATCCCCCGGCCACCATTGGGCGCTTCCTGCAAGGGTCGCACCGAGGAGGCCGCCATGACGCAAGCGACGGTCCCGATCACCGGGCGCCGGCTCACCCTGCCGCCCGGCCCGCTGTTCCAGCTGCACAAGGCCGACCCGCACTATGCGCTCGGCGCCTTCCGGCCGTGGGCGGGCTACAAGGACTTCGGCGCCGAGGCGGCGACCGAAGGGCTCGTCCTGTTCCAGCACGTGCTCAGCTTCGGTCCGACCGAGCAGGGCGGCCGCACCGGCGTGCACTGCCACCTGGCTCACGCCCACATCGTCATCCCGACCTCGGGGCGGGCCCTCTTCTCCTACGACGGCGTGGTCACCGAGGCCGCGCCGGGCTCGGTGATCGTGCAGCACGGCGGCACGGTGCACGACCAGTTCCGCTATTCCTACGCCCCCGCCTCGCCCGAGGAGAACGCCAGGACGCCGCTGTCGGTCGATCCCGCCCCGGCGGAGGCACCGCAGGCTTCGTTCGGCTTTCTGGAGCTGTTCGTGCCGGCGACCATGGCCCACGTGGAGATCGTGCCGCCCAAGGCGGTGACCGAGGCCGACCAGCGCACCGCCTGGCGCCACCCCTATCACGCCGAAGGGGCGCGCTTCGCCCTCCAGCGGGCCGGCGATCTGGACGCCGGCTATCGCCCGGTGAAGGGCCAGCCGGGGCTGGAGGCGCGCGACGGCGGCACCTGGGACGCCTCAGGCGGCCTGGTGGCGACCTGGATTCTGCGGCCAGCAGCCGAGGCCGCGAAGGACGCCCCGCCGATCGGCCTGAGGGTCCCCGGCGAATCGGGTGGGCTCGATTTGCTGTTCGTGGTCGCCGGCTCGGTCTGGGCCCTTCGCGGCGACGGCGAGGCGATCCGGCTGGAGACCGGCGACTGCCTGACCTGCAGCCAGGGCCTGGTCGGCGAAGTCCTGGACGCCTCGCCTGACCTGCGCCTTCTGCGCTTCTTCATCTCCGAGCGGGCCCATCAGTTGCGGGAACGCACGCAGGCGGAGATCGAGGCTGTGCAAACGCTGGGGCCGGACATCATTACCGCCAGGGAGGTCAGGCCCGAGGGCGACCAGAGGCCGGTGAACTTCCTGCGGGACCCATCCCTCTAAGGCCAGCGCCTCGGGTGGGCGGGCTTTCTATTTCGGCGGCAGGGTGCGCACGAAGGCCAGGGCGCCTTCCAGCAACCTGGCCCGCACCGAATCGTCGGCGACGGCGTCGGGATCGGCGCGCACCCAGCCGTTCATCTTGCGCGCGCCCATCTGCATCTCGCCGACGCCTGGCATGGCCAGGGCCCAGGCCTCGTTGCCCTTGCCCAGCCGCGCCAGCAGGCCGTCATGACGGCAGGCGCACAGCAGGTTGCCGTCCAGCATCCAGGCCAGGCCGCCGAACATCGCCACCTCGTGGAGCCCGTCCAGCCGGCCGAGCTCCTCGCGGATCTGCTCTTCCAGGCCTTTGTCGCGCGCCATGCCAGCGCCTAGGACATCGGCTCTGCCGGGGGCGGCGGGGGCGTTTCGGGGAGGGGGATGAACTCCTGGTTGTCGTGCGGGGGCAGGCGGAAGCGGCCGGCCTTCCAGTCGGCCTTGGCCTGCTCGATGCGGTCCATGGAGTGGGACACCAGGTTCCACCAGATGAAGCGCTGGCCGAGCGGCTCGCCGCCGAGCAGGATCAGGGTCGAGGCTTGCAGGGCGGTGATGCGGGGATCGGACTTGGGCGTGAACACGATCATCTGCCCTTGGCCGAACTCCTGGCCCTCCACGTCGACCTTGCCGCGGGCGACGAAGGCGGCGCGCTCCTTGTGCTCGGAAGGCAGGCCGCCGGTGACGCCCGGCTGCATCTCCCAGTGCACGTAGAACATCGGCGAGTGGGTCTTGACGTTGGCCGACGCGCCGAAGGCGGATCCGGCGATCAGCCGGCCCCACAGGCCGCCGTATTCGTAGGTGGGCAGGTCTTCCGGCCCGTGGTGGAAGAAGGCTGGATCGTCCTCCTCGTTCTCCACAGGCAGGGCCACCCAGGCCTGCATGCCGTGCATCGCCTGGCCGCTCTGGCGCAGGGGCAGTTCGGTGCGCTCGGAATGGACGATGCCCTTGCCGGCGGTCATCCAGTTGACCTCGCCGGGCCGGATCGCCTGTTCGTAGCCCAGGCTGTCCTGGTGGAAGATCTGGCCGTCGAACAGGTAGGTGACGGTCGACAGGCCGATGTGCGGGTGCGGGCGCACGTCGATGCCCTGGCCCGAGGCGAACTGGGCCGGGCCGATGTGGTCGAGGAACACGAACGGCCCGACCATGCGCTTCTTGGCGAACGGCAGCACCCGCCCGACCTCGAAGCCGCCGAGATCCTTCCTGTGGGATTCGATCACCAGCTCGATCATCGGGAACCTCATGATCTTTGCCCTATCGCCTGGCGGCTACTGGAGGGCAGGTTTGTCGTTCTATCGCCTGGAGGGCGGGAACCTAGGCTTTGCGGCGGGCCATCCTGCCTCTCGCGGCGCAAGACGCAACAGGGCATAGCGGGCTGGATGACATCTTCACCTGAATTCGATTTCGACGCCGCCGTGGTCGGGGCGGGCGCGGTGGGCATGGCCTGCGGCTACTTCCTGGCGCTGGCCGGCAAGTCGGTGGTGGTGCTGGAGAAGGAGCGGCTGATCGGCCAAGGCGTCTCCTCGCGCAATTCCGAGGTGATCCACGCCGGGCTCTACTATCCCACGGGCTCGCTGAAGGCCGAGCTGTGCGTGCGCGGGCGCCGGCTGCTCTACCCGTTCCTTCAGGCCCACGGCGTCGGCTTCGACAAGTGCGGCAAGATCGTCGTGGCGACCGACGAGGAGGAAGCGCCCCGCGTGGAGGCGGTGGCCGAGCAGGCCAGGATCAACGGCGTCGAGGGCTTGCGGCTGCTGACCGCCGACGAGGTCAAGGCCATGGAGCCCGAGGCCAAGGCCGTGATGGGCCTGTGGTCGCCCGAGACCGGCATCTTCGACAGCCACGGCTACATGGTGGCCCTGGAAGGGGAGATCGAGGCGCACGGCGGGGCAGTGGCGACGGCCACGCCGTTCGAGGGCGCCGAGGCCCTGCCGGGGGGCGGGTTCAAGGTCCGCACCGGCGGCGACGACCCGGCCGAGCTGACCGTCCGTCAACTGATCATTGCTTCCGGGCTCGGGGCGCAGGCCGCCGCCGCGCGCGTCGCCGACTATCCGGGCGACCAGATCCCCGCCCTGCACTACGGCAAGGGCGTCTACTTCGCCCTCAACGCCAAGCCGCCGTTCCGCCGTCTAGTCTATCCGCCGCCGGGGCCGAGCGCGCTCGGCATCCACTACAAGCGCGACATGGGCGGCCGGGCCCACTTCGGCCCGGACCTGCAGTTCGTCGAGGTGGAGAACTACGACGTCGATCCCGGCCGCGCCCCGGCCTTCTACGGCTACGTCCGCCATTTCTGGCCAGGCCTGCCCGACGGCGCGCTCAGCCCCGACTACGCCGGCATCCGGCCCAAGCTGCACGGTCCCGGCGAGCATCAGCCGGACTTCCGCATCGACGGCGCCGAACGCCACGGCCTGCCCGGCCTGATCGCCCTGTTCGGCATCGAGAGCCCGGGCCTGACCGCGTCGATGGGTATCGGCGAGAAGGTCGCGGCGCTGCTGGCGGAACCCTAGCCGGAGCCAGGCGCTCCCGGGACGTCAGTCCAGGAGGCGCGCATGGCCCACGAAACCTTCCACGTCCCGGTCGAGAAGCTCAGCGACCACACCAAGACGATGCACTACGCCATCTCGTCGCTGATGGAGGAGCTGGAGGCCGTCGACTGGTACTACCAGCGCGCCGACGACACCCCGGATGAAGAATTGAAGGCGGTGCTGCTGCACAACGCCCACGAGGAGATCGAGCACGCCAGCATGGTGCTCGAGTGGCTGCGGCGCAACGACAGGCAGTTCGACGCGAAGCTGCGCGAATACCTGTTCCAGTCCGGCTCGATCGTCGGTCGCGAAAAGGCCGTCGAGGGCCTGGGCGGCGGAGGCGATTAGGCCAGCGCATATTCCAGCGCGAGCGCCTGGATCAGGGCCGACAGAGCTTGCGGGCCCGACTTCAGGCTCTGCTCCTCCTTCGCCGTCACCCGCCGCATGAGGAACCGGCGGATCGTCGTGCTCTTCAGGTCGCCGAAGTTGGTGTCGGAATAGTAGCCGGTGGCGGTGTCCATCGCGTCGTCGAAGCCGATTTCGCCCATGCCCTCGAAGCTGTCGTGCGGGCTCGCGTGCTTCCAGCCCTTCCAATAGTAGAAGACGGTCTTGTTGGTCAGGTCGATGCAGCTGGCCTTGGTCGCCCACTCGGCGGTGCGCGCGCCTTTGGCGTCATAGGCCTGGCCCTGGATGCGCAGGGTCGCCGTCGCGGGGTCGGCGGAGATGCGCAGGTGGCTGACCACCATGGTCCCGTCCGAGGTGATCAGCTCCCACCAGCTGCCGGAGGCCTTCCGGCTGAAGGCCTGCAGCTGCTGCAGGGCGTCGCCGTTGACCGCGCTCGGCCTGATATAGGCCATGGCGGTGACCACAGCGACCAGCAGGACAACCAGCGCAATGAAGGCGTAGAGCGCCAACGTCTGGTTCGGCCCCTGGCCGCGCAGCACCACGGCGCCGAGCACGGCGTTGACCACCAGCAGCACCAGCACCACGAACGCCAGGTAGCTGTTCACCGACTTGATGATCGCCACCCAGCTCCCGGGGCGGGGCGTCGCTCCGGCCGCTTCGCCCTTGGTCTTGGCCGCGCTCATCTCGACTCCCCTCAGAGGCGAGCGCCACCTTAACACAGCAAGCTCATGGCTTTGCAGGCCTTCGGCCGATCCGGGCCGTCCGGCCTGTTCTCAGATCAGGCGCGCCAGGGCGTCGGCCGGCTTCAGCCGGTCCAGATGGATGCCCCACCACACGGCGAAGAACAGCAGTGGCCAGCGGTGTTCGGCCAGGCGCTCGTCGCGGAACACCGTCTTCACCGCCGCGGCGTCGCAGAACCGGCGCACGCCTTCGACCTCGGCGAGGCGTGGCCCGATCAGGCTGGCGCGCGGGGCGATCCACGTCTCCACCGGGGTGGTGAAGCCGGCCTTGCGGCCGAACGGGTCCGCGCCGGGGCAGTGGCGCTGCAGCCAGCGGCGCAGGATCCACTTGCCCATGCGCCCGCGCACCTTGAACTTGTCGGGCAGGAAGAAGGCGAAGCGCGCCACCTCCGGGTCGAGGAACGGGGTGCGGCCCTCCACGCCGTGGGCCATCAGGCAGCGATCGAGCTTGAGCAGCAGGTCGGCGGGCAGCCAGCCGGCGATGTCGCGCGCCTGGGCCTGCTGCAGCGGGTCGAGCGCGCCGAGCGCCGGGCTCAAGGCGGTGCGGGGGTCGGTGGCCTGGCGCCAGCGCTCCACCGCCAGGGCGCCGTTGTCGTGCAGGCAGGGCGAGGTCGGCCGCGGCCCGGACTCCCGGCCGCCGAACAGGGGCGGGCGCAGGGCGCGGCGGTAGCGGCCGTAGCCGGCGAACAGCTCGTCGCCGCCCTCGCCGGTCAGCACCACCTTCAGCTCGCCCTTGGCCGCCTCGGCCAGCTTGTAGGTGGGCAAGGCGGCGTAGTCCGTGGTCGGCTCGTCGAGCGCCCAGGCGACCTCGGGCAGGGTGCGCCAGAAGTCGTCCTCGCCGAAGGTCACCTCGCGCCAGTCGAGGTTCAGGGCCCGGGCCACCTTCTCGGCCGCCGCCCGCTCGTCCCTGACCCCGGTCTTGCCGGAGGTCGCTTCGAAGCCGCAGGTGAAGGCGGTCACGGGCCGCTCGTTCAGCCGCGCCATCATGCAGGCGATCACCGCCGAATCGATGCCGCCGGAGAGGAACAGGCCGTAGGGCACGTCGGAGCGCTGGTGCAGCGTGACGCTGTCCTCCAACACCCGGTCGAGCGCGGACAGCAGGCCCGCCTCGTCGCGCGGGATCGGGTCGGGCTTGCCGAGCGGCGAGCGGACGCGCTTGGGCGCCGGGCGGCCGTAGACCACCTCGGCCACCTCGCCGGGCTTCAGCCGCCGGACGCCGCGGAACACGGTGTTGCGGCCCAGCGAATAGTTGAAGGCGAGCAGTTCCTGGATCGGCTCGGGCTCGACCTGCACCTGCTTCATCTCGCGCAGCAGGGCGCGGGGCTCGGACGCGAACTGCAGAAGGCCCTCGGCCTGGCGCCAATACAGCGGCTTGATGCCGAACGGGTCGCGCACCAGCCACACCCGCCCGTCGTGGCCGATCAGGCAGAAGGCGTACATGCCGCGCAGCTTGTCGAACACCTTCTCGCCCTGCTGGGCGTAGAGGTGCAGCAGGGGTTCGAAATCCGAGCCGGTCTCGAGCTTGCCCTTCAGGCCGTATTCCTCGGCCAGCTCCTTGTAGTTGTAGATCTCGCCGTTGCCGATCACGGTGCAGCCGGCCGCGTGCAGCGGCTGCCAGCCGCCTTCCAGGTCGATGATCGACAGGCGGGCGTGGGCCAGGGCGCCCTTCACCTGGTCGGTCTCCACCGCCTCGACGCGAATGCCGTCGGGCCCCCGGTGGGCCAGGGTCTCGATCATCTCACGGGCGGTGGCCGTCGAGCCCCCGCCGATCAATCCGACCACCCCGCACATCATCCCACTCCATAGGGCTCGAGCAGCTCGCGCCACTTGTCGACGACGTGGCCCGCCGAAAACTCCTCGCGCACCCGAGTCTCCCCCGCCTCGGCCAGATGCTGGCGCAGGCCGACGTTGAGGATCAGGCGCCGAGCGGCCATCGCCAAGGCGCGAACATCGTTGATCGGAACGAGTATGCCATCCTGTTCGGGCCGGATCAGGGCGGCCGGACCATCGCTCATCGCCGCCACCACCGGCAGGCCGTGGGCCCAGGCCTGGATGATCACATTGCCGAGCGGCTCGAAGCGCGAGGGGAACAGGCAGGCGTCGGCGGTGCGGTAGAGGCTGGGGGCGTCGTCGCGCCAGCCCAGGAAGCGCACCCGGTCCGACACACCGACCTGGTCCGCCAGGGCCTTGAGCTCGCCCTCCAGGGGGCCCGAGCCGGCGATCCAAAGATAGGCGCCCGGCAGCTCGGCCAGCGCCCGGATCGAGATGTCGTGCGCCTTGGAGGCGTGCAGCCGTCCCATCCCCAGCAGCAGCGGGGCGTCGGCCGGGGTATCGTGCAGGGCCCGGTCGATCGGCGCGCCCGCGCCCGGCTCGGCGAAGTTGGGGATGTAGCTGACCTTGCCCGCCGGCCAGCCCCGCCGCACGATCCAGCGTTCGATGTCGCGGGTGTTGGCCACCAGGTGATCGAAGCCGCGGTAGTACTTCAGGCCGTAGTAGCCGCCGAGCCGGCCGATTCGGGCCCAGGGGCCGCGCGGCGTGTGGCGGGCGGCGCGGTTCATCCAGGCGATCAGGGCGCCGGCGTCCTCCTTGCGGGCGAAGCGCTTGATGCGGCCGGCGGTCATCAGATCGAGCGGGCCTCCAAAGCCGGCCTCGACCACGGGCACGCCGAGGTCCTGGACGCGCCGCACGCGTCCGGCATGCGGCCTGAGCGCACAGGCCTCGGGCATCCCGTGCGCCTGCAAGGTCTCGACGAGGGACAGGAAATAGGTTTCCGCCCCGCCGTCCTTGGCCGAACCCAATAACTGAACTGCCTTCATGGGCGCGAACCTAGCGGCTCGCGCGGCTTCTCCCAACCCGCTTGAAGAACCAGATCGCTGCCCCTATAACCGCGCCCTCGCCGAGCGCGCTTGGCTGGGTAGCTCAGATGGTTAGAGCGGTGGATTCATAACCCACAGGTCGGCGGTTCGATCCCGCCCCCAGCTACCAGGCGCCTCGCGCGCTCACCTCGTCTGGCCGGGCGCGCCGTCGGCGACGGGACGGGCGCCGAGCGGCATCAGGAAGGCGCAGCCCGATCCTAGCGCCAGCATCCCCATCGACACGATGAACGGCAGGTACCAGTTGCCGGTGGCGTCGATCAGGTAGCCGCCGACGATCGGCGATATGATGGCCGCCGACGCCGAGCCGATGTTCATCAGCCCCGCCGCGGTGCCGCAGTGGTCGGGAGCGATGTCCATCGGCGTCGCCCAGATCGGCCCCACGATCAGCTCGGCGAAGAAGAAGCCGGCCGAGAGCGAGATCGCGACGACGGTCAGGTCGTGGGAGACCAGCATGGCGGCCAGAGAGACGGCCGCGCCGACAAAGCCGCCGACGATCACCACCAGACGTGAGAACCTGACGTTCCCGGTCCGCTTCAG
>DASYBX010000099.1:0-11917 GCA_036500495.1 Caulobacteraceae bacterium
CCCACAGGGCCGGCGGACCGCTCGGCCACGCCTTCGCCCTACCGGATGCGGGTGTAAGGCGGTCCCCTGATCCCGGCCCCGGTTGACGCGCCGGCAGGCGGGTGGTTCCCATTGCTTATAAATCATAAGGAGGAGGAACCATGAGGGGCGTAGTCTTCGCAGCGGCGGCGACCGCCGTTCTCGCGACCCTGGCCGCGGCCGCGGCGTCGGCGCAGACCGGCCTGCCGGCGCCCAAGCCCTGGCCCGAGCCGACGCGGGATCCGCACGACCTGAACGGCGTCTACATGCCGGAGTCCAACTCGTTCCAGTACCTGCCGGTGGAGGGCGGCGATCCGCCGTGGACGGCGGCGGCCAAGGCCGACTTCCTGCGCCGGCGCCAGGCGGACAAGGACGGCAAGCCGGTGGTCAACACCTCCACCCTGTGCCTGCCGAGCGGCATGCCGAAGGTGATGACCGCGCCCTATCCGATCGAGGTGGTGACCCAGCCCAGGCAGGTGATCATCCTGCACGAGATCCAGCACCTGATGCGCTTCATCTACCTGAACGAGCAGCACCCGTCGGGCGACGACCTCAACCCCACCTATGCGGGGCATTCCGTCGGCCATTGGGAGGGCGACACCCTGGTGGTCGACACCGTGGCCACCACGGGCGGCCTGACCACGCTCGACCAGGCCGACCGGCCCAAGAGCGGGGACATGCACCTGGTCGAGCACATCAGGAAGATCGACGGCGGCAAGAAGCTGGAGGACCTCGTCACCTTCGACGACCCCAAGGTCTACACCAAGCCGTGGACCGCGCGGCTGCTCTACGACTGGCGGCCGGACATCCGCTTCATCGAGTACATCTGCGAGGAGAACAACCGCAACCCGGTGAGCGCGGACGGCACCGTGGGGGTGGCCAAGAAATAGGCCGCCCGCCCCTCACTTCACCGAGGCATAGGCCACCCGGTCGCCGCGGAAAGTGCCGATGAACAGGGTCTTGCCGACCTGCAGGGCGACGGTCCCGTTGTCGAACGCCTTGCTGCCGGGCTCGGTCAGGACCGGGGTGACGGCCATGGTCCTGGGGTCCAGCCGGGCCACGCCCCAGGGGTTCGGCCCCTGCGCGGGCTTGGCCAACGACATGTCCTGGCCGGCGACCAGGATCGATCCGTCGGGGGCCCAGCGGACATTGTCGGGACAGAAGGCGACCTCGGCCGACTTCGGCGGCTCGGAGCCGTCCAGGGCGTAGCGCATCACCCGGCGGCGGCCGTAGTCGTCGACGAACAGGTATTTGCCGTCCGGCGTGGCGACGATGCCGTTGTTCCCGGAAAGCCGCGCGCCCTTCATCTCGGTGAACCCCGCGCCCGGCCGCCAGATATAGACCGTGCCGGTGAGCTCGCCCTTGAGCACCGGGGTGAGGTTGATCTTGTCCAGGTCCGAATATTTGGTGACGGCGAAGGCCCCGTTCGGCAGAGCGGCGACGGAATTGATCCAGGCGTTCGCCGGCAGTTTCACGCAGCCGCTCCAGGTCAGGACCGGCTCGCCCTTGGTCTCGCGGAGATCGAACAGCTCCATCGTCTCCCGCCCGCCGTGGTTGATGGCGTAGAGGGTGTCGTGGCCGTCCTTGCCGGGGCGCAGTTCGAGGCCGTGGCTGACCATCGCCGCGAAATCCGGGCGCGTGCAGCCGGCGTAGGGCGCCTTGCCTTGCGCCGGACCGGGCCGGATGACGGCGCGGTGGCCGGTCTTGGCCTGGGAGTCGATCAGATAGAGCCCTTGGCTGTCGGGCGCCTGCTTGCCGAGCTTCATCGAGCTGCCGATGATCCAGCGCCCGTGCGGGACCTTGACCATGTCCTCGACGCTGGTCAGGCCGCAGATGTAGGAGATCGCGCCGTCGGCGGCGCAATCCCTGGCGGGGGCGGCGGTCGCCGCCTCGGCCACGCCGCCGGTCACGGCCGACGAGGCGCCGAGCGCCAGCACGGCGCACGCGATAACTGAGCTTCTCATGGTCATGGATACTCCTTCGCCCTTCGGCCCAAACACCGGCAGCCTGAGCCATGACGGTCGGCGAGGCCGGCTTCCTCAGCCCCCGCGCGCCGGGGCCCCGGCGGCGATCTTGAAATCACGACTTGGCTCCGGCTCCACGGATTGTCTTGACAGATCATCGGCGATGAGCGTCGCTGAGGCGATCAAACGGTCCGCAAAAAAAGGACAGAGGCGATGGGCAGGGAATATCAGTTCGTCATTCGCGGGGCGATTGCGGCCATGGCCGTGTCGCTGGCCGGCGCCGGGGCCTCACAGGCCCAGCCCGCCAAGCCGCCCAATCCCGATCCGCACGACATCCAGGGAACCTGGATGGCGGCGGGCCGGGCGCACCTGACGAAGGACATGAAGCCCCATATGGGCCGAGGCTCCGTCGACGACATCCCCGACAGCGAGATCACCTGGGCGGTCGGCGACGTGATGCCGCCCTTCACCGCCTGGGGCAAGGCCAAGTTCGACGCCAACGTCCAGGCCCAGATCAACAACACGCCGCACGCCGACCCGTCGACCAACTGCATGCCCCACGGCCTGCCCCGCCTGATGATCGCGCCCTACGGCGTGCAGATCGTGCAGACCAAGGGCATGATCACCCTGATGCACGCGGTCAACCACAACGTCCGCTACATCCACATGGACCAGAAGATGCCCGAGAAGGTGCCTCTGACCTTCAACGGCTATTCGGTCGGCCATTGGGAAGGCGACACCCTGGTGGTCCATTCCAAGGGCATCTCCAGCGCCGGCATCATCGACCAACTCGGCACGCCCCATTCGGATGAACTGCAGACCACCGAGCGCATCCGCAAGATCGACGGCGGCAAGCAGCTCGAAGACATGATGACCTTCGAGGACCCGAAGGCCTACGCCCATCCGTGGACGGCGCGCCTCATCGACAACTGGGACAACGGCCACCGGATCTCGGAATACGTGTGCGAAGAAAACAACCGGAACGCGTCGAATCCCGACGGCACGACCACGGCTCGCTAAGTCGGGGCAGGGGAGGAATTCATGTCCAAATCAGTTGCCGCGGCTGGCGCCGCGGCTTGCCTGCTGAGCTTTGCCTCGTTCGGGGCCGCTCATGCCGCCCCGGCCGCCGATCACCCGGACTTCACCGGCAAGTGGCAGGTGGAGGCTTTCATCCCGACTATCAAGACCGACAAGGGGGCCGTGCCGCCCCTGCGGCCGGAAGCCAAGAAGATCTATGAGCAGCGCGTGGCCGAACGCGCGGCCAAGAACGTGAAGGATCCGATCGACTCGTGCCTGCCGCACGGCGTGCCGCGCCTGATGTACGCGCCCTATCCGATGCTGCTGCTGCAGGCCAACGGCCAGCTCGACGTGATCCAGGAAGCCAACCACACCACGCGGCTGATCTACATCGGCCAGCCGCCGGTCGACGACGACGATCCCAAGTGGCTGGGCGATTCCACCGGGCATTGGGACGGCAAGACCCTGGTGGTCGACACCATCAACAACGACAACCGCACCTGGCTGGACAAGGCGGGCCTGCCCCACTCCGACCAGATGAAGGTGACCGAACGCCTGAGCCTCGGCGACGGCGGCAAGGTGCTGACCGACGCCATCACCACCAACGACCCCAAGACCTACACCGCGCCCTGGACCACCACGGTCAAGTTCAAGCGCGAGCCGGGCATGGAGCTCAAGGAGAACGTCTGCACCCGCGACCACAGGATGTGATCGACAAGGCGAAGCCGGGTTCGCCGCCTCAGGCGGACCCGGCGGCCGGCCTTGATGCCGGCGCCCGCGCCGGACGAGCGGCGGCGAGGATCAGCGGAACAATGTCCTGAAGCCCCGGTCGCCCTGGCTGAGCACGCCGATGGTCGCCTTGGCCACGAGCACGCCGTTGACCCGCTCGACGGTCATCGGCTGGGGGCGGGCCTGCTGGAAGAAGATGTCCTGCCCGTTGCGGATGCGCTCGTAGGAATGGTCCAGGCCGGGCGCCGTCAGCAGGCGGTGGGACCTGTAGGGCTCCACGTCGGCATAGAGCTGGTCTATCAATTCATCGGGGAAGAACAGCTGGGTGGTCAGGACCTCGCGGTCGTGGAACGCCTTGACGTGGATGTGGGTAGTGCGCAGGGCCGCGATCACGGGCGGCGCCGCGGCCACGACTTCCCAGCCGGGCACGATGGTGTCGAACTCGACGTAGCCCTTCGGGTCGGTGACCTGATGCCCGCGCAGGAAGGTCTGGCCGGTGGTGTCGACCGGCTGCAGGTCGGGGCCCACGTTGGAATAGAGCCCCGTGGCGTTGGTCTGCCAGATGTCGACCACCACGCCGGCCAGGGGGAAGCAGCGGTCTGCCGCCGCCAGGCCGCCGAGGGTGATGCCGAGGCGCAGGGGGACGCCGGGCAGGCGCTCGGCGATGGCCCGGCGCTCGAGCGAGGACTCGTAGTAGAATGGGCCCTCGGTGAGCTGGGCGGTGTGCACGCAGGTGAATCCGCCGGCATATGAGCCCGCGCCGATGATGCGGTCCCAGTCCTTGCGGGTGGTGGGCGTGCGCCCGGAGCGGGGCTCAGCGGCCCCGGCCAGGCCGGCGGCTCCCAAACTGGCGCCCGCGGCGGCGCCCAGACCATTCACGAACGCCCTGCGATCGAACTCCATGGCCAAGGCCCCCCGGGCTTGCTGCGGCGATGATCCGCAAACCGATGGTATCCGAGATCGGCGGCCTCGCAAAGACGGGCTAGAGACCGGCGCCTTGCCCCTTGACCTGCCCTTCCCCGCCGTGCCGCCATGCCGGCCGCAAACCCCCTGGAGGACGCCCCATGGCTGGACGAGAGCTGCGCTACGACGCCGACGGACTGAGCATGATCGGGAGCCTGTGCCGGCCCGCTTCGCCGCGAAAGGCCGCGTCGGGCAAGACGCCGGGGGTGCTGGTGTTCCCGGAGGCGTTCGGCCTGTCGGCCCACGCGCTGGAGCGGGCCGAGCGGATCGCCGACGAGCTCGGCTATGTGGCCCTGGCCTGCGACCTGTGGGGCGAGCGCCGACAGGTGACCGCGATGGACCAGGTGATGCCGATGCTGGGGGCCCTGACCTCGGACATCCCCGGCCTGCAGGACCGGGTGAGCGCGCCCCTGAAGGCGCTCAGGGCGCAGGAGGGCGTGGACGGCGAGCGGATCGCGGCGATCGGCTTCTGCTTCGGCGGGACCATCGCCTTCGAGCTGGCGACCTGCTCGGACATCAAGGCCGCGATCGGCTTCCACAGCGGGATGAAGGTCCCGTCCCTGGCCGCGGGCGGGGCGGACGGGGTCGCGGCGACCAAGATCCTGGCCATGATCGGCCAGGACGACCCGGCCATCGCGCCGGACAGCCGCGCCGAGTTCATCCGCGTTCTGACCGAAGCCAAGGCCGACTGGCAGGTGACGCTCTACGGCGGGGTGGTGCACAGCTTCACTAACCCCGACGTGGACGCGATGGGCATGCCCCAGGTGCTACGCTACGACGCGCGGGCGGACCGGCGGTCGTGGGCGCAGATGACGGGGCTGATGGAGGAGGTGTTCGGGTAGGCTTGCGACGTCAGCGGTCGCTTCTCGCCGCCTTCTCCGCCTGCACCAGCTCCACGGCGCGGCGATGGATCTCGTCCGGCGCCATTCCGGGCTTGTAGAGTTCGCCGCCGATGCCGAAACAGGCGGCGCCGGCCTTGCGCCATTCGGCCATCTCGGCGGCGCCGACGCCGCCCACCGGAGCGATGGCGACGTCCTTGGGCAGCACAGCCTTCAGCGCCTTCAGGTGCCCGGGGCCGTAGGTGGAGGCGGGGAACAACTTCAGGTGCCGGGCGCCGGCCTCGATGGCGACGAAGGCCTCGCTGGCCGTGGCGAAGCCGGGGAACGGGATCATGCCCATGGCCGCGGCCCGGCGGATGACGTGCGGGTCGGTGTTGGGCGAGACCATCAGGCGCCCGCCCGCCGCGGCCACGGCGTCGGCCTCGGTCTGGGTGAGGATGGTGCCGCCGCCCACGAACAGGCGGCCTTTGAACTCGGTGGCCAGGCGGTCGATGCTGTCGTAGGGGTCGGGCGAGTTGAGCGGCACCTCGACCACCCGCACGCCGGCCTGGTGCAGGGCCTCGCCCACCTTCAGCACCTCGGCCGGCGTCACGCTGCGGATGATGGCCACCACCCCGCTCTCGGCCAGGGCCTCCTCGAAGTTCATCGCCGTGCTCCATTGAGGGACGCCAGGCCGGCGATCACCGCCTGCTCGGCATCGACTTCCAAGGTCGTCAGTCCCCGGAGGGAGAGGGCCGGAGCGTAGAGATCGCACAGGCTCCGCTCGCCCATCAGGCCGATGGTCGAACCCCGATCCAGGCCCAGAAGTTGCGGCAGGCGCGAGACTTCGTCGCCGATCAGCAGGCCCGAGAGGAAGGCGGCCGCCTGGCCGGCCGGCAGGCGTTCGCCCGGGTCGGGCCCCACGCGGCGGGCGCGCACGGTGAACAGGCGCGAGGCCAGCGGGCCCTCCCCGGCCCCGAAGTTGAGGCCCTCCTCGAAGGCCGCGGCGTCGTCGGGCGGGGCGCCGGGCTTGAGCACGCTCTTCTCGCTGAGCAGGGCGTAGAGCTCGCCGGTCATGCAGGTCATGAAGTCGTGGATGCGGCCGTCCTTGACCCGGACCCACTTGCCGTGGGTGCCGGGCAGGCACAGCACGTGGTCGCCCTGCCGCCGGCGCGGGTCGAGGCTGAGCCAGCCGAGCACCTTGGTCTCCTCGCCGCGGATCACGTCGGGATAGCCGTCGGGACGGGCGCAGCGCAGGCCCGGGACGATGAAGGTGTCGTCGTCGACCTGCAGCAGCCGCTGGGCGATGTCCTCGGCGCCGGCGGGGCAGTCGGCGTAGGGCGCCTCGGCGATGCCCATGGCCGACCCGACCATGCCGCAGAGGATCGCCGGCAGATGCTCGGCGCCGAGCGCCGGGCGAAGTTCCTCCGCGAGCTTGCGGGCGGCCTCGCCGGGCTCCAGCCCCGCCACGCCCCAGGGCAGGCGGCGCACGGCCTTGACGCTCCCGTCCGCGCCCAGCCGCCAGGCGCGCAGGTTGCTGGTGCCCCAGTCGGCGGCGAGGAAATCGGTCATGAGGGCCTCAACGCCTCAGCTGACGAAAGGATACTCGCATCGCCCTCCCCCTCGATGGGGAGGGTTGGGTGGGGGTGGCGGCAGTCGGTATCCGGAAGAGCGAGGGAGGCTGTACCGCCTCTATTGCCCTTCCCGATAGCGCACCGAAGGACCCCTATCCCGTTCGATCGATCACCTCCGGCGATGGCTCTCACTCCCCATCGAGGGGAAGGAGAAGTAGGTTTGCAGGCGCCGGCGGGTCAGCCCTCGCCCGTCCCCGCCTTGCGCCGAATCCGCGTGGGGGCGTGGGCCATGCGCAGGAGGTTGGTGGTGCCGGTCTGGCCGAACGGGGTGCCGGCGACGATCAGGACGCGGCCGCCGGGAGGGGCCATGCCGAGCTCGCAGGCGATCTCCACGGCCTCGGCGGTCATGGAATCCAGGCTGTCGGGCTGGCCGGCGACGCGGGCCTCCAGGCCCCACACCAAGGCGAGGCGGCGGGCGACGTCGATGTTGGGGGTCAGCGCCAGCACCGGCTGCAGCGGCCGCTCGCGCGCCAGGCGGCGGGCGGCGCCGCCGGTCAGGGTGAAGGCGACCAGGCACGAGGTGGAGCGGTTCTCGGCGGCCTTGCGCGCGGCGGAGATCAGGATGTCGGCGTCGTGGTCTTCCAGCGGGCCGTGCTCGGCCTGCATCAGCTCGGGCCACAGGGGGTCCTGCTCCACCCGCTCGGCGATGCGGTTCATCATGGTCACCGCCTCGATCGGATAGTCGCCCGAGGCGCTCTCGGCCGACAGCATGATGGCGTCGGCGCCCTCGTAGACGGCGTTGGCCACGTCGGACGCCTCGGCGCGGGTGGGCGCGGGCGAGGACACCATCGACTCCATCATCTGGGTGGCGACGATCACCGGCACGCCGCGGCGGCGGGCAGTGCGCAGGATGATCTTCTGGGCGACGGGCACATCCTCGGGCTCCATCTCCACCCCGAGGTCGCCGCGGGCCACCATCAGGCCGTCGCAGTAGTCGAGGATCTCGTCCAGGCGCTCAATGGCCGAGGGCTTCTCGATCTTGGCGAGGCACGCGGCGCGGCCCTCCACCAGCTTCTTGAGCTGGGCGGCGTCTTCCGCGCGCTGCACGAAGCTGAGGGCCACCCAGTCGACGCCCAGGCGCAGGGCGAAGGCCAGGTCCTTGTGGTCCTTCTCGGTCATGGCCGGCAGGTTGAGGACGGCGTCCTTGAGGGTGACGCCCTTGCGGTCGGACAGCTTGGTCCCGGCGATCACCTCGACCACGGCGGAGGTCTTGTCGCAGCTCTTGATCTTCAGGCGCACGCGGGCGTCGTCGACCAGCAGCAGGCCGCCCGGCTTCATGGCGGCGAAGATCTCGGGGTGGGGCATGCCCACCCGCTTCTCGTTGCCGACGGCCTTGTCGAGGTCGATCGTCATGACGTGGCCGGGCTTGACCTCGATGAAGCCCTTCTCGAACTGGCCGAGGCGCAGCTTGGGGCCCTGCAGGTCGGCCAGCACGCCCAGCGGCCGGTCCAGCGCCTCGGAGGCGGCGCGCACCGCGGCACAGGCGGCGGCGTGGTCCTCGTGGCTGCCGTGGCTGAAGTTGAGGCGGAACACGTCGGCTCCTGCCTTGGCCAGGGCGATCACCTGTTCCGGAGCGCGGCTGGCGGGGCCCAAGGTGGCCACGATGCGCGTACGCCGCTTTCGGATCATGGTTCGCCTCCGTCGAAATCACGCACACGCGGAGCGAATCACACACCCGCCGGGCTCGGCCGCAACCTCAGCCGATTGGCCACCCTATACAAGCACAGCGGCGTGAAATCAGCCCTCTGTCGCAACCGCTCCCGCGAGCGGGAGAGGTCGCGAGTTGGCGCTACTCGGCCGCGTTGGCGGTGGGCACGACTTTCGGCCGTTCCTCCGCCGGGGTGATGAAGCGGGCGAGCTTGCGCTTCAGCCAGAGCTCGACGTCGTCGAAGATCTCGTAGAACACCGGCACCATCACCAGCGAGAGCACGGTGGAGGTGATCAGGCCGCCGATCACGCAGATGGCCATGGGCTGGCGCCATTCCGCCCCCTGGCCGATGCCGAGCGCGGTGGGGGCCATGCCCATGATCATGGCCACGGTGGTCATGATGATCGGCCGCGAACGTTCGCGGCAGGCGGCGTAGAGGGCCTCGTTGCGGGTCATGCCCTCGCGCTCGCGCTCGATGGCGAACTCCACCAGCAGGATCGAGTTCTTGGCCGACAGGCCCATCAGCATGAGGATGCCGATCATCGACGGCAGATCGAAGGCCTTCTGCGCCGCGAACAGGGCCAAGAACGCGCCGCCGAGCGACAGCAGCAGAGTCGGGAACACGGTCAGCGGCTTGAAGAAGCTGCGGAACAGAAGGACGATCACGCCGAAGATCAGCCCCACCCCGGCCAGCATGGCCAGGACGATGCCACCGAACAGCTCGTTCTGCTGCTCGTCGTCCTCCGAGGTGGCGCGGTGCACCCCCTGGGGCAGGTGCTTCATCACCGGCAGGGCGTCGACCGCCTTGTTGACCTGGCCGGAGATCACGTGGGGCTTGAAGTCGGCCTGGACCGACACGCGCCGCTCGCGGTCGTAGCGCAGGATGCGGGCCGGGCCGGCCTCGAACTCGACGTCGGCCACGGCCGACAGGTCGGTGAGCTTGCCCGACAGGGTGGGCACCTGCAGGCGCTTGAGCACATTGAGGTCGCTGACCGAGGCCTCGGGCAGGCGCACGCGGATCGGGATGCGGCGCTCGCCGTCGGGGAACTTGGCGACGTTGGCGTCGATGTCGCCGATGGTGGCCACGCGGGCGATCTGGCCGAGGGTGTCGGCGGTGACGCCGAGGCGCGCGGCCTCCAGGGGCTTGGGCCGCACGATCAGCTCCGGCGAGGCCGGCGGCGGGGCCGGGCGCGGGTCGCCGATCAGCTTGTCGAGGCCGCGCATCTGCCGCAGCAGGGTCTCCTGAGCCTTGGCCAGGGCATTGCCGTCCTGGCTGGCCAGGATGATCTCGGCGTCGGCGCTGCCGCCGTTGGCCGACTGGTAGGTGATGCGGGCGTCGGGGACGAGGGCCAGCTTGTCGCGCATCAGCTGCTTCATCTGGTCGGTGGTGTGCGACCGGTGGTCCTTCAGCTTGGCGACGATGCGGCCCGAGGTCAGGTCGCCGTTGGCGCCGGGCGAGCCGATCTGGGCGAACACGGTCTGCACGTCGGGCTGGGCCTCGAACAGGCGGGTGGTCTCGAGCGCGGCGCGCTCCATGTCGCGGCGGGTGGCGCCGGGCGGCCCCTGGACGCCCATGTAGACGTAGCCGGGGTCGCCCGAGGGCTGGAAGCCGGTGGGGATGGTGCTGGCCAGCACCACCGACAGCACCAGGAACACGATGCTGAGGGCGAGCGAGGCCCAGCGGTGGGCCAGCGCCCAGTCGAGCGCCTTGCGGTAGCGCTCGGGCATCTCGCGCGGGGGCTTGGGATGGGCGTGGGGCTTGAGGAAATAGGCGGCCAGCAGCGGCGTCATCAGGCGCGCCACCAGCAGGGAGAACAGCACCGACATGGCCACGGTGACGCCGAACTCGCGGAAGAACTGGCCGACCGAGGAGTTCATCATCGACACCGGCACGAACACCGCGACGATGGTGAAGGTGGTGGCGATCACCGCCAGGCCGATGGCGTCGGCCCCCTCCAGCGCCGCCTGATAGGGCCTCTGGCCGCGCTCGATGCGCTTCTGGATGTTCTCGATCTCGACGATGGCGTCGTCGACCAGCATGCCGATGACCAGGTTCAGCGCCAGCAGGGTGACGATGTTGATGCTGAAGCCGAACACGGCCATGGCCGCGAAGGTCGGGATCAGCGAGGCCGGCATGGCCAGGGCCGAGATCGCCGTGGCCCGCCATTCCCGCAGGAACAGGAACACCACGATCACCGCCAGCACCATGCCCTCTTCCAGCACGTGTAAGGTGGCGGAGAACGACTCCCGGGTGTTCTGCACCGTCGACAGGATCTGGGTGAAGGTGACCTCCGGGTGGTCCTTCTTCAGCTTGGCGATGGCCTTGAGCACCTCCTTCTCGACGGAGACGTCCGAGGCGCCCTTGGTCTTGGACACCTGGAACGAGGCCACCGGGTGGCCATCGAGCATGGCGAAGCCGCGCTTCTCGCCGGAGCCGTCGCCGATCGTGGCCATCTCGTCCAGGCGCGCGTAGCGGCCGCCCGGAAGGGGGATCTGCAGGGCGCGCAGGGCCTCGATGGAGCGCGCCGAGCCCAGCACCCGCACGGTCAGCTCGCGGGCGCCGACCTTGGCCCGGCCGCCGCCGAGGTCGTCGGTGTATTGCAACAGGGCCTGGTTGATCTGGGGCGCGGTAACGCCCAGGGCGGCCAGGCGATCGGGGTCGAGGACGACGTTGATCTCGCGGTCCAGGCCGCCGGTGCGGGTGATCTGGCCGACGCCCTTGCCCGACTGGATGGCCCGGGCGGCGGTGTTGTCGATGAACCAGGAGAGGTCGGTCGCCGTCATGTTGGGCGAGGACACCGCGTAGAACATCAGCGGCTGGTCGTCGATGTCGAAGCGGGCGACGTAGGGCGGGTCGATGCCGAGCGGCAGGTTCACGCGCACCCGGTCGATCGCCGAGCGCATGTCGTCGAGCGCCTTCTGCGAGTCGGTGCCGAACTGGAACTCCACCGTGGTCGCCGAGGAGCCGAGGGTGACGGTGGAGGAGATGTGCTTGACGCCCGAGACGCCGGCGGCCGCGTCCTCGACCGGACGGGTGACCTGGGTCTCCATCTCGGAGGGGGCCGCGCCGCTCTGGGTGACCGTGACCGTGACCACCGGGAAGGACACTTCCGGGAAGGCCTTGAT
>DASYBX010000100.1:0-2678 GCA_036500495.1 Caulobacteraceae bacterium
CCGCGATTCTTCCAGTGATCGATCAGCCCGGCCAGCAGCTTGGGCGGCCAGCGTTTCTGGTCGATGTTTTCAGCTTCCAGGAGCTGCTTGATCAGCCGCTCCTGGTCGTCGGTGTCCAGGATCGTGAAGCTCGACTTCAGCCCGACCAGCTCGGCGTGCCGGCGCAGGATCTGGGCGGCCACCGAGTGGAAGGTGCCGAGCCAGCGCAGCCCTTCGGACTCCGGCCCGATCAGGTGGCCGATCCGCTCGCGCATCTCGCGCGCGGCCTTGTTGGTGAAGGTGACGACCAGCAGCTCCCACGGCCGCGCCTTGCCCTGCTGCAGGATGTGGGCGAGACGGGTGGTCAGCACCCGGGTCTTGCCCGTGCCGGCGCCGGCCAGCACCAATACCGGCCCCTCGGTCGCCTCCACCGCCTTGCGCTGCTCCGGGTTCAGCCCTTCGAGGTACGGCGACCGAGGGCCTTGGGGCCGGGCGAGGTCGCTGATGCGGCCGGAAAAATCGGCAGGGGGCGGAGTGTCGGACAACTTAACTTCCTGAATCGCCAGGGAACGAATGTAGCACGCATATAGGCCGCGGCGCCGGAACCCGCCACGCCGCGGGCGGTTGTTCCCGCATGGAGCAGGTCGAGCGCCAGAACAGACGGCCGAGCGGACGCAGCGCTCTGGGATGGGCGGCCTTCGTAATCGTGGCCATGGTGGCCACGGCGGCGATCATCGCCTCGGCGATCCGCAACGGCCTGTCGACGTCCGGCCCGCCGGCCGCCCTGCCGGCGCTGTCCGGACCGCCGGCCCCGTCGCCCACGCCCCTGCCCAAGCCTGGCGGCGCCCCGCCTCGAACCCAATTCGCCGCGCTTTGAGCGATGGACGACTCGGATTTCGACCCTGATCCGAGACGCCGCGTTCCGACCACCCTGTGGCTGATGCTGGGGCTGGTGCTGGTGGTGGTGTTCGGCGCGGCGGTGCTCATGCTGCTCGGTCACGGCCCGCTCCACGCCGTGGGGCCGCCGGCGGGGACGCCCTGACGGGATACCTGACGGGCCCCCTCCTGAGTGATTGACGGCCCGGCGAAGTCGCCCTCATCCTCCGCGTCCACGGGCCGGCGGCAGACCGCGCCACAGGAGGATCGGATGAAGGCATGGCTGGTTGCGGCCGCGTGCGGCTTTGCGGCGCTCGCCACGGCGTCTAACGCCCAGGTTCCCGCCGACATCGCCGCGAAGGTCCGCGCGGCGGGGCCGGTGATGGACTCCTCGGTCGGCCAGCTCTACGCGCCGCTGTTCCCCAAGGCGGCCTGGGACGGCGTCGCCATCCAGCGCGACATCGCCTACGGCCCTGACCCCCTGCAGCGGCTGGACGTGTTCGCGCCCGACGGCTCGCAGGGCAAGAAGCTGCCGGTGCTGCTGTTCGTGCACGGTGGCGGCTTCGTACGCGGCGACAAGCACGGCGATTTCTATCCCGACAACGTCACCCTGTGGGCGGCCAAGAACGGCATGATCGGGGTCAACATCGACTACCGCCTGGCGCCGAAGGACCCCTGGCCGGCGGGGGCCAAGGACCTGGCCTCGGCGATCGCCTGGACCAAGGCCAATGTGGCGAAGTTCGGCGGCGACCCGAACCGCATCGTGATCTTCGGCCATTCGGCGGGGGCGAACCACGTGGCCGACTACGCCGCCCATCCGGAGGTGCGCGGCGCCGAAGCCGCGTCGGTCAAGGGCGTGATCATGCTGTCGCCGGCCTATTCCACGGCCCCGAGCGCGCGCCCGAATACCTACTATGGCCAGGACGCCGACCTCGGCTCGGCGGCCGGGCAGGTCACGCGACTGACCGCGAGCCCGTTCCCGCTGTTCTACGGCTACGCGGAGTTCGACCCGCCGCCGATGAAGGCCACGGCGGCGGCGCTGATCGCGGGCGTGTGCAAGACCGCGAGCCGCTGCCCGAAGGCGGTCGAGCTTAAGGACTCCAACCACTTTTCCGAAGGCATGGCGCTCGGCACCTCCGACCAGCAGCTCAGCGGTCCGCTGCTGCAGTGGATGAAGACGCTCAAGTAGCTCAGAGCCGCATGGGCTCGCGCGGCACGATCAGGGCGTAGGAGGCGGCCGACAGCAAGGCGATCACGGCCCCGGTCACCAGGGCCGAGGTGAAGCCTCCGGTCGCCTGCACCAGGAAGCCGGTCACCATCGGGGCCAGGGCTCCGCCGAGGTAGCCGGCGAAGTTCTGGATGCCGCCCAGCGCGCCCACATAGCCCTTGGGCGCGGCGGTGGTGGCGATGGCCCAGGCCATGCAGGTGGCGCAGCCGTTGCAGAACAGGGCGGCGGAGATGTCGGCGATGGCCCAGCCGACGCTGGAGGCGTGGGCGGCGGCGAAGGTGAACAGGCCCATGCCCAGCAGGCTGGCGCAGACGAAGGCCTTCTGGGTGCGGATCAGGGACGCGCCTCTGCGAGCGATGTGGTCGACCAGCAGGCCGCCGCCGATGCTGCCGCCGATCGACAGGGCGAAGGGCACCGCCGCCACCAGGCCGGCGCTCCTGATCGACAGATGCCGCTCGATCTCCAGATAGCCCGGCAGCCAGGTGGAATAGAGCCACAGGACATAGATCACGCCGAAATTGCCGGTCATCAGGCCCCAGGTCATGCGGTGAGCGAACAGCCGTCCCCAGCCGGTCGCCGAGGGCCGCCGGGCCTG
>DASYBX010000101.1:0-15508 GCA_036500495.1 Caulobacteraceae bacterium
CGAGGCGCCCTTCTCGGCCAGCCGCGCCGCCAGGGTCGCCCCGCCGGCGCCGGCGCCGACGATGGCGAAGTCGACCACCTCGGCGTCCTCATGCTGGCGCATGGGCAGCCAGCCGTCGGTCTTGAACACGTCCGGCGCGCGGCCGTCCCTGGCTCTGGGCGCCTCGATCACGGCTTGGCCCCGCGCGCTTGCCTCTCGTGCGCTTGCTCGTTGGGAGCTGGCCCGTCGTGCGCTGGCCCCTCGCGCGCCTCCCAGGGATCGCGCTCGTTCAGGCCGGTGCGCACATAGCCGCGCGGTCCGGCGGGACCGCCGAAGCCCATCTCGTTCCACGCCGCCGGATGAGCGTAGTAGACGTTGACGATGGCGTTGAGCAGCATGCCGAACGCCGCCTTGACCGGCAGGGCGCCCCATTCGGGCGCCTCGGCGTGGCCGTCGTGCAGCCGGCGGCACAGGCGCTCGCGCTCGTCCTCGGCCAATTGGGTGAAGCTGCGGCCGAACCGGACGCGGGCCTCGGCCTCGACGGCGGCCAGGGCGCGCCGCCACGCCTCCTGCATCGGCGGAATGCCCGGAATGCGCCAGCCTTCGCCCCGGCCCTCGTGCAGTTCGGCGTCGATCCAGGGCGTGATGGGGATGGCTTCGCCGCGCTCGGGCGTTGGGGCCAGGTGGGCCGCGAGCGCGTCCACCAGCGTCCATTCGGCCTCGGTGAAGAATCGCCGGGGCGGGGTCTGGTCCAGGCGCCGCCACAGCACCCTGCGCGTCACCTCGTTGAACGAGACGCTGTCCCACTTGGAGAGCACGTCGTAACCCGGATAGCGCTCAGTCATGTTCGGCGTCTCGAAGGCGCAGGGCGGCCAGGGCGGCGATGGCCAGGGCAGTGAAGCTCGGCGGGGCGGGCAGGGGCGGGCCGTCGACCAGGTTCTGGCTCCAGTTGCGCCACCCGCCCATGGCCCGTGAAATCCCGAAGGCGTGGAAGCCGACTCCGGCCACGCCCAGCAGCGCGGTGAGGCCGAGCCAGGCGCGGGTCAGCGGCCGTCTGCGCGGGCCGGACGGCTCGACGGCGGCCTTGGCCATCAGGGCCGCCGCGACGGGCGGCAGGCTGACCGGCGCCCACATGAACGGGTTCTGGAAGCTGCCGCGGAAATGCAGCAGGCCCGCTTCGCCGACCGTGCCGGCGAGGCCGATGGCGGTCAGGGCCGAGAGCCAACGGCCGAGCCTGCGCGGCTCGGGCTGATCGGCCGCCATGCCGATCGCGCCGGCCAGCGACAGGGCTGCGGGCGCGCCGATGGGCGCGGCGTAGAAGGCGTTCTGCCAGTTCAGGCCGCCGGGCTTGCGGGTCACGTTGTAGAGGTGGAAGGCCACCCCCGCCGCTCCCGTCGCCGCGGCCAGGGCATAGACGCCGGTCCTGAGGCGGCGCGGCAACAGGCCCGTGCAGCCGCCGTCCGCCCCCGTCGCCAGGGTCAGGGCCGAGACCACCAGCGGGGTGTACATGCCCGGGTTCTCGTAGGAGCCGCGGTAGTGCTCCACCGCGCTGTCGGCCAGCACCGAGGCCGACAGCATCGCGGCCGCGCCGTGCAGGGCGCGGGCCTCGCCATCGGCCTCGCGGGCAAAGGCCGGCCGGTGCGGCCTGCGCGCCACGGCCTCCGACAGCAGCGCCAGCACCGCCGCGCCCGCCACGCCCAGGGCCAGGGCGCCGATCGCCTTGGCCTCCACCGGGTCGCGCGCCCAGCCGAGCCCTTCGCGGCTCATCGCCGCTATTCCTTGTGGCCGGTCATGGAGGCGAACACCTGCCGGGCGGTGTCGACCAGCACCTTGCGCTCGTCGGCGTCACCCTGCTGCAGGGTGTGCATGAACTTCTTGGCCTGCTCCCACGAGATGTGCGGCGGCAGCGGCGCCACGTCAGGGTCGGTCTTGACCTCCAGCACCACCGGCACCTGGGACGACAGGGCCTCGTCCCACGCCGCGCCCATGTGGTCGGGGTTGTCGACGTAGATGCCCTTCAGCCCGATCAGCTCGGCGAAGCGGTGGTAGGGCACGTTGGGCAGGTCCTGGGTGGTCTCGAACTTGGGGAAGCCCTCCATCACCCGCTGCTCCCAGGTGACCTGGTTGAGGTCCTCGTTGTTCCACACGCAGCAGATCCAGTTCGGCGTGTCCCAGGTCTTGTAGTACTTCGCCACGGTGATCAGCTCGGCCATGTTGTTCATCTGCATGGCTCCGTCGCCGACCAGGGCGATCACCGGCCGGTCGGGATGGGCGAACTTGGCGGCGATGGCGTAGGGCACGGCGGCGCCCATGGAGGCCAGGCCGCCCGACAGCGAGCACATCATGCCGCGCTTGATCCTCAGGTCGCGCGCGTACCAGTTGGCGCAGGAGCCGCTGTCGGAGGTGACGATCACATTGTGCGGCAGGCGCGGCGACAGCTCCCAGGTGACGCGCTGCGGATTGACCGGCGTGGCCGGGGCCAGGGCCCGCTCCTCCATCAGCTTCCACCAGCCGGCCACGCCCTTCTCGATGTGCTCGCGCCAGCTGCGGTCGGCCTTCTGCTCGATCAGCGGCAGCAGGGCCGCCAGGGTCTCGGCGGCATCGCCGTGCAGATTGACCTCGGTGGGATAGCGCAGGCCCAGCATCGACGGGTCGATGTCGATCTGCACCGCGCGCACCTGCCCGTCCTTGGGCAGGAACTCGGCCCAGGGGAAGCCCGTGCCGATCATCAGCAGGGTGTCGCAGTGCTCCATCATGTCCGACGACGGCTTGGTGCCGAGCAGGCCGATGGTGCCGGTCACCCACGGCAGGTCGTCGGGCACGGACGCCTTGCCGAGCAGGGCCTTGGCCACCCCCGCCCCCAGCTTCTCGGCGACGGCGATCACCTCGTCGGTGGCCTTCAGCGCCCCGGCGCCCGCCAGGATGGCGACCTTCTTGCCGGCGTTGAGCACGTCGGCCGCGCGCTGCAGGTCGGCGGGGTAGGGGACGACCTTGGGCTTGGTGTAGCCGACCCCCGAGCGGGTGTAGCCGTGGGCCATCTTCGGCCCCTCGTACTCGGAATCCGACAGGTCGTTGGGCATGATCGCCACCGCCACGGCGCGCTCGGCGTGGGCGATGCGCAGGCCGCGGTCGACGATGTGGCGCACCTGGGCGGGGACGTAGGCCTCCTGCACATAGTCGGCCACGTCGGCGAACATGCGGTCGAGGTTGAGCTCCTGCTGGTAGTGGGCGCCGCGGGCGCTGCGGGCCGCCTGGCCGGTGATGGCGAACACCGGCATGTGGTCGAGCTTGGCGTCGTAGAGGCCGGTGATCATGTGCGCCGCGCCCGGGCCGCCGGTCGACAGGCACACCCCCACCTCGCCCGAGAACTTGGCGTAGGCGCTGGCCATGAAGGCGGCCATCTCCTCGTGGCGCACCTGGACGAAAAGGAACTGGTCCTCGTGCCGCCGGATGGCCCCGATCACGCCGTTGATGCCGTCTCCGGGGTAGCCGAAGATGGTCCTCACCCCCCACTCGTGCAGGCGCTCGACGAAGAAGTCACCGACGGTCTTGCTCATGGTGCGGCTCCTGCATTGCGGTCGGCGCCCCCCGCCTTGAGGTGACAACGCGCGAGCGGGGCGGTCGAGTTTCGACCATGCGGTAAAATCATGCCCGGCGGCCTTGGGCGGAACCGGCGGCGGGCCTGTCGCCTTCCTGAGGGGCGGAGCGGGGCGCTCGGGGTCAGGTGGCGGTCGAGGGTCGATGGGCTTGTCCGTGCAGCAGTTGGCCGACCGGCACGGCGGCGCCCTGGCCCGCCCGTGTCCGGGCGAGGATCTGCGCCAGACCTTCCTGATGTGCACCGGCATCGAATGCAGTTCCCCGACGGTCCAGGGCGGCCGGCGGCGCGATCAACTGGAGGAGACCGGCCACTACGAGCATTGGCGGCAAGACCTGGCGCTGGCGGTCGACAGCGGGGCCCGCTATCTGCGCTACGGCATCCCCTACTACCGCACCCACCTGGGGCCCGGCCGCTACGACTGGAGCTTCGCCGATGAGGTGTTGCCGGCGATCTGGGAGCACGGCCTGATCCCCATCGCCGACCTCTGCCACTTCGGCGTGCCCGACTGGGTGGGCAGTTTCCAGAACGGCGACTGGCCCCGCCATTTCGCCGAATACGCCGCGGCCTTCGCCGAGCGCTATCCCTGGATCAAGTTCTACACGCCGGTGAACGAGATCCTGGTCTGCTCGCGCTTCAGCGCCCTCTACGGCTGCTGGAACGAGCAGGAGACGAGTGAGAAGGCCCTGGTCACGGCCTATCGCGTGCAGTGCCGGGCGACCTTGCTGGCCATCGAGGCGATCCTGGAGCGCCGCCACGACGCGGTGTTCGTCCAGAGCGAGATCGCCGAGTGCTTCCTGGAACAGTGGCCGCAGACGCGCGACGCCGTGCGCTTCCGCAACGAGCACCGCTTCGTCACCTTCGACTTCCTCTACGGCTGCGCGCCCGGCGCCGAGGTGGTCAACTTCCTCTACGACCACGGCCTGTCGCGCGAGGACTTCGAATGGTTCATGGCCCATGGCCGTCAGGCGGCGCTGCACTGCGTCATGGGCATGGACTACTACGGCAACAACGAGAAGGTGGTGCAGAAGGACGGCGGCGAGGTCGCGCCCGGGGCCACCCTCGGCTGGGGCGAGATCGCCATGCAGTACTTCCAGCGCTACCGCCGCCCGATGATGCTGACCGAGACCAACGCGATCGACGACGGCAAGGGGCGGGCCATGGCCTGGCTTCGGCGCACCTGGCATCAAGCGCGGTTCCTGCGCGATCAGGGCGTGCCGGTGCTGGGCTACACCTGGTACAGCCTGATCGACCAGGTGGACTGGGACATCCAGCTGCGCGAGATCCGCGGCGTGGTCACCCCCAACGGGCTCTACACCATGGACCGCCAGCCGCGCGACGTGGCCGGCGCCTACCGCGACCTGGCCCGCGACTACGCCCGCACACCGCTGTTGCAGGCCATGCCCGAGGGGCTGGAGCGCGAGACCTGCGTCACCGACTCGCCGGACGCTCCCGCTCCCTAGATCGCGAAGTCGGTGTTGTCGCCGCTGGGCGCGCCGTCGGCCTCGATCAGGCTGCCGGCGCCGGTCTGGCCGCCGACGATCGGCACCCCACGGTGCTCCGCCTTGCCGTGCACCTCCGGAAGGTCGGCCTCGCTGAGGACGATCCGGCTGGCCTTGGCCCCGATCTTCTCGATCCGGTCCAGGGCCGCGTCGATCCGCTCTTCCACCGTCATCACCGTCTCCGCCCGGCGCGCCTCGCGCCGTCTTTGCCGAACGTGCGCCGGCCGGCCTCGTTCAGCCCTGGCGGCCCGCGGCGGCGAAACTGCTGTTCGACTGGCGTGAATAGGGCGTACGCCTGTGCGATCCGTCGCCGCATCGCCTGGGCTTCGGCCGCGACCTGACCGAACGCGGGCCGCCCTGTGAACCGGGCGAGGGACCGAACTGGCCTTTCCGCTGGGGAAGGGCGGGGCAGACGCCGTATCGCGACGCCGCTCGGGATGAAGGAGGCTGCCATGACCGCGACCGGATCAGCCCTGATCCGTCGTCGCACCGCCGTCTTCCTCGAGGTGGTGGTCCGCCGGCTGCAGAGCCTCACGCCCCTGGGGCCCGAGGCGATCGCGCTGATCCGCGGCCTCGACAATGCCCAGACCCACCCCTCGGGCGCGGAGTTGAACGGCGAACCCTGCGCGATGCCCAGGCCGCGCTTTCTGCTCACCGGCTGGGCCGCCCGCATGCGCTGGCTGTCCGACGGGCGGCGCCAGATCATGGGCTTCATCCTGCCGGGCGAGGCGATCGGCGTGTGCCTGCGGCCCCATCCCATGGCCCTGGCCGCCACCGTGGCGCTCACGTCCCTGATCACGGTCGACGCGGCGCCGGTGCTCGAGGCCATGCATCATCCGAACCAGGCGCCGGGCCTGGTGGAGGCCCTGCGGGTGGCGTCGGCCATGGACGAGGCCATGTTGCTGGACCAGGTGGTGCGCCTGGGCCGGCAGACGGCCTTTGAGCGCATCTGCCATCTGCTGCTCGAACTGCGCGACCGCCTGGGCGACGTGGGGCTGGTGCACAACGGCTCGTTCCCCCTGCCGCTGACCCAGGAGGTGATGGCCGACGCCACGGGCCTCAGCGTCGTGCACGTCAACCGCATCCTGCAACAGTTGCGCCGCAAGAAGCTGCTCGACCTCAGGGCCGGCCACGCGACCCTGCTCGACCCCGAGCAGGTGCAGGTCGCCGCCGACTACCACCGGCCCCAGCCCGCCGCCTGGCTGTGAGCTCGGGCCGCAACTTGGGCGAACGGGCCATTTTGCAGCGGCGATCTGCCCCTTTCGGAGACGAGGCCTGCCCCGCCCGTGGCCGGTCGGGCGGCCGCCGCCGGCGCTGGTCGCCCTCGATATGAGCTCGCCTATGACGCGGGCCGCCTGAGAGGCGCGGTGAGCGCGGCCGCCAAGCCGGGCGGCAAGCCGATCGCGTTCCTGATCAAGAACGGCGTCCACTACCGCGCCGTGACGGTCGACTACCACGGCGGCCTGCGCTATCCGCACCCTTGAGAAGCCGCGACGCCCCCGTCCGGCCCGCGCCCAGGCCGAAAGGAAAAGCGCTGAAGCTCCAGCCCCACAGACTGTCCGTGGCGCCCATGATGGACTGGACGGACCGGCATTGCCGGATGCTGCACCGGTCGCTGACGCGGCGTGCGCTGGTCTATACCGAGATGGTCACCACCGGGGCGGTGCTGCACGGCGACCGCGAACGGCTGCTGGGCTTCGATCCCGGCGAGCATCCGGTGGCGCTGCAGCTCGGCGGCTCGGAGCCCGCCGAGGTGGCCGCCGCCGCCCGCATCGGCGAGGACCTGGGCTACGACGAGATCAACCTCAACGTCGGCTGCCCCTCCGACCGGGTCCAGAGCGGCCGCTTCGGCGCCTGCCTGATGCGCGAGCCCGAGCGCGTGGCCGAGTGCATGGCCGCCGCCATCGCCGCCGTGCGCATCCCCGCCACCGTCAAGTGCCGCATCGGCGTCGACGACCAGGAGCCGGAGGAGGCCCTGTTCGGCCTCGTGGACCTGTGCGCCCAGGCCGGCGTGACGACCTTCATCGTCCACGCGCGCAAGGCCTGGCTGGAAGGGCTGAGCCCCAAGGAGAACCGGGACATCCCGCCGCTCGACTATCCCCTGGTGCACCGGCTGAAGGCCGCGCGGCCCGAGCTGACCATCGTCATCAACGGCGGCCTCAAGTCCCTGGCCGAGGCCAAGGCCCACATCGACGCGGGGCTCGACGGCGCCATGCTCGGCCGCGCCGCCTATCACGAGCCGGCGATCCTGGGCGAAGCCGACCGGCTGCTGTTCGATCCGGCCGCGCCGGTAGTCTCGCCCGAGGAGGCGGTGCTGGCCTATCGCCCCTACCTGGCCGAGCGGCTGGCGCGCGGGACCCACCTCTACGGCATGGCGCGGCACATGCTCGGCCTGTTCCATGGCCGGCCGGGCGCGCGGACGTGGCGGCGCATCCTGACGGTGGAAGGGGTCAAGCCCGGCGCGGGGCTGGAGGTGATCGACCGGGCGCTGGAGGCCGTGGCCGGCCGCGGCCGCACGGGCGAGGCCGCCTAGGGGTTCAGGACGAGGGTCGAGGGGGTCGCTTCAAAGCGCGACAGACGGCCGAGGTAGCTCATGCCCAGCAGCGAGGTCGGCAGGCCGCGCCCGATCACCAGGGCTTCGACGTTCGCCACCCGCACCGAACCCACCGAGACGCTGCGCAGCTTGACCCGCGCCGCCAGGCTGTCGCCGCCGGCGGTGTGAACCGTCCGGTCGAACACCAGGCCGCCGGTGTAGAGACCCAGGCGCTCGGCGTCCCTGGGCGTCAGGAAGACGCTGGAGGCGCCGGTGTCGACCAGCACATGGACAGCGTGCCCGTCGACCATGGCGTCGGCCCAGAAATGGCCGTCGGGCGCCTTGGCCAGGCGTGCGGCGGACTCGATGTCTGATCCCTGCGGCCCGCGCAGGGGGGCGTCCGCCGCCGCATGGGCGGCGGACCCGGTCCCGACCTGGAGCGCGCCCAGGGCCAACAGCGCCCCGACCACGGCGAAGGCCGCGTACCTGAACATCGAAGCACCCACCAAAAAAACCCGGCCTTGTTCACGGCCGCTGACAACACCTTATCGCGCAAGGGTTTTCAACGCGTGAACAGGGGGTTTTCAGACCGTAAACGGAGGGCGCGCGGGGCTGCGGCGGCGCGGGCGCTTGCCGCCCTTCCGGCGGGGCCCTATCCAAAGCGGAGGTTCCAACCCATCCCGAGTCGCGACGCGCGTGCTTCCCTTCGACGATATCCGGGCCCTGATCGTCGGCCTGCCGCCGATGGGAGAGCCCAAGGTGCAGCCGAGCGCCAAGCTGGGCCGGTTGGGCGAACTCGCCGCCTGGCTGAGCGGCTGGCGCCAGGCGCCGGGCGCCCCGCGCATCCACCGGCCGATCCTCGCCCTCTACGCCGGCAGCCACCAGGTGGCGCAGCACAGCCGCCTGGCCGGAGGTCCCGATGCGGTGCGCGTGCGGCTGGAGGCCCTGGCAGCGGGCGGGGCCGCCGTCAACGCCCTGGCCCAGGCCCAGGGCGCGGGGCTGGAGGTGTTCGACCTGGCCATCGACCGGCCGGTGCCCGACATCCTGGAACATCCGGCCATGAGCGAGCGCGAGTGCGCCGCCACCATGGCCTTCGGCATGGAGGCCCTGGCCAAGCAGCCTGACCTGCTGCTGCTCGGCGACATCAGCGCCGGCGGGCGCATCGCCGCGGCGGCTCTGGCGCTCACCCTGTTCGGCGGCGAGGCCGAGGAGTGGATCTCCGGCGACGAGGCGCTGGTGGCCCGCGCCACCGAACGCGCCCGCGCCCACATGGGCCGCACCAGCGACCCGCTGGAATATCTGCGTCAGCTCGGCGGGCGCGAGATCGCCGCCCTGGCCGGCGCCATCCTGGCGGCGCGCAACCAGTCGGTGCCCGTGATCCTCGGCGGATATGGCGCGGCCATGGCGGCGGCCGTGCTGCAGCGGATCGACCCGCGGGCGATCGAACACGTCCTGGCCGGCGACGCCTCGAGCTATCGGCCCGTGAGCGAGGAGATGGGCCTAAGCCCCTTGATCGATTACGGAATCACGGCGGGGGAGGGGATTTCGGCTGTGGCCGCCCTGCCGATCCTGAAGCTGGCCTGCGAGGCGGCCGGCTGAGTGCGGTCCGCCGAGGCGCAAGCTGGCGAAGCGACCAGGACGCGTGAAAAGGTCAGAGCCGCTCCAGCACGCGGAAGACGAAGGCGTGGTCGTCGTCCGGCCCCGCCGGATGCGCCTCGCGCCGCACCTCGCGCCACTGGCTCTCGTCGATCGGCGGCAGGTGGGTGTCGCCTTCCACCACGGCATCGACCTCGGTCAGGTAGAGCCGCTTGGCGCGCGGCAGGGCCTCGGCGAACACCGCCGCCCCGCCGATGACGCACACCTCGTCCGCCCCGTCCTCGGCCGCCTGCTCGCGGGCGATCTGGAACGCCTCCTCCAGGGTCTCGCACACCACCGCGCCCCTGGGCTCGAACGAGCCGTCGCGCGACAGCACCACGTTCAACCGGCCGGGCAGGGGCTTCTTGGGCAGGCTATCCCAGGTCTTGCGGCCCATGATGATCGGCTTGAACAGGGTCACCTGCTTGAAGATCTGCAGATCAGACTTCAGCCGCCAGGGCAGGTCGCCGTCGCGGCCGATGACGTTGTTGCGCGATCGGGCGATCGGGCCCAGGGCGATGATCGGCAGCGTCATAGGATCAGGCCGCTTTGTCGAGCCAGCTCAGCCACTTGCTCTGGACAGCTGCGTCGGGGTCGATGCCGAAGTGGCGGCAGTAGAGCAGCACTTGGCAGAGCAGGTCGGCCGCCTCGTCGGCGCGCGATTGTTCCAGCTCCGCGCGGCTCAGGCCCTTGGTGCGGCCGCGGCTGGTGAGTTTCAGGTGCGCCTGCACCAGCTCGCCCAGCTCTTCTTGGATCTTGAGCAGGAACCAGTCGTCGTCCCGCGCGATGCTGCAGCGCTCGGCATAGAGGTCGCAGACCTGCTGCACCGGATCGGTGGCCGCCTTCAAGCTCATATGGACACGTCCGCCTTGATGTGCGGATGCGGATCGTAGCCCTCCAGCACGAAGTCGCCTTCCTCGAAGGCGAACAGATCGGTCTTGTCGGCGATGCGCATCGTCGGGAACGGCCGCGGCGAGCGCGTCAGCTGCAGCTCGGCCTGCTCGATGTGGTTCAGATAGAGGTGCGCGTCGCCGAAGCTGTGCACGAAGTCGCCGGGCTGCAACCCAGTCGCCTTGGCCATCATCAGCGTCAGCAGGGCATAGCTGGCGATGTTGAACGGCACGCCGAGGAACACGTCGGCCGAGCGCTGGTAGAGCTGGCACGACAGCCGGTCCACGCCCTTGGCGTCGGGCGCCACGAAGAACTGGAACAGGCAGTGGCAGGGCGGCAGGGCCATGGAGTCCACGTCCGCCGGGTTCCACGCCGAAACGACGTGCCGGCGGCTGTAAGGATTTGTCTTCAATCCATTGAGAACATTGGCGATCTGGTCGATCACCCGGCCGTCCGGCGCGGCCCACGAGCGCCACTGCTTGCCGTACACCGGGCCGAGCTCGCCGGCCGGATCGGCCCACTCGTCCCAGATGCGGACGCCGCGCTCCTTCAGCCAGGCGATGTTGGTGTCGCCCCTCAGGAACCACAGCAGTTCGAGGATGATGGACTTCAGGTGCAGCTTCTTGGTGGTCAGCACCGGGAAGCCCTGGGTCAGGTCGAAGCGGATCTGCCGGCCGAAAACGCCCTTCGTCCCCGTGCCCGTGCGATCGGCGCGCTCAACGCCATGGGCCAGGATGTCGGCCAGCAGATCGAGATATTGCTGCTCGGGGTGCGCGCTGATGGACGAGATCGCGTTCATGCCCAAAACCTAACGCCGAATCGGGCGGCGCAGTCGCCTGTTCTTGCTTCACTCCACAGGCAAATGCGCCGCCGCTCGGGCCTCAGTACATATGCTGCCCGCCGTTCATCGACAGGGTCGAACCGGTGACGAAGCCGGCCTCCTCGCTGCACAGGAAGGCCACCCCGCGGGCGATCTCGTCGGCCTTGCCCAGGCGTCCGACCGGGATCTTGGCGACGATCTTCTGCAGCACGTCGGCCGGCACCGCCGCCACCATGTCGGTGTCGATGTAGCCGGGGGCGAGGGCGTTGACCGTCACGTTGTAGCGCGCGCCTTCCTGGGCCAGGGCCTTGGTGAAGCCGTGGATGCCGCTCTTGGCCGCGGCGTAGTTCACCTGGCCGTACTGGCCGCCCTGGCCGTTGATCGAGCCGATGTTGACGATGCGGCCGAAGTTGCGCTCGCGCATGCCGGGGAACACGGCCTTGGCCATGTTGAAGCAGCCGCCCAGGTTGGTGTCGATGACCTCTTTCCACATCTCGTAGGTCATCTTCAGGATGGTGCCGTCGCGGGTGATGCCGGCGTTGTTGACCAGCACATCCACCGGCCCGAGCTCGTCGGTCACGCGCCCCACGCCTTTCTGGCAGGCCTCATGGTCCGACACGTCCCACTTGAACACGGCTATGCCGTGCTTGTCGCCGAAGGCCTTGGCCCGCTCGTCGTTGCCGGCGTAGTTCGCCGCCACCCTGATCCCGTTGGCTTTCAACGCCAGGGAGATGGCCTCGCCGATGCCTCGGGTTCCACCGGTTACGATCGCGACTCGGGACATCGGCATTCCTCCCTCAGGCCCGCGGACGGCGGGCGAGACCACTGGCGACAACGCGTCGCCTATGGGCAGAAAAGCCGATCCATCCGGCCAATTCTAGCCCGCAAAGCCTCCGCCCTTCAGGAAAGCGGATTCCTCTTCGGTGGTGGTCCGGCCGAGGCAGGCATTGCGATGCGGGAAGCGGCCGAAACGGGCGATGATGTCCCGGTGGAGTTTGGCCCACTTCTCCAGATGGGCGTCGCCCGACGCGGCGCACAGGGCCACGCTTCTGTCCTGGTCTTCGATATGCTCGGAATGCTCGAACGGCAGGTAGAAGAACTGGCGCAGTTCGGCGTCCACCCGCGTGTCGAAGCCCCGCGCGATGGCCGCCCGCGCCGTCTCGCGCGCCAGGGGGTCGGTGGCGAAGGCGTGGGGCGAGCCGCGGAACAGGTTGCGGGGGAACTGGTCGAGCAGCAGGAGCAGGGCGAGGGCGCCTTCGGGCGTCTGACCCCAGTCGTCCAGCTCGCCGCGCGAGGCCGCGAAATGCAGGGCCTCGAACCGCTGGCGGATCTGCGCGTCGAACACCTCGCTCTTCTTGAACCAGGCCTTGGGCCCGGCCTGCATCCAGAAGGTGACGACATCGGCTGGTTTCATGTTTCCTCGCGTACTGTGGAGCTTAAACCTGCACGAGCCGTTCAAGACGAGTTCACCTAGGCCCGCGCAATCTGAGGGCCACAGGGCTGATGGGAGCCCACGGGAGTCGACGAATGAAATACATGATCACGGCCGCCCTGGCGCTCTGCCTGATCGGCGGAGCCGCCTCGGCCCAGGATCACGACCGTGGCCGCGGCGGCGAAGGCCGCCAGGGCGGCGGCGGCGGCGAACATCGCGGTGGCGGCGGCCCTCAGGGCGGCGAGCATCGCGGCGGTCCGCAAGCAGGTCCTCAGGGCGCTCCGCAGGCCGGCGCCCAGGGCGCGCGCCAGGGCGGCTTCCGCGGCCGCGAAGGCGGCGCGTCCCAGGCGGCGCCCGCGCCCCAGGCCGCGCCTCCGCAGCAGCGGTTCGAGGGTCGGGGCGGTCCCCAGGGCGGCGGCGAACGCTTCCGTGGCGGCGAATCCCGTGGCGGGCCCCAGCCCGGCGTGCAGGGCGGCCGCGAAGGATTCCGCGGCCCGCCGGCGCCCGGCCCGGGCTTCCGCGGCGTCGAGCCGCGTGGCGGTTTCCGCGGGCCCGAGGCCGGCTTCCGCGAGGGCGGCTTCCTGCGCGACCACGGCTGGCGCGGCGGCAGTCATTTCCGGCTCGCCCCTTACCGCTATCCCTCGGGCTTCGGCTATCGTCGCTGGGCTTTCGGCGCCTTCCTGCCGTTCGTGTTCATGGCCCCGGACTACACCCTGTACCAGTACTGGACCTATGGCCTGCCGGCCCCGCCTCCGGGCTACCACTGGATCCGCGTCGGCCCCGACGCCCTGCTGGTGCGCTACGGCGACGGCTACGTTCTCGATGCGGCCTACGGCATCTTCTACTAGGCTCGCCTGATCCGACGACCCCGCCGCCCCGGAACCCCCGTTCCGGGGCGGCTTGCGTTCGGGCGCGTCCGGCGCCATCATTTCGGTGTTTAGCGAAATAACGAACATGTCGAGCGTCTACAAAGCCCTGGCCGACCCCACCCGGCGCCGCATCCTCGAACTCCTGCGCGAGCGGGAGATGAGCGCCGGCGAGATCGCCGACCATTTCACCCTGGCCAAGCCGACCCTGTCGGGCCACTTCGCCGTGCTCAAGGCGGGCGACCTCGTCGACGCGGAGAAGTCGGGCGCCATGGTGATCTACCGCTTGAACCTGTCGGTGCTGGAAGAGGCGCTGATGTCCCTGATCGACGTGTTCCAGCTGCGCCGCGACGCGCCGGCGCCGGCTGGGAGGGAGAAGCTCGCATGAGGCTGATCAAAGCCATGGTGCCGGCCGTGATCCTGATCGCCCTGATGGCCGCCTTCGGCGTGTGGGCGCACTTCCGCCTGCCGGACGCGCCGATCGCCACCCACTTCGACGCCCGCTGGCGGGCCAACGGCTGGATGGGCAGCGACATGGCCCTCGCCTGGCCGGTCGGCTTCTCCACGATCCTGATCGCGGTCTTGACGGCCTTGCCGTTCCTGCTGCCGCCCAAGGGCGCGCTGGAGCGCTCGGCTCCGGCCTATGGCGCGGTGTGCGCCGCGGTCGTGGGGCTGATCGCCGTGGCCCAGGTGGCCATCGTCGGCCGGGCGTTGCACTGGCCTGTGCAGACGTCCCAGCTGGTCACCGCCGCCGTCGGCCTGATGGTGCTGGTGATGGGCAACTACCTGAGCAAGGTCCGCTACAACTTGGTCATGGGCATCCGCACGCCCTGGACCCTGGCCAACGAGACGGTGTGGGACAGGACCCACCGGATGGCCGCGCCGCTGTTCGTCATGGGCGGGGTGTTCATCCTGGTCACGGGCCTGCTGGCCTCGCCCAGGGACGCGCTCACCGTGGTCCTGATCGGGGCCCTGGTCCCGGCCCTCTCGGCCAGCGTCTACTCCTGGTGGCTGTGGTCGAGGCTGCCCGACGCCGACAAGGGCCGGATGGACATCCTGCGCAAGGGGCCGCAGGCCTAGGTCTTCGACGCGCCGCTATTACGTCTCCGACTTGACTGAACGTCCAAAAACCTGTCGAAAGCGCGCTTTCGAGAGGCCTCCGGCAGCCGGCGGCCCGCCTTCTCGCGTCCGGAGATACCACCATGCGCGTCTACTATGATCGCGACGCCGACCTCGCCCGCCTGCTCGACAAGAAGATCGCGATCGTGGGCTACGGCTCGCAAGGCCACGCCCACGCCCTGAACCTGCGCGACTCCGGCGTGAAGAACGTAGCGGTGGCCCTGCGCCCCGGCTCGGCCTCGGCCAAGAAGGCCGAAGGCGAAGGCCTGAAGGTGATGACGGTGGCCGAGGCCGCCGGCTGGGCCGACCTGCTGATGATCCTGGCTCCCGACGAGCATCAGGCGGCCATCTACAGGAACGAGATCGCCCCCAACATCCGTGACGGCGCGGCTCTGCTGTTCGCCCACGGCCTCAACATCCACTTCGGCCTGATCGAGCCCAAGGACACCATCGACGTGCTGATGGTCGCGCCCAAGGGCCCCGGCCACACCGTGCGCGGCGAATACCAGAAGGGCGGCGGCGTGCCGTGCCTGATCGCGGTGCATCAGAACGCCTCGGGCAATGCGCTCGACCTCGGCCTGGCCTACGCCTCGGCCATCGGCGGCGGCCGCTCGGGCGTCATCGAGACCAACTTCCGCGAGGAGTGCGAGACCGACCTGTTCGGCGAGCAGGCCGTGCTGTGCGGCGGCCTCGTCGAGCTGATCCGCGCGGGCTTCGAGACCCTGGTGGAAGCCGGCTACGCCCCCGAGATGGCATATTTCGAGTGCCTGCACGAGGTGAAGCTGATCGTCGACCTGATCTATGAAGGCGGTATCGCCAACATGGACTACTCGATCTCCAACACCGCCGAGTACGGCCAATACGTCACCGGTCCTCGCATCATCACCGCCGAGACCAAGGCCGAGATGAAGCGGGTGCTGGAGGACATCCAGTCCGGCAAGTTCGTGCGCGACTTCATGCTCGAGAACGCCGTCGGCCAGCCGTCCTTCAAGGCCACCCGCCGCCGTGACGCCGAACATCCCATCGAGGAAGTCGGCGGCCGCCTGCGCGCCATGATGCCCTGGATCACCAAGGGCAAGCTGGTCGACAAGGCCCGCAACTCCACGGCGGTCATGAATCCAGGTAGAGTGGGGACA
>DASYBX010000102.1:0-9178 GCA_036500495.1 Caulobacteraceae bacterium
GCTCCTCGCCGTTGACCTTGTGACCTTCGGACAGGCCGTACTTGGCCTTCACGGCGTCGACGGAGGCGCCGGCCTTGAGCGCCTTGGAGACCTCGGCCATCACCGCCTTGACGTCCTTGCCGGGCGCCGGCGCCAGATAGACGTCGAACAGGGTCAGCACGCCCTGGGTGCGGTAGCGGTCCTTGTGGGCGGTGTAATAGGCCTGCATCTCGGCCTCGGTCGGCTGCTTGGCCAGGACGTTGGCGGAGTTCTGCAGCTCGACGCCGGCCACGATGGCGGTGCGGACGTCGGGATCGGAGCCGGGCAGGTTCATCTCCAGCCCGCGCTGGACCATCAGCTCCTCGTTGATCATGTCGCTGAGGACCTTCTTGCGCTGCTCCTCGGTGGCCTTGCTGATCGGGATGCCGAACTCGCTCTGCAGTTGGGTGGTGAAGTCGCTGATCAGGATGGGCTGCTGGTTGACCAGGGCCGCCATCTCAGGCGGCACGGTGTGCGAGGCCGTTCCCTTGGCGGTGAACAGGCCGAAGCCGGCGATGCCGAGGCCGACCACAGCGCCGAAGGCCAGGAGCAGGAGCGAGCGTCGCGCGCCCGGCTCGGTGAGGCTCCACTTGCCTTCCTCGGCCGCGTCCTGCGGCGCCGAGACCTGCTTCAACATGCTGCCGTTATCTCCACTGAAGGGCACGGGGTGGTTCTCAGCTCGGCTTTGCGGCGCCGACCACTTGGCCGTTGACGGTGATCTTCACGAGGCTTCCGCCGATGGAGCCGTCCTTCAGCGGATGGACCACGGCCAGGACGTGGTCGCCGGTCTTGATCGAATTGCGGGTCCAGCCGAAGCGCGCGAGGTTGTTGGGGCTGGAGCCCTCGATCGACCACTCGACCTCCCTGCCGGAGGGGTCCTTGACCAGCAGCTGCACCCAGGTATGCGGGTTGGTCCACTGGAACTCCTTGACGGTGCCGTCCAGCATCACCTCGCGGTTGGTGTCGAACATGGCGAAGGCATGGTGAGCCAGCGCGGGTCCGGCCAGAAGAAGGCCGGCCGTCGCGAGCACAACTGCCATGCGGGTCTTCATCGCCGACCTCATGCGGTTCCGGGCTTACTCGCCCGATGATGGATACGCGCCCTGGGCGCCGATCCCTCGACTCCCCCAGGGGATTTTAGACGCCGCTGCAATGTCGCCGCAACGCGGTCGAAAAACATGCCGAAAAACGAACGGCGGCGAAGCCGGGCTTCGCCGCCGTGATCCGGATCAATCCGCCAGCCTCACTTCGGCTTGACGAACTTGAGCACGTACTGGTCCGCGTGGCCGCGGATCATCGGGTTGAAGATCGCCAGGGTGTGGTCGTCGGCCTTGTTCTGCAGCACCTCGGACATGCCGTCGAACTTGAATCCGGCGGCCTCCACCTCCTTCTTCACCTGAGCCGACTCGATGCGGTGCAGATCGTTGGTGTGGCTGGCGCCGGCGCCCGGGGCGGCCTCGTAGTCCTCGATGATGAAGACGCCGCCGGGCTTGAGGCTGTCGAACGCGGCCTTGTTGAACTTCGCCATGTCGACGGCGCCGAAGCCGGGATTGCGGTAGTCGTGGTAGTTGTCGGTCGACCAGACCACGTCGACCTTCTCCGGCGCCATGGGGCTGTCGGCGGGTTGCCACACGACGGTGGCGTTGCCCACTTCCTTGGCCAGGTTGTCGGAGGTCTGGGCCGGGGTTGGGCTGCCGGCGCGCGCGCGGTCCTTCATCTCGGCCGGGGTCACCAGGAACATCTTGCCCTTGGGCCCGACCACCTTCGAGAGGATGCGGGTGTAGTAGCCGCCGCCGGGGAACAGCTCTTCGACCGACATGCCGGGCTTCACGCCGGCGAAGGCGACGATCTCGGCCGGCTTGCGGTCGGCGTCGCGCTTGGTGTCGGCTTCGGGGCGGCCCTTGTCGGCGACGGCGGCGGTGATCGCCGGGGTCGGCTTCTGGGCCAGGGCGGGGGCGGCGCAAAGGCCGGCGGCGAGCACGCCGGCGACCAGGGCAGGAACGAGTGGGGTGGCGCGATCGGCCATGACGAGGTCCTCCGGAAACTCTGTTCTCAATTATGGGCCGAATGTGTAACGCCAGAACGCGGCGCGGGCCAAGCCTTGACCCCATTTCCGAAGTCCGTATCTGAGCGCCATGGTCGAACACGACGGATTGCCGGCGCCCGAATTGTCTGGGCCAGAATTGTCGGGGCGCCAGCGCGCCTGGTCGATGGCGGTGATCTGGGTGGGGCTGGCCATGTCGGTGCTCGACACCTCGATCGCCAACGTCGCCCTGCCCACGCTCGCCGGCGAACTGCACGCCACCGCGTCGGACGCGATCTGGGTGATCAACGCCTACCAGCTCGGCATGGTGATGCTGCTCCTGCCCCTGGCGGCCTGCAGCGAGCGGCTCGGCTATCACCGGGCCTCCAGTTCGGCATGGCGGCCTTCGCCCTGGCCTCGATGGTCTGCGTGTTCGCGCCGAACCTTCTGGTGCTGGCGCTCGGGCGCGGGCTGCAGGGCATGGGCGCGGCCGGCATCATGGGTATGAACGCGGGCCTGCTCCGCCGCATCCTGCCGCACCGGATGATGGGCAAGGCGCTCGGCGCCAACGCCGCGCTCATCGGGGTGATGACCGCCGCCGCCCCGACCATCGCCACGGCCATCCTGGCGCTGGGCAGTTGGCGCTGGCTGTTCGCGGTCAATGCCCCGTTCTGCGTCTTCGCCCTGGCGCTCGGTCCCTTCGTCCTGCCGTCCAATCCGCTGGAGACGCGGCGGTTCGACTGGGCCAGCGCCGCCCTCAGCGCCGGCCTGTTCGCCTTCCTGGTGGTGGGCGCCGACCTGATCGGCCGAAACGCCAATCCCTTGCTGGGCGCCGCGATGCTGGCGGCGGCGGCCCTGTTCGCCTGGGTGCTGGTGAAGGGCGCCTGGAGCCAGGCCGCGCCGCTGTTCCCCGTGGACCTGTTGCGCATCCCCTTGTTCGGCCTGTCGATCGCCACCTCCGCGACCTCGTTCTGCGCCCAGTTGATCGGGGCGGTGACCATGCCCTTCCTGTTTCAGCAGGGGCTGCACCGCAGCGTGCTGGAGACCGGCCTGCTGATGACGCCCTGGCCGGTGGGCACGGCCCTGGCCTCGGCGGTGGCCGGCTACCTGGCCGACAAGCTGCCGGGGGCGGTGCTGAACTCGATCGGCCTGATCGCCATGGCCGCGGGCCTGTTCCTGATGGCGGCTATGCCGGCGGACGTGGACAACCTCGGCATCGTCTGGCGCACGGCCCTATGCGGCGCGGGCTTCGGCTTCTTTCAGTCGCCCAACAACCGCACCATGGTGCTGGCCACGCCCCGGGCGCGCGGCGGGGCGACCGGCGGGGCCATGGCGACGGCGCGGGTCACGGGCCAGAGCCTGGGCGCCGTGATCGTGGCCCTGCTGTTCCGCCTGTTTCCGATCAGCCAGGCGGGACCGTTCTGCCTGGCGGTGGCGGGCGGGTTCAGCGTGGCGGCGGCGGTCGTCTCCAGCCTGCGCCTGGGCCACAGCCTGCCGCCGGCGGACCAGCCGCGCCTCGACGCAGAGGCTGAAGCCGCCGCGGAAGGCTGAGGCGCAAACGAAACGGCGGGCCTTGCGACCCGCCGCTCCAGTGTCTCGTCGAGGACGACTAGTGGCGCAGCTTGCGGCCGGCGTCTTTCACCGCGTCCTTCGCGCTGCCCACGGCATTCTTGGCGCTGCCGGCGACCTGATCGGCCTTGCCTTCGGCCTTCAGCTTGTTGTCGCCGGTCAGCTTGCCCGCGGCTTCCTTGGCCTTGCCGGCCATCTTCTGGCCCGCGCCTTCGGCTCTCATCTTGTCCATCTCACTACTCCAATTGCATGAGGTGCGAGCTTAACGGTCTGATATCCCTGACGTTCCCGTAACCGAAACATCTTGTTCGCCCAAACGGTCAAGCTCGATGGCGTCGCGATCGACTAGAGCTGAGCCGGTGGCGGCAGGCGGAACCGCCCTGTGCTCAAGCTGTTCTAGAATCGGAACCCGAGGAGCGTGGAGATGCTATCCTTAATTCTTCTGATCGTACTCGTTCTGCTGTTGGTCGGAGCCCTGCCGCGTTGGGGCTACAGCCGCAGCTGGGGCTATGCGCCCAGCGGCCTTCTGACCGTGGTGGTGGTGATCGTCGTCGTCCTGGCCTTGACCGGACGGATCTAGGCCGAAATCGAGGGGGCGGCGGCCGCAGCGGTCGTCGCCCCCGCCTCTGCTCAAATGAACGGCGCGGGCGTGCCGTAATGGTTGTGCACGATCTGCTGCCAGGCGTCGTCCCCGTAAATCTCGGTGTGGTCCAGCGTCGGGGCGTCCTGGAGCTGGGCCCTGTCGAGCGGCACGATGTAGCCGTTCTTCTCCATGTCGTAGCGCAGCATGGACCAGGGCAGGGGATGGTACTTCTCGCCCGCGCCCAGGAGGCCGCCGTGGGACATGATGGCGTAGGCGACCTTGCCGGCTTCCTTGTCGAGCATGACGTCCTCGATGTGGCCGATCTTCTCGCCCTGGATGTCGAACACCGGCGTGCCCTGGACGCGGTCGGCCGAGATCAGGCGGCGGCGGGAACGCGGGTCGCGCCCGGCGGTGTCGCGCTTGGCGTCGTCCGGCGTTTTTCCTGGCTGCATGGGCGCTCCTCCTGAAAGGCCGCCGGCGCAAAGCGCTGCGGCAAGATGCTCAGGGGCTGAACGGGCGCTATCGAACTAGTGTTCCGATCAGACCCGGTCCCGATCCTATCACGATGCCCGATCCGACGCCCGCCCGACTGCCGCTCGACCACACCCTCGACGAAGGGCTGCAGACGCTGTTCGGCGGCCTCGCGGCCGAGCCCGTGCCGGCGTCCCTGATCCGCCTCGTGGACCGGCTGGAAGCGGCCTCGCGCCGTGCGGCGGCCTTGGGCGAGGGGCGCATCATCGCCTAGCCGGCGAGGGAAATCCTGTAAGCTAGCCGTAATCCCCACCGCGACGCGCCGGCCGCCAGACGCTCGGACCGGCGCGCAGGAGGGGAAATGCCATGAGAAGGACCTTGATGGCGGGCGCCGCGGCGCTCTGCTCACTGACGGCCGTGCACGCCCAGGCCCAGACAGTGACCGGGCCGGCCACCGGGGTGGAGGAGGTGCAGGTCACCGCCCGCACCCTGGAAACCACCTTGCCCGAGAAGCTGGCCGAGACCGGGGTGAGGGTGGACATCATCCCGTCCCAGACCATCCGCAACGGCGGCTATGTCGACGTGTCCACCGCGCTGCAGGCCCTGGCGCCAAGCCTGTTCGTCCTGCCCAAGAACGGGCCGTTCGACTATGTGGACCTGTCGCTGATGGGCTCGCGCACCCAGGACGTGTTGTTCATGGTCGACGGGGTGCGGATCAACAACCGCCTTTACGCCGGCACCACGCCGCTGGACACCATGCCGGCGGGCATGGTCGACCGGCTGGAGGTGCTCGACAGCGGCCAGGCCCTGTTCTACGGCACCCAGGCGGTGGCCGGGGCGGTGAACATCGTCACCAAGCCCTTCTCCAAGACCCTGACCGGCATGATCTCCGGCCAGATCGACAGCAACACCGCCCGGCACCTGGAGGCCAACGTCGCCAACGGCTTCACGCTGGGTGAGGTCGTGCTCTACGCCTCGGCCGACCAGTCCGACGGCTACAAGTCGTTCCGCGACCAGGACTACCAGCCGTCCTCGACCCATCGGAAGCGCGGCTACGACGTCTATACCGAGGGCCTGAAGTACGGTTACGACGTCAACGACCAGCTTCGGCTGCAGGCCAGCTACCAGAGAAGCGACGGTGACCTGGATTTCGCCCAGCCGTTCCGTGTGGCCCGCGACGTCAATACCCGGCACGAGGACCTGGCCACCGGCAAGATCGACTATCAGGTCAGCGATCGTCTCGGCCTGTTCGTGAAGGCCTACTATCACAACTGGGCGACCACCTACGACACCTTCTACAACGACCTGGCCAGCCCCGGGACGCTGGACAAGCTCTATGAAGGCGCCTTCTGGGGCTACCGGGACTATGGGGTGAACGCGCTCGGCAAATATGACGTGGCCAAGGGCGTGGAGGCCTACTTCGGCTACGACTACCAAGCCTATGGCGGGCGCGACGAGGTGCTGGTGATCAGCCAGCACGACGAGACCACCCACGCGGTGTTCGGCCAGCTGCGCCTGACGCCCGACCTGATCCCGGGCCTGAACCTGGCGGGCGGCTTCCGCTACAACGCCCCGAGCTTCGGCCAGTCGGCCACGGTGTGGAACGTCAGCGGCAAGTACCAGGCGCCGCAGGGCTTCTATGTGAAGGGCGAGGCGGGCGCCAACTTCCGCCTGCCGACCGCCGAGGAGTTGTTCGCCAACGATCCGTTCGACGAGCGCGGCAACCCGGACCTGAAGCCCGAGCGCAGCATCGGCGGCGACCTGTCGCTGGGCTGGCGCTTCGATATGGGCGGTCATCGCGCGGGCGTCGAGGTGACCGGCTTCGCCCGGGACATCACCGACATGATCGACTACGACACCTTCGACGAGGCGACCGAGCAGGACGTGTTCGGCAATGTTTCGGGCACGGTGCGGGTGCGTGGCGGGCAGGTGACGGCCGACGCGGCGGTGACCGATGCGCTGAGCGGCAGCGTGGCCTACAGCTTCAACGAGGCCAAGCAGGACGGCGGCAAGCAGATCGACCGCATCCCCAAGAGCCTGTTCAAGGGCGGGCTGGACTGGCACCCGGCAGATCTGCCGGTCGGCGCCACGCTGAACGTGACCTACACAGGCGACGCGACCCGCGCGATCGGCGGCTTCGGCTCGCTGAACTACGGCGACTACACGGTGGTGGACCTGTCCGGCCGCTGGTTCCTGGATCCCGGGCGGCGCCAGCAGATCAACCTCAGCATCCGCAACCTGTTCGACCAGCGCTACGGCCTGCCGACCCGCGGCTGCAAGGACACTCCGGACGACGGGCCGTACGACTGCAGCATCCCCTATGTCTATGTGAACCTCGGCATGCCGCGGACCTTCGCGGTCAGCTACACCTACAAGTTCTGACGCGGCCCGGACGGCACGGAGCGACCATGCGCCTGCTCATCATCCTGCACCGATATGTCGGCGTGGCGGTGGGCCTGCTCATGGTCCTCTGGTGCCTGTCCGGCTTCGTGATGATGTACCAGAGCTATCCGCGCCTGGACCCGGGAGACCGGCTGAAGGGCCTGGAGCCGTTGCGGCTGACGGCGGCGCAGGCCGCCGCGGTGGCCGTGCCCGACGACGCGACCCTCTACGGCCTGCGCGTGGAGATGACGGCGGGGCGGCCGGTGCTCGAGGTGCAGCGCGGCCCGCGCCGGCGGGACGTGATCGACCTGGCCTCCGGCGAGCCGTTCGAAGCGGCGTCGGCCGGCGAGGCGCTGAGGACGGCCATGACCTTCGCCGTCGCCAACGGCGTCGCCGGGGCGCCGCGGAACCTCGGCCTGGTCGAGGTGGACCAGTGGACCCTGGATGGGATCAACCGGGGCGGACCGCTCTATCACTTCGCCTTCGCCGATCCGGCGCGTACCGAACTCTATGTGTCGCGGGCCAGCGGGAAGGTGGCGCAGGAGACCACGCGGCGTACGCGGGTGCTGGCCTGGCTCGGCGCGATCCCGCACTGGCTCTACCCGACCGCCCTGCGCCAGGACCCGCGGCTGTGGAACGACGTGGTGGTGTGGACCTCGATCGTCGGGACCTTCCTGACCGTGATCGGCCTCTACATCGGCATCGCCCGGTTCCGCCGCTACAAGAACGGACGCTGGTCGCCCTACCGCGGCTGGTTCTACTGGCACCACATCACCGGCCTGGTGTTCGGGGTGCTGACCCTGACCTGGGTGGCGAGCGGCCTCTTCACCATGAATCCGTTCGGCTTCCTCGACAGCGACGTCGGCCTGGCCGAGCGGCCGGCCCTGGCTGGCACGTTCACGGGCGCGCAGATGAAGCGTTTCCTGGCCGGGACTGCGGGCGTGGCGGAAAGCGACCTGGCCACGCTGGAGGCCGCGCCTCTGGGCGGCAAGCTGTTCGTGATGGCCACCGACCGCCAGGGCCGCGTCTCGCGGCTCGACGCCCAGGGCCGGCCCGCGCCCCTGACCGCGGTCGAGGCGGTTTCAGCCCTGCGCGGGCTGTCCGGCCGCAAGCTCGCCGGCCTCGACCGGCTGGACCACGAGGACGCCTATTACTACTCGGGATTCGACCGGAAGGCGCAGTTCCCGGTCTACCGCGCCCGCTTCGACGACGCCCAGGCGACCACCTTCTATCTCGACGGCCGCACCGGCCGGCTGGTGCTGGCCCTCGACGACACCCAGCGCCAGAGCCGGTGGCTGCGCACGGGACTGCATGACTTCGATTTCTTCGCCGGCCTGCGGACTCGGCCGGTGTGGGACCTGGTGGTGCTGCTGCTGCTGGCGGGGGTGACCGGCGTGTGCATCACCGGGGCCTGGCTCGGGATCAAGCGCATCGGGCGCGACGCGGCGGCGGCGTGGGGCGTGGTCAGGCGGAACGGCCGGGCCGTCTAGTCCGGATTCGCTGCCTCGGGGGCCTGCATCTCGCCGGCGAAGGTGTCGAAGGCTTCGTCGGCTTCCATCAGCTTGAGCAGGCGGGCGCGGGCGCGGTTGACCCGACTCTTGATGGTGCCCAGAGCGCAACCGCACACTTCGGCGGCCTCCTCGTAGGTGAGCCCGGCCGCGCCCACCAGGATCAGGGCTTCGCGATGCTCGTCGGGCAATTGGGCCAGGGCGGTCTGCAGGGCGCGGATGGCCAGGCTCCAGTCCTGGGTCGGGCCGGTGGACAGGGTGGCGGCGTATTTGCCGGTCTCGTCGCGCACCTCGCGCCGGCGGCGCACGGCGGCGGTGTAGTAGGTGTTGCGCAGGATGGTGAACAGCCAGGCCCGCAGGTTCGTGCCGGGCTCGAACTTGTCGCGGTTGGTCCAGGCCTTGATCAGGGTGTCCTGCACCAGGTCGTCGGCGTCGGAAGAATTGTGGCTGAGCGACCAGGCGAAGGCCCTGAGGGCCGGGATCAGCTGCACCACGGAATCACGCCAGTCCAGATCCTCTCCCGGCTTGGCGGGAACGGCGGCCTCATCCTCGGCCGTGCCGGGCGGACCCATCATGGATAACCCCTTGCCCCCACATGGCGGCGATCGCGGCGGGCGTAGGGAC
>DASYBX010000103.1:0-41580 GCA_036500495.1 Caulobacteraceae bacterium
GTGTTCGGCGAGGTCAGCCTGTCGGGCGACGTGCGGCCGGTCAGCCGCATGGAGGGACGGCTCAAGGAAGCCAGGAAGCTCGGCTTCGGCCGCGCCTTCGGGCCCGCGGGCGCCGCAGAGAACGCCCCCATCCCGGTGACCGGCGTGCGCCGGCTGACCGAGGCGGTGGAGCGCATCGCCGGGGCGGACTGGAACTGACGCGCTGAAGCAGGCCGCAAGGCCGCTGGCGCAAAAAGGGAATAGACGCGCACGGGCAGGCCGCCAGGCCGATAGCGCACGAAGGAACGCGAGTGACGCAGTTCGACTTGATCGCCATCGCCGTGCTGGGGGTGTCCGGCCTGATCGGCTTCGTGCGCGGGGGCCTGCGCGAACTGACCACCATCGTCGCCTTCGTCCTGGCCGCGCTGATCGCCCTTCTGGCCCTGCGCTTCACCGGCCCCCTGGCCCGCCACTGGCTGCACCCAGCGTGGGTCGGCAATGTCGCGGCCCTGCTGGCGGGCTTCCTGGTTTCCTATATAGCCATTCGCATCGTCGGCGCGCTCCTGTCCCACAGCGTTCACCAGGTGAAGGCCCTGGGCGGGATCGACCGGGTGATCGGCCTTGGAATCGGCCTCATCAGAGGGTTTGTGCTATTGGGCGTCTTCCAACTGGTGTTCAGCGCCGCCACCCCGCGTGAACGGATGCCGCCCTGGATCTCCCACGCGGCGCTCTATCCGGCCGCGAGCGACACGGCCAAGGCGCTGAAGGCGCTGGAGCCCAGCGGGCTGGCGGTGGCCAGCAAGCTGGCGCCGACGCTGAAGCAGGCCGTCGCCGACGACGGCGAGGACGACGACAAGGTCCAGAGCGACCACAATTCGGGCGACTGGACGACGGAGAAAGCGCGATGACCCTCAAGACCATCGGCCAATCTCATGACACGGCGTCCTTCCCGATCGTCCGAGACGCCGACGACGACACCCTTCGCCTGGAATGCGGGGTGTTCGGGGTGTTCAACGCGCCCGAGGCGGCGGTGGTGGCCGCGCTCGGCCTGCACGCCCTGCAGCACCGCGGCCAGGAAGCCTGCGGCATCGCCTCCTTCGACGGCCAGCGCTTCCACACCGAGCGCCACATGGGCTACGTGGGCGACGCCTTCACCGGCCCGGACCTGGCCCTGCGCCTGCCCGGCCACTACGCCATCGGCCACACCCGCTATTCCACGGCGGGCGGCAGCTTCATCCGCAACGTGCAGCCGATGTTTGCCGACCTGGAAGGCGGCGGCGTGGCCATCGCCCACAACGGCAACCTGACCAACTTCCTGGCCCTGCGCGAACGCCTGGTCAGCGAGGGCGCCATCTTCCAGTCGACCTCGGACTCGGAGGTGATCCTTCACCTGATCGCCCGCTCGCGGAAGGCCCGGGTGGTCGACCGCTTCATCGACGCCCTGTCCCAACTCGAGGGCGGCTACGCCCTGGTGGCGCTGACCAACAAGAAGCTGATCGGCGTGCGCGACCCGCTCGGCATCCGCCCCCTGGTGCTGGGCGACCTCAACGGCAAGCCGGTGCTGGCGTCGGAGACCTGCGCGCTGGACATGATCGGCGCCCGCTTCGTGCGCGACGTCGAGCACGGCGAGATGGTGGTGATCTCCGAAGGCCAGGTCGAGAGCCTGCGCCCCTTCCCGGCGTCCCACGCCCGCCCCTGCGTGTTCGAATACGTCTACTTCGCCCGCCCCGACAGCGTGGTGAACGGCCGCTCGGTCTATGACGTGCGCAAGCGCATGGGCCGGCGCCTGGCCGAGGAGACCCTGGCCCCCGCCGACGTGGTGGTGCCAGTGCCCGATTCCGGCGTGCCGGCCGCCCTCGGCTTCGCCCAGGCCTCCGGCCTGCCTTTCGAGATGGGCATCATCCGCAACCACTATGTGGGCCGCACCTTCATCCAGCCGACCCAGGGCGTACGCGAACTGGGCGTGCGCATGAAGCACAGCCCCAACCGCGCGGTGCTGCAGGGCAAGCGGGTGATCCTGATCGACGACTCGGTGGTGCGCGGCACCACCTCGCTGAAGATCGTGCGCATGGTGCGCGAAGCGGGCGCCAAGGAGGTGCACCTGCGCTCGGCCTCTCCGCCGATCAAGTGGCCCGACTTCTACGGCATCGACATGCCCGAGCGTGACCAGTTGCTGGCCGCCAACCACTCGATCGAGGAAATGGCCAAGAAGCTCGAGGTCGACAGCCTCGGCTTCCTGTCGGTGGAGGGCCTCTACTGGGCCATGGACGCCGGCGTGCGCGACCCGGCCAACCCCCAATTCACCGACCACTATTTCACCGGCGACTACCCCACCCGCCTGCTCGACCGCGAGATCGCCGAAGGCCGCAACGAACTGGCCGAACGCCAGCTGTCGCTCCTCGTCAGCGCCTGACGTCATCCCGGACGGTATGAAGCGCCGATCCGGGGCCCAGCAGCTCACCTTCGAAGTCCCCCAATGACCGACATCGCCTCCGACAAGCCGCTCGCCGGCCTCATCGCCCTCGTCACCGGGGCCACGCGCGGCATCGGCCGCGCCAGCGCCCTCGGCCTGGCCGAAGCCGGCGCCCACGTGATCGCCGTGGGCCGCACCCAGGGCGCGCTGGAGGAGCTGGACGACGAGATCAAGACCCGCACCGGCGAGGGCGCGACGCTCGTGCCCATGGACCTATCCGAGCTCGACGGCATCGACACCCTCGGCGGGGCGATCCACCAGCGCTGGGGCCGGCTCGACATCATGGTGCACGCCGCCGCCCAGCTCGGCGACATGACCCCGGTCTCGCACCTGGAGCCCAAGGTCTGGGACAAGGTGCAGCTGCTCAACGTCACCGCGCCGTTCCGCCTGATCCGTTCGCTGGAGCCCCTGTTCCGCCAGTCCAGGGCGGCGCGGCCAATCTTCGTCACCAGCGGCGTGGCCCGCACCCCCCGCGCTTTCTGGGGCGTCTACGCCTCGACCAAGGCTGGCATGGACGCCCTGGTGTCGTCCTGGGCCGACGAGCTGGAGAACACCCCCATCCGGCCCGTGCTGCTGAGCCCCGGGCCGATGCGCACCAAGATGCGCGCCCAGGCCTTCCCGGGCGAGGACCCGGCGACCCTGCCCGACCCGTCCGAGATCGCACCCCTGGTGGTGGAGCTGGCGCGGCCGGACCGGAGCCCGGCGGCCTATGTGGAGTTCAAGGCCTGGAAGGCCGCCCGGCCCTAGTGCCTGCCGACGCCCAGGGCGCCGCCGACCGTCCCGCCGATGGTCGAGCCCGCCTGGCTGAGGCCGCCCCCGACCGTCGAGCCGACCAGGCCCGGAACGCCCTTCAGGGTGGAGGTGACGACGTTGCCGTGGTGGCGCGCTTGCTCGTTCCTCGTCGCGTCTTCGTCCTGTCGGGTCTTGCGCTCCGTCTCGGCCGAAGCCGCGCCGACATCCCCGCGGGGCGCACGCGTCGAGCCCTGACCGCCCACCGAGACGTCCACGGGCCCACGCGCGCCAGCGCCTGCCTCCGCGCCGGCATTGGCCGATGCCGATTGCGCCAGGGCCTGGCCCGCGCCGAACGACAGGGCCAGCACGGCTGCGCAGCCCGCCAGCAGCTTGCTGGTCATGAGAAAACACTCCGGTTGCGCCCCCGCGCCCGGCGAAGCTTCAACCTCCGGCCACGCCACTTGGTTGCAGGGCCTGGCGGAGACTCAGCGCCCCGGTGCGCCGCCGGTCGGCCCGCCTACGGGGCTGGCGGCCGAGCCCGGAGCGCCGCCGGCCGAGCCGGACACCACGCCCGCCGGCCCGGTATAGGGCGCCGCGCCCGTCGGCAGGGAGGCCGAACCTGGGCCGGTGTAGGGCGTGGCGCCGGCCGAACCGTAGTTGGGGTTGGCCGGACCGTTATAGACGCCGGTCGCCGAATTGGGCGTCCTCTGCCCCGCTACCGAAGAGGCCGGGCCGACGCTGGTGGTGTCGGAGCCCGAAATCTGGCCGGCCTGGAGAGTGGCGTTGATCGCCCCGGTGATGCCCGAGCCGGTCGCGCCGGCCACCGCGCTGCCGCTGCTATTGGCCCCAGGTTCACCCGCTGGGTGATAGGGCTGCACCCCGCCAGCCACGCCGGGCGCCGTCGCGCCCGCCGGCTGCGCGAACGCAGGTCCCGCGACGGCCAGGAGGGCCACGGCGCCGATGAACGACTGTCTGATCATGAACGTGCTCCGAACAACCCCCGGGGCCTGACGGAAAGACAACCGGCGAGCAGGCGGATTGGTTGCGGCCTCAAGGCCTAGCGGCGCGGGCCGCCCTTGGGGCCGGGACGCCGGGGCTTGCCCAGGGGGCTGACCTTGACCGCGCCGGGCCGCCCGCCGGCCTTGGCGGCGGGCCTGGCGCCCGCGCCGGTCTTGCCGCCCACGGTGCTCTTGCGGCTCGAGGTCTTGGGCCCACCGCGCCCCTGCCCTTCCAGCCAGGGCCGCGCGCCCTCCTCGGCCACATAGGGATTGGCGCCGGACTTGATGGTGATGCGCAGAGGCACGCCCGGCAGGTCGAAGCTTTCGCGCAGGCTGTTGATCAGATAGCGGCGGTAGCTCTCGGGCAATTGGTCGGCGCGCGAGGCGAACAGAACGAAGGTGGGAGGGCGGCCCTTGATCTGCACCATGTACTTGGGCTTGATCCGTTTCCCGTTGACCGCCGGCGGGGGGTGCCTTTGCACCGCCATCGCCAGCCAGTCGTTGAGGTCACGGGTCTTGACCTTGGTCGACCAGTCCTTGTGCACCTTCAGCACCGCAGGCATCAGCCGGTCGAGCCCCCGGCCGGTCTCGGCCGACAGCGCCACCACCGGCGAGCCCCTGAGCTGGGGCAGAACGCGGTCGGCTTCCTCGATGAACGCCTTCAGCGCCGCCTGGGGGTCCTCGATCAGGTCCCATTTGGCCAGGACATAGACCAGGCCCCGGCCTTCGCGCTCGACCAGGTCGGCGATCTGCAGGTCCTGGATCTCGAAGGGGTGGGTGGCGTCCATCACCAGCAGCACCACCTCGGCGAAGGTGATGGCGCGGATGGTGTCCTGGGTGGAGAGCTTCTCCAGCTTCTCCTGCACCTTTGCCTTGCGTCGGAGGCCCGCGGTGTCGACCAGACGGATGCGGCGGCCGGCCCACTCCCAATCGACGTTGATGGAGTCGCGGGTGATGCCGGCCTCGGGGCCGGTCAGCAGGCGCTCCTCGCCGATCAGGCTATTGACCAGGGTCGACTTGCCGGCGTTGGGGCGGCCGACGATGGCGAGCATCACCGGCTTGTCCGGATCCTCCTCGACCTCCTCGCCCACGCCCTCGGGCGCGGCGGCCAGCAGGGCGTAGTAGAGGTCGGACATGCCCTCGCCGTGCTCGGCCGAAAGCTCGATGGGTTCGCCGAGGCCGAGCAGGAAGGCGTCCAGCGCCCCGGCCCGGCCCGCCTTGCCCTCGGCCTTGTTGGCGGCCAGGATCACCGGCTTGCCCGACCTGCGCAGCAGTTCGGCGAAGGTGCGGTCGATGGGCGTGACGCCTTCGCGGGCGTCGACCAGGAACAGGGCGACCTCGGCCTCCTGGATGGCGAGTTCGGTCTGGTGGCGCATGCGCGCCTCCAGGCTCTCGTCGGACACGTCCTCGAAGCCGGCGGTGTCGATCAGCTCCAGATCGAGGTCGCCGATGCGGCCGGTGGCGAACTTGCGGTCGCGCGTCACCCCCGGCTGATCGTCGACGATCGCCAGCTTCCTGCCTGCCAGGCGGTTGAACAGGGTGGACTTGCCGACGTTCGGCCGTCCGACGATCGCGAGCCTGAGCGCACGCGGCGCCATGGCGGCCTCCCGCTGAAAAGGACCTCTAGAAAGAAGAACGCTCCGCCCGCTCTAGCGGAAGGCGATCAGTTCCGCCTTGTCGGTGACGAGATAGAGCATGTTGCCGGCGGCGATCGGCGGCTGCATGGCCGGAGCGCCGAGGCGGATGGTGCGCTGCAGGTCGCCGGTCTTGGGGTCGCGGGCCTCGAGGTCGCCGTTGCTCGACACCATGATCAACCGGTTCGACGCCAGCACCGGGCCGGACCAATAGGCCTTCTTCGGCGCCTTGGGCTGTTTGCGGCGGCGACCACGGGTGGTCAGGGTGTTGACAGGAGGGGCGGCGTTGAGGTCCTGCACCCAGTAGATCTGGCCGCTGTCGCGCGCCACGCACACCAGCTGGCCGGTGGTGGAGATCACATAGACCACGTCGCCGGCGGCCCAGGGGGTGGTCTGGCTGGACAGCGGCAGCGACCAGCGCGGAGAGCCGGTGCGCAGGTCGATGGCGCTGAACAGGCCCGCGTGGCTCGCCGCATACACGTCGCCGCGATAGATCACCGGCCGGCCGGCGATGTCGCGGATTTCCGAAAGGGCGTTGTTGCGGTTGGACTGCGACAGGGCCTGGGACCACAGGTCGTTGCCGTTAGGCGCGCGCTGGGCGATCAGCTCGCCCGAGGCGAAGCCAGTGACCACGGTGTCGCCGGAAATGGCCGGGCTCGACGCCGCCAGGATGCGCGCCGGCTCGATGATCGCCTGGTAGTTCCACAGCTGCTGGCCCTTGTCGGCGTCGAACACCAGCAGCTGGTCATCCAGCGTGACGGTGAAGATGCGGCCTTCGGACACGTTCGGCGCGCCGTGCAGCGGCGCGTCGGTGCGGCTGGTCCACAGGGTGCGGCCGGTCTTGGCGTCGAGCGCCGAGATCAGGCGGTAGCCCGAGGTGACGAAGAGCTTGCCGCCGGCATAGGCCACGCCGCCGCCGTAGGCGTCCCGGTCGCGCCGTTCGTCACGGTCTTTCGGGCGCACATCGACTTCCCACAGGCGCCGGCCGGTGACGGCGTCGTGCGCCGAGACGTGGGCCTGCCCGTCCATGCCGAACACCTTGCCCTCGGCCATCACCGGCGGGGCGGTGACGAAGTGCTTGCGGTTCAGGCCCGCCACGCCAAGGCTCTGGCGCCAGGCGATGCGCAGGTTGGGGGCGGCCGCCACGTGCTCGACCGACTGCTCGGGATTGCCGCCCGGCAGCGGCCACTCGGCCAGCGGAGCCGGCTGCGGCAGCGAGAAGTCCTGACCCTTGAGCGCGGCCGCGGGCGAGATGTCGTCCTGCGACGGCAGCACCGGGATGCGCTCGCCCTGGGCGGCGATCGACTTGTTGGGCTGCTTGTCGAAGACGTTGGCCGCCTGGATCAGCTGGCAGCCGGACAGGCCCGCCGACAGGGCGGCGGCAAGGGTAAGGGCGCGGACGGCCGCGCCGGATTTGGCCAGAGCCTTGTACGGGATCATTGAGCGGCTTCCGGTTGCACCTGGATCGGCGCCCCTTGGGGCGCCTGCGAGCCGGCGGGCGGGCCGGGGAGCGGCAGCGGCGTGGCGGTCTTGGCGTCGTCCGACAGCTTCTTGAGGCCCGCGCCGGTGCCCGAATCGATCAGGCTGATGATCGCCTGGGCGCGCTGCCGGGCGCTGTCGGGGGTGTCTTGCATCAGGCTGACGGCGACCAGGTCGGCCTTGGCCGCAGCGGTCTTGCCGGCGGCGAGGCGGGCCATGGCCAGGGCCTCGCGGGCCTGGACGCGGTAGGGACGGTTGGCGGCGGTGAGCGGCGTCAGCTTGGCCTCGACCTGGGCCAGGGGGGCGGTGTCCATTACGGCATAGGCCGCCTTCAGGGTGGCGATATCGGCGATCAGCGGGTTCTTGCTGACGGCCGCGGCCTTGTCGAACAGGGCGGCGGCGTCGGCGGCCTTGTTCTGGTCCATGCGCAGACCGCCCTGCTGCATCAGGGCCAGGGCCTGATAAGGCCCGCCGTGCTTGGCCATGTCGTCGAACTGCTGGAACGCCTTGGCGTCGTCGCCCTTGGCCGCGGTGTCGAGCGCGGTCTGGTATTCCTGGGCGGCCTTGGCGCTCCGATTCTCCTGGAACATTTGCCAGCCTTCGACCCCAGCCACCGCCAAGACGGTCAGGACCAGGATGGCGATGAAGGCGGGAACGGCCTTCTGCATGAACGAACGAAGGCGTTCGGCGCGAAGCTGTTCGTCAACTTCGCTGAAGACATCGACCACGAAGGCAGACTCCGGCTGGATCAAGGAGGCCGGACCCTATCGTCTGGCGCACCCGATCGCAATGTGACTGTCCCGCTTTGCCAGGCTAAGGCGGCGGGAATTCGGCCCGGACAGGACCATTTGGGGAAGCCTCTACACCGGGTCCCTGCTTTTCCGAAACAGGTTTCCGTTTCGGGACTTGTCGAAGTGGGGCCAGCGGGCGAGGTTTGAGGTTCGCCCGCGGGTCGGATCACGCGCCCAGCGAACTTAAAACCCGAAAAGCCCGCGGGAATTCAGTATGTTGTTCAGGATTTGCTGAAATAGGTCTCGGCGTCGCCGGGGAAACGGCGGGCGCGGACGTCCGCGGCGTATTGTTCCACCGCCCGGCCGATCTCGCCCTTCAGGTCGGCGTAGCGACGCACGAACTTGGGCGACCAGTCGAACAGCCCGAGCATGTCCTCGGCCACCAGCACCTGGCCGTCGCAGGCCGGGGAAGCGCCGATGCCGATGGTCGGAACCGAGACCGCCTCGGTGATCTCGCGGGCCAGGGCCTCGGCGACGCCCTCCACCACCATGGAAAAGACGCCGGCCTCGACGGTGGCGCGGGCCTCCGCCAGCACCCGCTCGCGATCACCCTCCTTGCGCCCCTTGGCCTTGAACCCGCCTTCCATCAGCGCCGCCTGGGGCCTGAGGCCGACGTGGCCCATCACCGGGATGCCGCGCTGGGTCAGGTAGGCGATGGTGGCCGGGATGGTGGGGCCGCTCTCGACCTTGATCGCCTGGGCCCCCGTCTCCTTCATCACGCGGCAGGCGGCGGCGTAGGCGTCTTCCGGCGCGGCTTCGTAGGAGCCGAACGGCATGTCGACCACCACCATGGCCTGGCGCGAGCCGCGCATCACCGCCTGGGCGTGCAGGATCATCATCTCCAGGGTGACGCTGAGGGTGTTGGGCATGCCGTGCAGCACCATGCCCACCGAGTCGCCGACCAGCAGCACGTCGCAGTGCGGGTCCATCAGCTCGGCCATGGGGGTGGTGTAGCAGGTGAGGCAGACCACCGGCTCCTTGCCCTTGCGCGCGGCGATGTCCGGCGCGGCGAGGCGCCGGGCCTGGTCCTGGCGTTGGGCGGACATGAACCCTCCGATCGCATCCGAAAGGCGGATGTCGGCCGTTCAGGGCTGCGCGTCAAGCAAGCTGGCCGGCCCTCCCCCGTTTGCACCGCTCACGGGGGAGGCGCCGACCTCACTTCTGGGAGAATTGGCCCTGGTTCATGGCCCAGGTGACACCGAAGGGGTCCTTGAGCTGGCCGTAGCGGTCGCCCCAGAACATGTCCTGCGGCGGCATGGTGGCGGTGCAGCCGGCGTCGATGGCGCGCTGATAGTCGGCGTCGATGGTGTTGGTCGGGATCATCAGGTTGAAGGCGGCCGGCGCCACCACCGGATAGCCGTGCTCGGGGTAGAAGTCGCTGAGCATGATCGAGGAGCCGTTCAGGTAGATGTGGGCGTGCATGGTGCGGCCCTGGTCGTCCGGCGGCTGGATCATGGCGATCTCGGCGCCGAACGCCTTCACGTAGAATTCCGCCGCCTTGGTCGCGCCGTCGATGCTGAGGTAGGCCACAACGCCGCCCTTTACGGGAGGCATGGCCTGATGGGCTTCGGGCTGTTGCAAGGTATCCGTCACGATCGTTTCTCCTCCTGGGTGACGCTCCTAGGACGCGCCGCGATCGCCCGCCCCGACATATGCGCCACGATTTTTCCGCCGCCGCGATCCTAGCCCCAACCCTCGGGGAAGTCGGCAGCCAAGGCCTCGTCCTTGTGCCGCTCGATCTCCTCGAGGCGGGCGCGCAGGCTGCGGGTGACGCCCTCGAAGCCGACCTTGCCGAGCACGAGGTGGCGCGGCGGGTTGTCCATCTGCGCCACCGCGATCATCGCCGCCGCGGCGCGGACCGGATCGCCCGGCTGCTTGCCGCTGTAGCCGGAGACCTGGCCCATGCGGTTGTCGGCGGTCTCGGCATAGTCGTCGATCCGGCTGCGGTCCTGCCTCAGCGAGCGGCCGGCCCAGTCGGTGCGGAAGGGGCCGGGCTCGATCGCCGTGGCCTTGATCCCCAGCGATTCGCCCTCGGCGCGCAGCGTGTCGGTGAAGCCCTCCACCGCGTGCTTGGAGGCCGCGTAGAAGGCCGATCCCGGGAAGCCGATGAAGCCGGCGACCGAGGAGATGTTGATCACATGGCCGCTGCGCTGCGCGCGCATCGAGGGCAGCACCGCCTTGGTCACGGCGAACAGGCCGAACACATTGGCTTCGAACTGGTCGCGGATCGCCTGATCGTCGCTCTCCTCGATGGTCGACTGGTAACCGTAGCCCGCGTTGTTCACCAGCACGTCGATCCGGCCGAAGCGGTCCAGCGCCGCCTTCACCGCCGCCTGCACCTGATCCGGCTCGGCGACATCGAGGTCGAGCAGCAGGGCGTTCTCCTCGTGTCCTTGCGCGAGGTCGGCCATGCGGTCCTTGCCGCGGCCGGTGACGGCGGCCCGCCAGCCCTTGGCGAGCACCTGCTTGGCCAATTCGCGGCCGAAGCCGGTGGTGCAGCCGGTGATGAACCAGACGGGGCCGTCAGTCATGGCAATGCTCCCTAGGAACGCGCGTTCGAAAACGCCGCGCCCGGTCTTGCCAGAGCGCGGAGTCCGTCTCATGTCAGGGACCTAGGTTCTGATCGCAAGTCCGGAGCGCGCCAAGATGCTCAGACGCGTGTTGATTCAATCGGTGATCTGGTTCGCCCTCCAGGCCGTGATCCTGCTGGGGGCCGCCGACGATTGGGGCTGGCCGCAGGGCTGGACCTATCTCGGTGAGGTGCTGGCGCTGTCCTCCGCCACGACCATCGGCCTGATGGTGACCGACCCCGAACTGCTCAAGGCCCGGCTGACGTCGCCGTTCCAGCGCAACCAGAGGCCGCGGGACCTCGTGATCATCATCGTGTTCTTCTCGCTCTACGTCGGCTGGTTCGTGCTGATCGGGCTGGACCACCGGTTCCTGTGGAGCGGAACGCCGCTGCTGGTGCAGATCCTCGGCGCGGTGCTGATCGGCGTGGGCATGATGCTGGTATGGGAGACCTTCCGCGCCAACACCTTCGCCACCACCCAAGTGCGCGTGCAGACCGAACGGGCGCAGACGGTGGTCGACAGCGGCCCCTACCGCTACATCCGCCACCCGATGTACGCCGGCATGGTGCTGTTCGTGATCGGCACGGCCCTGATGCTGGGCTCGTTGTGGGGCCTGGCGGCGACGCCGGTGCTGTTCGTGATGCTGGCGATGCGCACCCTCGGCGAGGAGAAGGTGCTGAAGCAGGACCTCGCGGGCTACGCCGACTACGTGACCAAGACGCCCTGGCGGATCGTGCCCGGCGTATGGTGAGCCGCTCCTAGGGGGCCGCTTCGGTCGTCGTCGGCATGGCGCTCCACAGGTGCTGGGCGGCGTAGGCGCGCCAGGGCCGCCAGGCCTCGGCGCGGGCCAGGAGTTCGGCGGCGGTGGGCCGCACGCCCTCGGCATCGGCCATCGCCCGCATCAGGCCGACGTCGGCGGCGAGAAAGGCGTCGGGCTCGCGCATGCCGCGCAGGGCCACGTACTGCGCCGTCCATTCGCCGACGCCCGGCAGCGCCTTCAGCCGCTCGACGGCGTCTTCCAGGCTGCGGTTCAGGCCGAGCAGGCCCGGGTCGGCGGCGACCGCCGCGGCGATGCAGCTGAGGGCCTTGCGCCTGGCGCCCGGCATCGGCAGCTGCAGGTCCTCGCCCGCCAGCCGTTCAGGGCGCGGGAACGCCCGGTTCAGGCGCGCGTCGCCGGTGGCGGAGGCCGTGACCTCGTCGCCGTAGGCGGCCACCAGCCGGCCGGCCAGGCCGATCGCGGCGCCGACGCTGACCTGTTGGCCGAGGATGGCGCGCACCGCCAGTTCGAAACCGTCCCAGCCGCCCGGGGCCCTGAGGCCGGAGCGGGTCGCAACGAGCGGGGCCAGGGCCGGGTCGCGCGACAGATGCTCGTTGATCGCCTGGGGATCGGCGGCGAGGTCGAACACCCGCCGCACCCGGGCGATGATCGCCGGCAGGGCCGACAGGCGCGGGAAACGCACCTTCACCGCCAGCGCGTCCTCGCCTTGCGCCTTGGCCACCCGCACCGAGCCGAGTTCGCCGTCGATCTCCACCACCCGGGCGTAGGCGCCGTCTTCCACCAGTTCCAGGTCGGGGATGGCGCGGGCGCGCAGGAAGTTCAGCATGGCGTCCCAGTCGTAGGGGGCTCGGTAGCGCAGGCGCAGGGCCACCTCCCCTTCCGGTCCGGCCGAGACCTCCGTCGCCGCCTCGCGGCGCAGCTTGCTGGGCGGGCGGGCGAACAGGACCTGGAACGTCTCGTTGAAGCGCCGCACGCTGCCGAAGCCGGACGCCAGGGCCACCTCGGCCATCGGCAGGCGGGTCTCGTGCAGCAGTTGCTTGGCCAGGTGCACCCGGCGGGTCTGGGCGACCGACACCGGCGAGGCGCCGAGGTGCTGGCGGAACAGACGGCGCAGCTGGCGCTCGCCCACCCCCAGGCGCTCGGCCAGGGCGGCGACGTCGCGGCCATCATCGAGCGCGCCGTGCTCGATCAGGGCGAGCGCCCGGTTGACCGTGTTGGACGAGCCGCGCCAGGCGCCGACGTCGGGCGCGGTTTCGGGGCGGCAGCGCAGGCAGGGACGGTAGCCCGCCTCCTCGGCCGCCGCGGCGCTCGGGTAGAAGGTGATGTTCTGGCGCTTGGGCGTGGTGGCGGGGCACACCGGACGGCAATAGATGCCGGTGGTCTTCACGGCGCTGAAGAAGCGCCCGTCGAAGCGGGCGTCGCGGGTCTGCACAGCGCGGTAGCAGGCGTCCTGGTCGAGGTCCATTCCCACAAGATGGGGGTTCGCCGGCGATAAATCTCGCGGATTCCGGACATCGATAATCGCGTCCGGAATCCGCCAGCAATCTTGGGTCCGCGAGGGCATCTAGCGACGAACGGACATGCTAAGGATAGTCAGATGACCGAGACCTTCCGCCTTTCGCGCATCCCCACTCCGGTCGGCGACATGCTGATCGCGGTGGACGACCAGGACCGCCTGCGCGTGCTCGACTGGGACTCCCACGTGGAGCGCATGGAGCGGCTGATGGAGCGCTACTACGGGCCGGACGCCGTGACGTTGGCGCAAAGCGGCGCCGACAGCCTCATCCGGGCGAAGCTGGTGGCCTATGTGGCCGGCGACATCGGCGCGATCGACGACATCACGACCCACACCACCGGGACCGCGTTCCAGCGTCGGGTGTGGGCGGCGCTGCGCGAGATCCCCGCCGGCCAGACCTGGAGTTACGGCCAACTGGCCGCCCACGTGGGTGAGCCGGGCGCGGCGCGGGCCGTGGGCCTGGCCAACGGCTCAAATCCGATCGGCGTCGTCGTGCCCTGCCACCGGGTGATCGGCGCCAACGGGACTTTGACGGGCTATGGCGGCGGCATTGAACGCAAGCGATGGTTACTTCGTCACGAGGGCGCCGCATTCAAGGACTCAGAACCGTTACTTCTTTAGGAGTAACCACTCTCGACCCGTTACTACTTAATCAGTAAGGCATAGACGGGCGCGACCGATTGCCGCGAGAGAAGTTTGTTCAGGCATACAACCTGGAAGCGCTGGACGACTGCGGTGATTTGCCCCCTATCATCGTAAAATCGACCCTGGGGAGGGCAATCGATGGTGGGTGCCGTAGCAGGCGCGGCAGCACTCTTTGGCCTTGCGGCCGCGGGAGCTGAGGTTCGACGTCGTTTGGAAGTCAGGGCGCGGATCGCGAAACGGCTGCAATGGAAGCATGGGCCCAAGACCGCCCATTTCCGCTTCCAGGAGGCGTCGCTCATGCCGGGAATGGCCGAGGACGCCGACCTGGCCTGATCCGCCGGGGTCGTCTCAGGACACCCGTTCGTGGCCAAGGAGCATGCCCATGGCGTGCTCCATCGAGCCCGCGGGCGTCACCGCTCCGCCACCGACGAAGAAGATCTCGTCGGCGTTCTGGATGGTGTTGAGGCGGTGGGCGATGATCACCTTGGTGGTCGCCGCCGGCAGCTTGTCCAGCACTGCCTCCAGCATCTGTTCGGTGACCGTGTCGATGTTGGCCGTGGCCTCGTCGAGGATCAGGATCTCCGGATCGCGCAGCACCGCCCGCAGGAAGGCGACCAGTTGCTTCTGGCCCAGTGACAGGCCTTCGCCGCCGTTCTTGATCGGCGTCGACAGGTCATCGCCGAAGCGCGATAGGAAGCCGGACAGGCCGCGCTCGGCCATCCGCGCCTTGAGGTCGGCTTCGCTCATCTCGCCCAGGTCGGCGTGGCCGTAGACGATGTTGTCGCGCACCGTGCCGCCCAGCACGAACGGATCCTGCGGGATGAAGCCGATCCGCCGCGCGCGCTCGGCCGCGTCGAGGCCGCGGATGTCCTTGCCGTCGAGGTAGACCGCGCCCGAGGTCGGGTCGTAGAGGCGCGCCATCAGCATGGCGGTGGTGGTCTTGCCGCCGCCGGTGGGGCCGACCAGGGCGTAGGTGCGGCCGCGCTCCAGCGTGAGGCTGACGTTGCCGAGCACCGGCTTGCCGCCGGGATAGGCGAAATCGACGCCCTCGAAGGCGAGGAAGTGGCCCTCGCCGCCGGCCGGGGCGTCCTGCAGTTGCACGAGGTTGTTCTGCAGGTTCAGCACTTCGGACACCCGGTCCATGGCCGCCATCATCGTCTGCCAGCTGGACCACACCGTGGCGAGCTGGCGCATCGGGTTGTAGAAGGCGGTGACGTAGAGCAGGTAGCCGACCAGCAGGCCGACGGTCAGGCCCTGGCGGCCGATCAGCCAGACGCCCATGGCCAGTACCAGGATCTGCGCCACGCTGCCGGCCAGGGTGTAGAGCGGGACGAACAGGCCCGAGATCGTCCCCGCCTTGACCGAGGCGCGGTAGTTGCGCTGGTTGGCGGCGTCGAACTTCTGGCGGAAGTAGTCGCGGCGGTTGAAGGCCGCGATCACCTGGAAGTTGGCCAGGCTCTCCGAGACGTCGGCCGACAGGGCGCCCAGGCTCTCCATGCTCTGGCGGCTGGTGCGCTTGACCCAGGGCGACAGGACGCGGGTGATCACCAGCATGGCCGCCGCGGGCGTGAGGGCGATCAGGCCCATCCGCCAGTTCAGGGACAGCAGCAGGACCCCGGCGCCGGTCACAAGGAACAGGTTGCCGAACATCTGCATCAGCGCCTGGGCGAAGAAGTTGTTGATCTTCTCGGTGTCGCTGTTGACCCGCGAGATCAGGTCGCCGGCCCGGTTCTGGGAGAAGAAGGCGATGGGCAGGCGTGAGAGCTGGCCGAACAGCCGGTTGCGCAGCTTGAACAGGACCCCGCGCCCCACCGTGCCCATGCGCACGGTCTGCACGAAGCTGGTGCGCAGGGCCACCAGGTAGACCACCGCCAGCGCGCCTGCGTAGACCAGCAGCTGCCGGTAGTCCTTCACCCGCACGGCGGTGTCGACCACGCGGGCGATCAGCACAGGGGCCAGCAGGTTGGAGATGGTCGTGAACACCACGCAGCCCACGGCCACGGCGAGGTTCTTCTTCTCGTCGGCCAGCAGCGGCTTCAGGGCGCTCCAGGCCGAGGCGAGCGTCTGGCGGTTGTCCGACGTCCCGGTGGTGGTCTTGAGGGCATAGTCCATCACGCGGCCTCGTAGGCGTCGGTCGACTGCTGCGAGCGGATGATCTGGCCGTACTCGGGGCTGGAGGCGGCCAACTGGGCGTGCGTGCCGGCGGCCAGCACCTCGCCTTCCATCAGGAGGACGATCTGGTCGAAGTCCTCGATGGGAGCGATCTTCTGGGTGATCGAGACCAGGGTCAGGTCCGGGTAGTTTCGGCGCACATTGGCCAGGATCTTGGCTTCGGTGGCCACGTCGACCCGGGCGGTGAAGTCGTCGAGGAACAACACCTTCGGCTCCAGCGCGAGGGCGCGGGCCAGCATGATCCTCTGTTTCTGGCCGCCGGAAAGCGACAGGCCGCGCTCGGACACCACCGTATCGAGCCCCTGGGGCAGGCCGGCGATGAAGTGATGCAGTTCGGCGGTCTCGATGGCCCGGGCCAGTTCGGCGTCGCCGACCTCGGCGTTGAAAGCGATGTTCTCGCGCAGGGTCAGGTTGAACAGGCTGGAATCCTGGAACACCAGGCCGATCTGGGCGTGCAGGGACTCGGCCTTGTAATCCATCAGCGGGCGGCCGTCGTAGCGCACCTGGCCCGAGGTCGGCGCCAGCAGGCCCGTCATCAGATAGAGCAACTGCGACTTGCCCGCCGCCGTCGGGCCGACGATGGCGGTGCGCGAGCCCGGCTGCACGACGAAGGACACGCCCTTCAGCACCTTGCGATCGCCATAGGCCAGGGTCAGCCCCTGCACCTCCACCGCGCCGATCAGCGGCGCGCACACCTCGCCGCGCGGCGGCGGCGGGGGAGCGTTCAGCACCATCGAGATGCGCAGGTAGGAGGCCTGGGCCTGGCCGATCGCATTGGAGGTGAAGCCGATGATGAAGATGGGGAAGATCAGGATCGGCAGGAAGGCGTTGAAGGCGGTGAACTGGCCGATGGTCATATGGCCCGAGATCACGAACCAGCCGCCCAGGGTCAGGATGGTCAGCGTCGCCACGTTCGACAGGAACGAGAAGATCGGCATCATCGCCGCGAACTGGATCAGGATCTTCATGCTGATCACGCGCGCCTGTTCGGCCGCGTCGCTGAAGCGGATCAGTTCGCGCGCCGTGGCGCCGACCAGGCGGATCAGGGCGGCGCCCACGATGTTCTCGTTGAGCACCCGGTTCATCACGTCGACGATGCCCTGGATCTGGCCGAACAGCTTGCGCACCCGCTTCATGAGCACGACGAAGCTCACCGCCATCAGCGGGAACACCGGCAACACCGCCAGCGCCAGCTTCCAGTTGAGCCACAGCAGGATGCCGCTGGCGGCCAGGATGACGAAGATCGACGAGATCAGCGCCGGCGCCGCCTGGGCGACGAACATCTTGATGGCGTCGATGTCGGAGGTGAAGTTGGTCAAGAGCTTGGCCGGGGTCTGGGCCTCGATCTGGGCGAAGGTCTGCTGCGAGACCTTGTCCGCCAGCCTGGTCCGCAGGTCGCGGGCCACGCGTTCGGAGGCCATGGTCTGGACCAGGTTCTGCAGGTTGCCGAACACGAACACACTGACGGTGATGGCCGCCAGGGCGACCACCTCGGCGCCGAGGTCGAGGCGTCCGGCGGTGAAGGCGTCGATGCCCCGCGCCACCACCAGCGGCACCATGAGGCCGACCGCGCTTCCGCTCACGGTCAGCACGGTGAGCAGCAGCATCTGGCCCTTGTAGGGCTTCAGCAGCGGCATCAGGCTCGGCATCTTCGGCCGGCCAGGCGGGCCGCCCGATCCCTTGCCCGGATTCTTGGCCGGTCCCTTGCCCGCTCCCTTCGGCGGCTCGGCCGACTGTGGCTCGTCTTGCGCCATGGTCCCCTCCCGCACCGACGGCTTCGAAAGGCCCGGAGCCTAATTCAAGCGGGCAAGCCGGACCATTCTTGAAAAAATTTCCTTCGGCCGCATATCAGTCCTGACGGAGCGCCTGCGGGGAGCGCCTCATGACATGGCTGGACCAGACGCCTCTGCTGGCCATCGAGGGCGGCTTCGTCCTGCTTCTGCTCCTTTCGGTCGAGGCCGGCTACCGCGGCTATCGCTGGGTCAGGCCAAAGGACGGCCGCAAGATGACCGGCCAGGAGTTCCTGCTGTCGGCGGTGCTGGGCCTGCTGGCGCTGCTCCTGGGTTTCACCTTCTCCCTCTCGCTCAGCCGCTATGAGGCGCGCCGCGCCCTGGTGGTGCAGGAGGCCAACGCCATCGACACGGCCTGGCTGCGGACGCAGTTGCTCGACGAACCCTATCGCGGCGAGGCCAGCGGCCTCTTGAAGCAGTACGCAGACGCGCGCCTGGCCTGGTCGGAGGGCGGCGTGGGCCACGATCTGGGCCCCACCCAAGCCTTGCAGGGCAAGCTCGCCGCGGCCATGCAGCACGCGACGCACGGAGGCGCTCCACCGGTCGTGGTGGGATGGGTGCTGACGCCCCTGGATGACGCATTCGGCCTCCAGGCGGCCCGGCTGGCGGCGCGGTCGACGCGGGTTCCCGACCGGGTCCTGGCGGTGCTGGTGCTCTACTCGGCCCTGTCGATGGTGATGCTGGGCTACATCCTGGCGATCAACGGCCATCGCCATGAAGTGGCGACGGGGCTGCTGCTGGTGCTGCTGACCCTCGCCTTCGGCATCATCCTCGACCTCGACCGACCGCAGGGCGGCGCCATCCTGGTGTCGCAACAGCCCCTGATCGACATGCGGGCCTCAATGCGGTGAGGCGGCTTCAGCCCGGTCGCGCGGGACTCGGCGGCGGCAAGGGCAGCAGGGTGGTCGGCGGCGGCTGCGGCGGGGCGCCGAGCAGGTTCGAGATGTCGTCGGCGGGCGGCGTCGCGGGGCCGGGCGCGGAGACCGGAATGGTCGCAGGCTCGGGCGCCGGCGCCGGCGGGCCGGCCGGAATCGGGGCGCTCGGCAGCTTCTTCAACGCGATCCTCATGTAGTCGCGCCACAGCTCGGCCGGAGCGATGCCGCCGGTGATCTTGCGCATCGGCGTGTTGTCGTCGCGGCCCATCCACACCACGGTGGTCAGGCCGCCGGTGAAGCCGCAGAACCAGGCGTCCTTGTAGTCGGAGGTGGTGCCGGTCTTGCCGGCGAGGTCGTAGCCGGGGATGGCGGCGCGCCGGCCGGTGCCCTGGGTCAGCACCGTGCGCATCATGCCGGTCAGCTCACCCAGCGCAGGGTTGGCGATCACCTGGGCCTGCGGCGCAGGTTTCCTCTGGTAGACCAATTGGCCGCTGGTGGTGCGGATGCGCTCCACGCCATAGGCCGCGACCTTGGCGCCCCCATCGGCGAAGGCGGCATAGGCCTCGGCCATCTCGATCGGCTCAACCAGCGAGGTGCCCAGCGCCATGGCCGGGTCGGTGTTGATCTGAGTGGTGATGCCCAGACGCTTGGCGGTGGCGGCGATGTTCGGGCGGCCGATCTCGTCGGCGACGCGGGCGGCCACGGTGTTGATCGACTGGGCCAGGGCCACCTGCAGGGTGACCGGGCCGGAAAAGCCCTCGCCCTCGATGTTCTGCGGCGACCAGTTGGCGATGGTGATCGGCTCGTCGACGCGGACGGTGTCGGGTGTCAGGCCGGCTTCCATCGCGGTCAGGTAGACGAACGGCTTCCACGACGAGCCGGCCTGGCGGTGGGCGTCCACCGCGCGGTTGAAGGGGCTCTTTTCGTAGTCGACGCCGCCGAGCATGGCGCGCACCCGGCCCTGGGCGTCGAGGGTGACGAGGGCAGTCTGCTCGACCTTCTGCTTGGAATAGTGGGCGACCACCGTCCTGGCCTGCTCGGCGGCGGCCTGTTCGGAGGGCAGGTCCAGGGTGGTGTCGACCACGATGTCCTGCTTGGGCGCGCCGATCAGCTTGTGGGTCTCGCCGTCGATCCAGTCGATGAAGTACTGGGCGGGGGCCGAGGGCGCGCTCTTCCATACCTTGGGGTTCTCGGCCAGGGCGCGGGACCGCTGGCCGGCGGAGATGGCGCCGGTCTCGACCATGGCGTCGAGCACCAGGCGGGTGCGCTCGGCCGACTTCTCGGGCGCGTCGACGGGATTGTAGTTGCTGGGCGCCTTCATGATCGCCGCCAGGGTGGCCGCCTCGCGGATCGTCAGGGCCCGGGCCGGCTTGTCGAAGTAGCGCTCCGCCGCCGCCTCCAGGCCCCAGGCGCCCTTGCCGAAATTGGCGCGCGACAGATAGAGGCCGAGGATCTGCTGCTTGGTGAAGGTTCGCTCCAGCTGGATGGCGTAGAGGGCCTCGGTGGCCTTGCGCTCCAGGTTGCGGTCGTTGGTCAGGAACAGGTTGCGCGCCAGCTGCTGGGTGATGGTCGAGGCGCCCTGGGCCGCCCTGCCCTTCACCGCGTCGGCCACCAGCGCCCGGGCGATGCCGAGGGCGTCGACCCCCTGGTGCTCGTAGAAGCGGCGGTCCTCGATGGAAACGAAGGCCGCCGGCACATAGGCCGGCAACGAAGCCAGGTTCACCGGCGGGGCATATTTGCCCCCGCGCACGCCCAGCACGGCCCCCGATCTGTCGACATAGGTGATCTGCGGCTCGCGCTTGATCTCGGGAAGCTTCGGCAGTTCCGGCGCCGCGAAGGACACCAGGGACAAGGCGGCGGCAAGGGCGGCGACCACTCTGAACAGCTCCGAATCAGGAAAACCCCGCGGCCTTTATCATGCCGCATTGCGGCATGCGCGGGGCGAAAAGCTCGAGCGCGTGCGTCAGATCGGCCCCGACTGCGCTAGCCGTCGACCTCGGTCTGGGGGCGGTCGTGGCCCCCATCGACCTCCTCGTGCCAGACGCCCTTGTCGTCTTCCCAGGAGATGGCCGTCTCCGAGCCCGAGACGCGCTGCTCGCGGGCGGCCCGGTCGGCGGCGGTGCGGGCCTGGTCATGGGTGCGGAAGGTCTCGGAATAGGTGCCGTCGACCCGGTAGGCCCAGCCGCTGTCGTGCTGCACGATATGGTAGACGAGCTTGGTCATGGAGCCCTCCGAGGCCAACCTGATTGGTACGCAGCCTAGCCTCGGATGACGGCGGCGTCAGCCTCGCTCGCTGTCGAGCGCGGCCATGGCATGGGCGTTGTAGCGGTCGCCCACCGCCGCGCCCTTGGGTACGACCCGCTCGATGGCCGCCAGATCGTCCGCCGTCAGCGTCACCTCCATCGCCCCCAGGGTCTCGGCCAGGCGGTCGCAGCGGCGGGCGCCGATCACCGGGATGATGTCGACGCCCTGGGCGGCCACCCAGGCGATGGCGAGCTGGGCCACGCTCACGCCCTTGGCCTCGGCGATCCGGCGCAGTTCCTCGACCAGGCCGAGGTTGTGCTGGACGGCGCCCGCCTGGAACCGGGGGCTCATGCCGCGGAAATCGCCCGTGCCCTGCTGGCCCGGGTTCCAGTGGCCGCTGATCAGGCCGCGCGAGAGTACGCCGTAGGCCGTGATGGCGACGCCCAGGTCCCGGGTCGTGTCCAGCACTCCATCCTCGATGCCGCGCGAGATCAGGGAATATTCGATCTGCAGGTCGACGATGGGATGGACGGCCGCCGCGCGGCGGATGGTCTGCGAGCCCACTTCCGACAGGCCGATGTGGCGCACGAAGCCCGCCTTGACCATGTCGGCGATGGCGCCGACCGTTTCTTCGATCGGCACGTTGGGATCGAGGCGCGCGGGCCGGTAGATGTCGATGTGGTCGACGCCCAGGCGTTGCAGGCTGTAGGCCAGGGCCGTCTTCACCGCCGCCGGACGGGCGTCGTAGCCGATCCAGCCGGCGGACGGGTCGCGCTGGGCGCCGAACTTGACGCTCAGCTGGTAGCTGTCGCGCCGCACGCCCTTCAGCGCCTCGGCGATCAGCATCTCGTTGTGGCCCATGCCGTAGAAGTCGCCGGTGTCGATCAGGGTTACGCCGGCGGCCAGCGCGGCATGGATCGTGGCGATGCTCTCGGCGCGGCCGGACGGGCCGTACATGCCCGACATGCCCATGCACCCGAGACCGATGGCCGAGGTCATGGGCCCGGCCTTGCCCAACTGGCGCTGCTGCATTGGAAATCTCCGTCGTTGACGGGAAGACATATGCGCCGAAGCGTTCCGTGCGATAATCCGTCAATATTGAGACAGGCTGTGCGGAATTTAGAACAATGGCCGCGATCGACCTGGCCGACCTGCAGGCCTTCGCGGCGGTGGCCCGCGCGCGCAGCTTTCGCGGGGCGGCGGCCGCCACAGGCGGCTCGGCCTCGACCCTGAGCGAGGCGGTGCGGCGGCTGGAGGGGCGGCTCGGGGTGCGCCTCTTGAACCGCACCACCCGCAGCGTGACGGCGACCGAGGCGGGCCAGAGGCTGCTCGAGCGGCTGGTCCCGGCGCTGGGCGAAGTGCGGGCGGCGCTGGAGGTGATGGACGGCTTCCGCGACACCCCGCGCGGCTCGCTCCGCCTGAACGTGCCGACCATCGTGGCCCGCTCGCTGCTGCCGCCGATCGCCGTGGGCTTCCTCCACGCCCACCCGGAAGTGACCCTGGAGGTGATCGCCGAGGACAGCATCGTGGACGTGATCGCGGCCGGCTTCGACGCCGGCGTGCGCTACGACGAGCGGCTGGAGCAGGACATGATCGCGGTCCCCATCGGGCCGCGCATGCAGCGCTTCGTCTGCGCCGCCGCCCCGGCCTATCTGGCGCGTCATGGCCGTCCGGCCCATCCGCGCGACCTGATGGGCCATGCCACGATCCGCCACCGCTTCACCGACCGCCCGCCCTTCGCGCTGGAATTCGCCAAGGCCGGCGAGGTGGTGCGGCTCGACCCGCCCGCCCGGGTGATCGCCACCAACCTGGAGATGGAGCTGGCCGCGGCCCTGGCGGGCCTCGGCGTGATCACCGGCTTCGAGGACGTGCTGGGCGCGCACATCGCCTCCGGCGCCCTGGAGCCGCTGTTCGAGGACTGGTGGGAAAGCTTCCCCGGCCCGTTCCTCTACTACTCCAGCCGCCGCCTGATGCCCGGGCCGCTCAGGGCCTTCGTCGACTATGTGAAGGCGCATCCCGAAGCGCGATGATGGCGGGAACCTCAAGGGCTCGCCTGCATCCAATGGCCTTTGATGTCGAAGGATCGTGCATGCTGAGGACTGTCCCCGCGCTGGAAGACCTGCCCCAGGCTCCCGACACGCCGCCCACCCGGGCCGAGGCGGAGGCCGCCGTGCGCACCCTGATCCGCTGGGCCGGCGATGATCCCCGGCGCGAGGGCCTGAGGGACACTCCGGCCCGCGTGGCCAAGGCCTATCGGGAGTGGTTCTCGGGCTACGGCGAGGACCCGCTGGAGATCCTGGAACGCACCTTCGCGGAGACCGGCGGCTATGCCGACATGGTGCTGCTCAAGGACATCCCGGTGAAATCGTTCTGCGAGCACCACATGGCGGCGATCCGCGGCCTGGCCCATGTTGCCTACCTGCCGTCGGCGCGGGTGGTGGGCATCTCCAAGCTGGCGCGGCTGGTGGAGACCCTGAGCCGCCGCCTGCAGATCCAGGAGCGCCTGACCACCGAGATCGCCGCCGCCCTGGAGACGGCGCTGAAGCCGCGCGGCGTGGCGGTGGCCATCGTCGCCTCGCATGACTGCATGGCCTCGCGCGGGGTCAACACGCCGGGCGTCGGCATGGTCACCAAGCACTTGACCGGCGCCTTCGAAAGCGGGCCCCTGCGGGCCGAATTCCTCTCGGCGGCGAGGCTCTAGATGGCCGCTCGCTCCGCCATCGCCCTCGACTACGCGGGCCTGGACGAGGCCGCCCTGGCGCGGCTGGCCAAGGCCGGCGATCACGAGGCCTTCCGCGCCGTGATGCAGCGCTACAACCAGCGCCTGTTCCGCATGGCCCGCAGTATCATGCGCGACGACAGCGAGGCCGAGGACGTGCTGCAGGAGGCCTATGTGCGGGCCTTCTCGGCCATCGGCCGCTTCCGCGAGGACTCGAGCCTGCTCACCTGGCTCACCCGCATCGTGATCAACGAGGCCCGCGGGCGCCTGCGCCGCCGCCGACCGACCGTGGGGCTGGAGATGTTCGAGACCGACGACGACGACGCCATCGTGCCCTTCGCCCGTCCCGTCCCCGCCTCGCCCGAAGCCGACGCGGCGCGGGCCGAGGCGCGGCGGCTGATGGAGACGGCCATCGACGAGCTGCCCGAGCCCTTCCGCCTGGTGTTCATCCTGCGCGAGCTGGAGGAGTGTTCGGTGGACGAGACCGCCGAGCGCCTGGGCATCCTGCCCGAGACGGTGAAGACCCGCCTGTTCCGCGCCCGCAAACTGCTGCGTCGGGCGCTGGAGGAGAAGCTGATGTCGAGCCTGGCCGACGCCTTCCCGTTCCTCGGCGCCCGCTGCGAACGCATCACCGAGGCGGTGCTGGCGCGGCTGGGGCCGCCCAAGCCCTGACGCGCGACGAGCGGGTTGCGGGCGGAAAGCCGGACCCACTTTTCCTCGACCCGCTCTAGCGGCCGACCACCACCAGCTTACCGGTCATGCCGGGATGGAAGCGGCAGTAGTAGTCGATCGTCCCGGCCTGCTTCAGCACCACCTTGACCTTGGCGCCGGGCTTGAGGTCGACATCGAATTCCCCGTTCCTGGCCGTGGCGGTGTGCTCGAAGAGGTCGAGGTTCACCCACATCACCGCGTCTCCGACCTTCAGCCTCTCCGGCGGAGGAGCGAAGGCCAGGCCGCTGACGGTGATGATGCGGACATTGGCTTCGGCCGGCGCGGCTGCGCCGGTCAGGACCAACGCCGCGGCGGCCACGGCCGCCACGCCGAAGGGACGCTCCATGGCCGCTACTTGAGCTCGCCCGCCAGATGCTCGGCGTGCATCTGGTGCTCGGTGAACAGTTTCAGGCCGGTCTGCAGCAGGGCCTTGAGCTCGCCGTTCCTGGCGTCGGGGATCAGCGTGCCGGAAAGGGCCCCGTTGACCGTCTTGTGGTAGGCGACCTCGTTGGCGACATAGGCCTTGTCGAAGGCCGCGCCGTCGAGCTTGGCCAGCTCAGCCCGCTTGGCCTTGGCCGCGGTGCTCAGGGACTGGCTGGTTGGGTTGTCTTCGGGCGTGACGCCCAGCTTCTTGACCAGGGCCAGGGCCTTGTCGTTCACCGCCTGGTGATCGCGCACCATCTCCTGGGCGAAGGACTTCACCTCGGAGTTCCTGGTCTTGGCCAGGGCCTGCTCGCCGGCCTCGACGTCGATCTGGCCGGCGGTGTAGGCGATGTGGGCGATCTGCGGATCGGTGGGGGCGCCCGCCTGGGCGAAGGCGGATGGCGCGAACGCCACGCCGGCCAGGAGCGCCGCCGACAGGGCGGCGGCGGGGATGGTCCAGGTCATGAGTTTTCCTCCGGCGCGGAGATACGCGCCACGCCCGTTGGACGGCGCGGCGCCCCGGAGGTTCCCGGCTATTTCGCCAGGGCGGCGTCGTAGGCGTCGGGCTTGAAGCCGACCAACAGGCGTCCGTCGCCGAGATCCAGCACCGGGCGCTTGATCATCGACGGCTGCTCGATCATCAGGGCGAAAGCCTTGTCCTGCTCGAGACCCTGCTTCTTCTCGTCCGGCAGGGCCTTGAAGGTCGTGCCCGAACGGTTGAGCAGAACCTCCCAACCGACCTTGCCGGCCCAGGCCTCAAGGTGCGCGCGGTCGATGCCGGAGGCCTTGTAGTCGTGGAAACCATAAGCGACGCCGTGGGCGGCGAGCCAGTCGCGCGCCTTCTTCATCGTGTCGCAGCTCTTGATGCCGTAGATGGTACAAGCTTCTGAGTTCATTGACGTTATTCCAGAATTCCGATGGATTGGGGCGGTCCTGCGTGGCGCCCCGGCGCGCGAAGCCGGCCATGGATAGCAGCCGACAACGTCACTGTCCCAGGGAGCGCCAGAACAGGCCGGCCGTCAGCAGAAGGCCGATGACGATCACGGCGACCCGCAGCGCTTTCTCGTTCACCCGGTTGAGCAGCCGCGCGCCGACATAGCTGCCGGCCAGCGCGCCCACACAGGCCACGGCGGCAGCCACCCAACGGACCTGGCCCGAAAACAGGAAGATCAGGACGGCGGTGAAGTTCATCACGCCGGCCAGGATGTTCTTGGTCGCGCTCGCGGCGCGCACCGGCACGCGGCTCATGGCCAGGGCCGCCAGCATCAGGAAGCCGATGCCGCCCCCGAAATAGCCGCCGTAGACGGCGATCAGGAACTGGACCGCCCCCGCGGCCCGCGGCCCCAGGCTCTTGTGACCGCCCGCGCCTTTCGGCCCGAAACTCCCCCAGGCGAAGGCGCCGGTCGCGAACAGCACGAGCCAAGGCACCATCTTCTCGAAGATGCTCGAGGCGGTCAGGAGTAGCAGAACGGCGCCCGCCGCCCCGCCGATCAGGCTGATGATGGTGAGGGTCCGCAGCGACAGCCCCTCGGCGCCGCTGGCCGACTTGCGGGCCATCAATCCGCCGGTGATCTGCCCCGGGAACAGGGCGACGGTGGAGGTGATGTTGGCCGCGCGCGCATCCATCCCGGTCAGCATCAGGGCCGGCAGGGTGATGAACGATCCGCCGCCGGCCAACTGGTTCTGGACGCCCGCCCACAGGGAGCCGGCGAGCAGCAGGGCCAGATGAAGCAGATAGGCGTGGTTCAAGAGAAGCTCCGAGACGACCACCCCGAACGCGCGCGCGAACGGCCGAGGCCTCGTTCAGATACCCTGCCTGAAAGGGGGCGGCCAGGGCCGACCGTCACGCGTGGCCCGCCCTCGCGGAACCCCGAAGCCGGGCCCCAGAATGTGATCTAAGCGGCGATGTTGGCGTAGCGCCGACAATGGTCGAGGTAGGCGGCCTCATGCTGGGCCATCAGGTCCACGACGCTGGTCCACAGCCAGGACGGCGCCTCGAGGCTCTTGGACCGGTGCCGGTTGAGTTCCGCGGCCCAGCCGCGGCAATCCTCAAGGGTCATCTGGCGGGCATGGGCGCGCCCCACCACTCCGGCCAGGAAGCGCGTCACGCAAATGGCCTCGTCGCTGTCGAGCTCGTCCAGTTCCAGCTTCAGGTCCTGGGGCCTGAGTTCGCGCACAAACACCGGCGTATCCAGGACGTGACTCGCCCGCATCCGCTCGCCGAGATGGGGCGAGAGGGCCCGCGCGCCCTGGATCACCCGCTCGGCGTTGTCGCGCGGCATCGACGCCTGGGCGGCCCTGGGCGCGGCCGCGCGCACGGCTTCCTTCACGTCGATCAGGCAGAGTTCCCGGCGCTTGCCCTCGCCCACCCCGACCAGCAGGGCGTAGCGCGCCAGGCCCAGGGAGGAGCAGCCCTTGACCCAATAGGCCGCGTCGAGCAGTTCGACCTCGGCGTCGCTGGACCGCGACCGCAGGGCCGTGACCAGGCCCGTGACGGATTCGGACTTCACCAGCGCCTCCAGGGCGCGGCGCTCGTTCTGGGACAGCGGCCAATAGTGCTTGCCGATCGGTATGTGCGGCTCCAGATCCTCGATGCGCTCGCGGGCCAGACTCGCCCAGCTGCGCTTGCGGGACGCTTTGATCAGGCCCTCGATGGTCGGCGGCCGGTCGTCATGCGCCCGGCGGCGGGCGGTCAAGGCGGCCTGATAGGCGTCGACCAGGTTCTCGACGATCCGCGCCGTGGCCGCGCCCGGCAGGTCGAACCCCCTGGCGGCGCTGGCCAGGGACAGGGCCAGCCGGATCACGTCGTGAGCGGGATTGCCGATGACGGTCTGGTCCAGGTCGCGGATCTGCACGGCCACCTCGTCCTTGGCGTTGGCGACGGGACCCAGGTTGCCGTAGTGGCAATCGCCGCAGATCCACACCTGGGGGCCTTGCGGCAGGCTGCGGCCGTCGGCCATCAGCCATTCGTAGAACCGGGCCGTCGAGCCGCGCACATAGGTCTGGGCGGACCGGGCCATCTTGAGGTTGCGGCGTTCACGCAGCCGTTCGGCGCGCCCCGACAACGAGGACGGTGGGGAAGAGGCGCGCGAGGACAGCTTGGGCATGAGCCTCTAACGCAACGCGGCCTGATCGGATGCTCAGTCCACCCACAGGTTCGGCGGTCGGCGCGTCACGCGGGCGTCTCCCGAGCACAGGGATTTGGCGGCAGCCGGTTGTGGATGGCGGTGGCCGCCACGGCGGCCTCTCCCTCGGCGACGGCGATCTGGTTCAGGCCGCGGACGATATCCCCCGCCGCATAGAGCCCCGCCACGGAGGTCTGCTGATGGCTGTCCACCACCAGGCGTCCATCCGCGTCCAGATCGGGCGCGAGGTCCCGCACCAGCTCCAGCCGGGGCGTGATGCCGAACGCGGAATAGAGCAGGTCGAACCTGTGCGTCTCGCCGGCATCGTTGACGATCAGCGCCGTCGAGGCCGTCAGGGTCACACGGTCCCAGGTGGATCGCAGCACCGCCACGGCCCTGGACTCCAGGGCGTGCGCCATGTCGGCGGGGAGCGAGTCTTCCGGGTCGAGAACCAGGCTGACCTTGGGCGACCAGGTCCGCAGGAACAGGGCTTCGCGCGCAGCGTGATCACCGCGGCCGATGACCGCCACCGACTGGCCCTGCGCTTCGAACCCGTCGCAGATCGGGCACACCCTCGCCTCGCCCCGACGAATGGCCTCGGCCAGGCGCGGAATGGGTGGGGCGATTTCCGCGACGCCGGTGGCCAGCAGGATCGTCCGGGCCGTTATCCAGGCCCCCCCGGTCAGGGCGGCGAAACCGGAGGGATCCGATCGCAGCCCCTCAACGCTCGCCGCCTCCACCTGGCCGCCATGGACCGCCAGCTGATCGCGAAGCGCCTGGAGCAGCTGCTCCCCAGCCGCGCCGGCCGGGTAGCCGGGCAGGTTGTGGCTCCTGGGAATCCAGGCGGCGCGGCTGGCGCCGGCGTCGAGCAGGCGCAGGCGTCGGCGGAAACGCGCCAGATAGACCGCGGCGGTCAGGCCCGCGGGTCCGCCGCCGATGATCAGACAGTCGAAGGGCTCTGGGGCTGGGGTTGCGGGCATCTTCTCTTGAATGCCCCCGAGGCCCGTTCGTTCGCGGCCTCCGTGCTCAGGGCCTCGGCGGGATGTTGAGGCCGCGCTGGACGGCGGGGCGCTCGAGGGCCCGGGCGAGCCAGGCCTGGACCTGCTGGAACTCGTGGAAGTCCACCACCTCGGCGGCGTCGTAGAAGCCCACCAGATTGCGCACCCAGCCGACCATCGACACGTCGGCGATGCCGAAGTCCTGGCCCATGATCCACGGGCCGCCGGCCTTCAGCTGGGCCTCCAGCACGCCGAGCAGGCGCTTGGACTCGTCCGCGTAGCGCTTGAGGGGCCGCTTGTCCTCGTAGTCCTTGCCGGCGAACTTGTGGAAGAAGCCCACCTGGCCGAAGATCGGGCCGATCGCCCCCATCTGGAAGAACACCCACTGCAGGGCCTGGTAGCGGCCCGCGGCGTCGGGCGGGATCAGTTTGCCGGTCTTCTCGGCCAGATAGAACAGGATCGCTCCGCTCTCGAACAGGGCGATCGGCTTGCCGTCGGGGCCATTGGGATCGACGATCGCCGGGATCTTGCCATTCGGGTTCAGCGCCAGGAATTCCGGCGTCTTGTTGTCGTTCTGCATGATGTTCACGGCGTGCGCCTCGTAGGGCAGGCCGATCTCCTCCAGCATGATCGACACCTTCACCCCGTTGGGCGTGGGGAAGGAGTAGAGCTGCAGTCGGTCAGGGTGCTGGGCGGGCCACCGGCGGGCGATCGGGAAGATGGCGAGATCGGACATGGCGGGGCCTCTTTCAGCTTCTGTCCCGGTTGCAGATAGAGTGCGCTGCGGAGAGATGAAAGGGCCGCCGCGCGGTTGACAGGCGCCGGGCGCGCGGACAAGTTGCATGTGCAACAGCACGGAGAATTCCGGCATGAGGAAACGCCCTGGGACCACTCTAGCCCGACGCATCCTGGCGGGACCCATCCTGGCCGGCGCTTCGCTGGCGTTCGCACTGGCCGCGCCCGCCTTGGCCCATCACTCCTACGCCATGTTCGACGCTCAACAGAACAAGCAGCTGGAGGGTACTGTCGAAGCCTTCAAGTGGTCCAACCCGCACTCGTACATCGAGGTGCTGGTCATGGACGACAAGGGCCAAACCCAGAAGTGGACCGCCGAGTGCGGCAGCCCTGCCCAGATGGTGAAGGCGGGCTGGCGTTCCACTTCGCTGAAGCCCGGCGACCACGTGGTGGTGACCGTCCACCCCCTGCGCAGCGGCGAGTTCGGCGGCTCCTTCGTCCAGGTGCAGACGGCCGACGGCCACGTCCTGAAGGCCAGCTGAGCATGGCGACATCGCGTTTCGGCCTCACCGCCCTGGCCGCCGGGGCGGCGCTGGTCCTGAGTGTTCCTGCCCTGGCGGTCCCTGCCCTGGCCTGGGCCCAAGCGCCCGCCGCCTCGGCCGCGCCGCCGGCTCAGCTCGGGGCCCTGGCGCCCGAGAACCTGAAGAAGAAGCGGCCCGCGCCGCCGTGGAACCTGACGGGCACCTGGCAGCACGAGCCCGCGAAGACGGCGAGCCACCCGGCCAATTCGTTCCGCTTCGGCCCGCCCTATCCCAAGTTCATGCCCGAGGCGCAGAAGGAGTTCGACGCCGGCGTCAAGGCTGTGGCGGAAGGGCACGCCTACAAGGACACCATCGGGCAGTGCTATCCGGCCGGCATGCCGGTGATCATGACGCGGGTGTGGCCCATCGCCATGGTCCAGTTGCCGACGGTGATCTACATGGTGTCGGGGTTCGAGAACGCCTTTCGCGAGATCTACCTCGATGGCCGCAAGCACATGGACTCCGACCTGGTGGTGCGCAGCTTCAACGGCGAGTCGATCGGCCATTGGGAGGGCGACACTCTAGTGGTCGACACCAACGCCTTCACCAAGGAGAACCACACCATCGACGTGGGCATCCCGATCAGCGACGAGTTCCACATGGTCGAGCGCATGCGTCTGACGAACAAGGGCGACACCCTGGAGATCGCCTACACCATGACCGATCCCAAGATGTGGGAAGGCGAGTGGAAATCGACCAAGTATTTCAAGCGGATGAACGACACGGACATCGTCGAGGTGGAGTGCACGCCCGACCTCGACGAACACCTGCCGGCAACCTCGTCGAAGCTCAACGTGCGCTGAGATGGGCGCGTTCGGCATAGGGACGGCCTGCCTTGCGGCGGCGGCATTCGCCCTGTCTGCGGGCGCGACGGAGGCTCAGGAAGTGCACCCGGCGGCCCAGCCCAAGGGGCATTACGCGGCGCTCGACAAGCTGCCCGATTGGGGCGGGGTCTGGGTGCTGGAGGTCCAGCGAGGCGCTCCGCCCAATCCCACGCCCGAACCCAAGGGCGCCTACAAGGAGCACTACCTCGCGCTGAAGGCCCAGGCCGACGCCAACCACGGCGAGTTCCCGCGGGAGGGCCGATCCTACTGCGCCCCGCCCGGCATCCCCTATCAGGTCAGCCTGGCCCAATACCCCATCGAGTTCCTGTTCACCCCCGGTCGGGTGACGGTGCTGATGGAGGCCTGGACCCAGGTGCGGCGCATCTACACCGACGGGCGCCAGCATCCGGACGATCTGGAGGCTAGCTTCTACGGCAACTCCATCGGCCATTGGGACGGCCAGACCCTGGTGGTCGATACCCTCGGACTGAAGCCGGGCGCCCTGATCGCCCCGGGCATGGGCCACAGCGACAAGGAGCAGATCGCCGAGCGCATCCACCTGTCGCCCACCGATCCGGACCAGCTGATGGACGAGATCACCGTGACCGACCCGGAGGCGCTGGAGAAACCCTGGAGCGCGACCTTCCGCTATCGCCGCCACCGCGAGTGGGAGGTGCTGGAGTTCGCCTGTGCCGAGAACGACCGCAACCCGGTAGGCGCCTCGGGCGTGGGCGGATTCAAGGAATAGAGGGAGCCAAGACATGCTGAGCCGTCCGGTGCTTCTCGGCCTCGCCGCCGCCCTGCTGGCGGCCGCGCCGGCGCTCGCCCACCATTCCTTCGCCATGTTCGACCGGCAGAAGGAGATCACCCTGAAGGGTACGGTGAAGGCGTTCCAGTGGACCAATCCCCACTCCTTCATCGAGATCGAGGTGGCGGATCCACAAGGGGTGATCACCCCCTATTCCATCGAGATGAACAGCCCCAACAACCTCACCCGCCAGGGCTGGAAGTCGAGCGCGCTCAAGCCCGGCGACAAGGTGACGGTGGTCATGAACCCCCTGCGCGACGGCTCGCGCGGCGGCCTGTTCGTGTCGGTGATGCTGCCGGACGGCAAGGTGCTGGGCGACCCGACGCGCCTGCCGGGGGCGCCGGTGAGCCCGCAGGCCAAGGCAGGTTAGCGGATCAGCACCACGAACAACCCCACGACGCACACGAACCCGAGGGTGAACAGGATCGTGCGGAGATAGGGAACGCCCAGCAGGTGGACCACCGCGTGGGCCAGGCGGATCCAGAAGAAGGCGGTCGCCCACAGCGCCAGATGTCCGCCGGTCTTGCCGGAAAGATGGGCGATGAACACCAGGGCGGCGAAGGGCGCGAAGCTCTCCACGGCGTTCAGGTGGGCGCGGTAGGCGCGCTTGCCCCAGGCGGGCGCCTCGCGGCCGGCGGGATCGGCGTAGTGGGCGGGCTTCAGGGGGCCGTTGCTGATCACCTGGCAGATCACATAGGGGATCCACAGGGCGGCGGTCAGCAGGGCCGTCCAGGCGAGATAGACGAGATCGGGCGTCATCTCACAAGGCCCGCATGCGGTTGGCCTTGGCGTTGTGCTCCACCTCTGCCATCCCCATGGCCTCCATCACCGGCGGCACATAGTTCGCGAAGCGTCCGCGCAGGCCCTTCTTGGTCCCGTACCAGCCGCCCACGGGATTGGCGGGATCGCGGCCCCAGGCCTCGACCGTGCCGGCGGCGGCGAGCTTCTGCTCGTCGGCGCTGCCCAGCGGCATCCAGTCGCCGCGCGCCTCGAGCATGGCCTGCAGGTCGTCCAGGCAACGCAGCTGGTAGCGCAGCTCGGTCTTGCCGACCTGCACCACGAGGGCGCCGGCCGCCTCGTCGCGCCAAGCCTCGAATTCAGATCCCAGGCTGGGCGTCTTGAGGCGCCAGGGCTCCGCCTGGGTCCCCTTCCCCGAAAACTCGGTCATGCGCGTCTCCCTATGGAACAGTGTTCACCGAACCATAGGGTGGCGACGGAGGCCGTCAATCGCGTGACGGCGGAGGTCCGGTCAGCGTTCGCTGAGCCCGGTGCCCCCGTCGCTCGGCGCATAGTTCTTCAAGGGCACCTCCAGCAGCCTTTCGGCGCAGGCGTTGTCCTCCGCCATATAGGCGTTGTCGGCCTGGCGCTTGAAGGTGACCTTGGTGGTCCAGGGCGCGGAATAGTACTTGGGATCGGCCACCGTCACGCTGTCCTCCAGCGTGTTGGCATCGAGCAGCTTCAGCGTCTCGTCCACCTTCATGTCCGGCGACTGCGGCAGCCCGGCGCTGTCGACCCACTGCTCGCCGTTGAAGCCGATGGTCTCGATTCTCAGGGCGTCGCCTTCCCACCAGCCGGAGGAATGGCCTTCCCAGTTGGGGTCCGGCTCGTCGAGCTTGGGCGGGCCGTCGAGGAAGACGTGGCGGATCAGGTGCTTGTACTGGTGGAACAGGGTCACCTTGGCCGGCGCCTGGGTGATGAAGATCAGTTGGCCCGACCAAAGCGAGCGCGGGGTGCCCGGCGGCAGGCAGGCCTCGACCGGGTCGTCGGTCTTGCCCGCTTTCCGCTCGGCGATGCGCTGGCGGTAGAGCTTGGCGGCGGCGGGGGTCATCGGCGGCAGCTTGCCGTCGGCGGTCTTGATCGTGGCGATGGGCTCGGCCAGCCACATGCCGCCGATGCGCGGGTGCTTCCGGTCGGCCTCGATCAGGGCCTTGTCCTTGTCGAGCACGGCCTGGTCGCGGGCGCGCAGTTGCGCCTCGTGGCTGGTGAGGGCGGGATTCTGGGCGAAGCTCGCGCCGGCGGCCAGGGCGAGCACGGAAGCGGCCGCGGCCGCCAGGATCTTGCGGTCGATCATGGGGCTTGTCCTCACTTCCCAGGCTTCTTGTCTTGGGCGGACGTCTTCTGCTCCTGGGCGTTCAGCCGGCCGCCCTGCCCGTGGCGCAGCTTGCCGGTGGCGTCGGGCTTGTTGCGGTTGTTCTCCTCGCAGATGTATTCGGCCAGCCTGTACTTCGGATCCCACTTGAAGTGCGAGCGCGCGGTCCACGGGTGGCTGTAGGTCTTGGGGTCGTCGATGGTGAAGGTGTCTTCCAGGATGTCCGGCGCCACCTTGCGCACGTGCTCGGTGACCTTGATCGACATCGACTTCGGCCGGCCCTCCTCGTCCACCTGGGTGTAGCCGTTCATGCCGGTGGTCTCGATCACCAGGGTGTCGCCGTCCCAGTGACCCACCGAATAGCCGAGGAAGCTCGGCTTGTACTCCGGCGGCGGCGGTTTGCCGTCCATGTGGATCATCCGGTAGGTGTGCATCACCTCCACCCCGATCATGATCACGTCAGGGGTCTGCACGATGTCGAGGGGATAGGGCACCGACAGGGTGCGCGGCACGCCCGAGGGCAGGCACGAGGCGTTGGGGTCGAACAGGGGCTGGCCGGCGGCCTCGGCCTTGGCGCGCTGGTCGAAATAGCCCTGGGCCCAGGGCAGGAACGGCGTCGGCCCGCCGTCGGCCGGGGGAATGGTGCGGTTGGAGGACTGCGACACCCAGGTGCCGGAGATGTTGGGCACGGTGTCGGGCACGCGCACGTCTCGCCGGGTCGGATCGCCCATCACCGGGCCCAGGCCCGCGGGCCGCGCCCCCTGGGCGGACGCAGCCGCCGTCGTCAGGGCCATCAGCGCGACAGCCGTCGCGCCAAGCCAAAGCGTGTTCCTCACCTCAAGCCCCCGTTTCGTTGCAATTAGTTCAGGGTGGTAAGCATCTGGGCCTTGCCGACATGCGCCGTCAAGACGTTGTTTGCTTATGGATCATAACAATTTTTCCGGAATGTTGCGGGAGCGCTCAAATCGCCCCCGTTCAGCCCGGGTCGCAGGCGCATTCCGCCCATGCTACATGCCGCGGGGCAAGGGGGCGCCGCCACCGTGGGCGGACCGAAGAGCGTCGAGGGATTGCCGTGAGCCGAGCCATCGTCACCATCATCGGGTCGGACCGCGTCGGCATCATCGCCGGCATCGCCAATGTGCTGTCGGACGCCAACGTCAACATCCTCGACATCAGCCAGTCGGTGATCCGCGAGTACTTCACCATGATCATGATGGTGGACATCGCCGCCGCCTCGATCTCGTTCGAGGCGCTGAGGCAGGCGCTGGACGACATGGGGCTCAAGCTCGGCGTCAAGGTGGAGGTGCAGCGGGAGGAGATCTTCCAGGCGATGCACCGCATCTGATCCTCCGCCCCTTCCCACCCCTTCCGTTTCCGGTCCACACCCATGAAAAACCTCAGTTATTCGGGCGAAGAGATCCTCGAGACCATCCAGATGGTCCGCACCGAGCAGCTCGACATCCGCACCATCACCATCGGCATCAGCCTCCTGGACTGCGCCAGCGACACCACCGAGGGCCTCTGCACGAGGATCTACGACAAGGTCACCGGGCGGGCGCGCGACCTGCGCAAGGTCGGGCTGGAGATCGAGCAGGAATACGGCATCCCGATCGTCAACTACCGGGTGTCGGTGACGCCGGTGTCGCTGGTGGGCGGTCGCCGCCCGCCTGAGGACTTCGTGCGCATCGCCCAGACGCTCGACCGCGCGGCCGACGTGCTGGGCATCGATTTCATCGGCGGCTTCTCGGCCCACGTCGAGAAGGGCATGACGCCCGCCGACCAGGCCCTGATCGAGGCGATCCCCGAGGCCCTGGCCTCCACCAGGCGGGTGTGCTCGTCGGTGAACATCGGCTCGACCCGGGCGGGCCTCAACATGGACGCGATCGCGCAGATGGGCAGGGCCATGAAGCGCGCCGCGGCCCTGACGGCCGACCAGGGTTCGATCGCCTGCGCCAAGCTGGTGGTGTTCTGCAATGCGGTGGAGGACAACCCCTTCATGGCCGGCGCCTTCCACGGTGTGGGCGAAGGCGACGCGGTGGTGCATGTGGGCGTCTCGGGCCCGGGCGTGGTGCTGAAGGCGGTGCAGGCCGCCGGGCCGGTCGACTTCGGCAAGCTGACCCAGGTCATCCGCTCGACCGCCTTCAAGATCACCCGCGCCGGCGAACTGGTCGGCCGTGAGGCCGCCCGGCGGCTGGACATTCCCTTCGGCATCATCGACCTGTCGCTGGCGCCGACCCCGGCGGAGGGCGACAGCGTGGCCCGCATCCTGGAGGAGATCGGCGTCGGGCGCGTGGGCGGCCATGGCTCGACGGCTGCGCTCGCCCTGCTCAACGACGCGGTCAAGAAGGGCGGGGCCATGGCCTCGAGCTACGTCGGCGGCCTGTCCGGCGCCTTCATCCCCGTGTCCGAGGACGCCGGCATGATCGAGGCGGCCGAGATGGGCGCCATCACCATCGACAAGCTGGAGGCCATGACCGCGGTCTGTTCGGTGGGCCTGGACATGATCGTGGTGCCCGGCGACACGCCCGCCGAGACCCTGTCGGCGATCATCGCCGACGAGGCGGCCATCGGCATGATCAACAAGAAGACCACCGCCGTGCGCCTCATCCCGGCCGTGGGCAAGGTCGTGGGCGATTCGGTGGACTTCGGCGGCCTGCTCGGCCGGGCCCCCGTGATGCCGGTGAACAAAGCTTCCGCCGAGCGCCTGATCGCCCGGGGCGGACGCATCCCCTCCCCGCTCCAGGCGCTGATCAACTAGCGGCGCCGAAGGCCGCGCGAGCGCGTCGCTCGATCTCGGCCGGCTCCAGATCCTCCGTCCAGGTCAGCAGCACCCAGACGTGGCCGAAGGGATCGCGCACGCTTGCCGAACTCGCGCCATAGAACATCGCCGTCGGGGGCTGGATCGCCTCGCAACCGGCGGCAACGGCCTTGGCCTGCACGGCGGCGTTGTCGGCGACGAACAGGTGCAGGCCGGCGGTGCAGCGGCCGAGCGCTTTCGGCTCGGCGTACAGGCGATTGTCCGGGTCGCCCAGCATCACCACCGCGTCGTAGATCCGCAGCTCGGCATGGATGATCCGGCCGTCCGGGCCGGTGATGCGGAATAGCTCCTCGGCGCCGAACGCCTCGGCGTAGAAGCGAACGGCCTCTGCGGCGCCGTCGATGTAGATGTGCGGGACCACGGCGTCCCGGTAACGGGCGGGGTGGATCGGCATCGGGAATCTCCTCCAGGCGCGGCGCAGGCCCCCAGGACCGCTAACGCGGCGGACGCGGCTCAGGGCGCATCAGGGGCGCCGGCCCAGGCGCGGATCGAGACGAAAGGGCGTCTCGCCGGCCAGCCGGACGCCGGCCATGCCCGGATGGCGCACATTGATCAGGGCGTTCAGCTCCTGCGGCACCACCACGCTCGGCGCCAGCAGCACCAGGGCCTCGCCGCGGTCTAGGAACGCCTCGCCGAGCGCGCTCTACTTCAGCGACGTCGCCGCGGCGGCGCTCGGCCTGTTGTGGGTAGTCGGCCGGCTCGTCTATTTCCTCGGCTACCGCAAGGCGGTGGAGGGCCGCCTGCCCGGCTTCTTCATCCAGTCGAGCGCCTGCATGCTGCTGTTCCTGGGCGCGGGGTACGGAGTGGTGAGGCACGCGCTGGGCGGATGAGCCGCCCTCGCGGTCCGGTTGTACAAGCTCCACCGGCGTGACATCCTCCGGTCGCTTGAGGAGACCGCGTCATGAACCGTCGGCATCTCTGTGCTTCCGCCCTGCTTCTGCTGATTGGCGGCCCGGCCTGGGCCCAGCCGCCGGATCAGAACAACCGTCCAGGCGGCGGTGAACGCCCCGGCGGGGGTCGTCCCGGCGGCGAGCGGCCTGGCGGCCAACCCGGCGGCGGAGGTACGCCCGGCCAGCGCCCGGGCGGCAACGAGCGTCCTGGCGGCCAACCCGGCGGCGGCGGCCCCGGTCAGCGGCCTGGCGGCAACGAGCGTCCTGGCGGCGGACCTGGTGGACGCCCCGGCGGGGGTCCCGGCCCGCGTCCCGGCGGCCCTGGCCCTGGCCCTGGCCCTGGCCCGCGCCCTGGAGGCCCGGGATTCGCGCCCGGCCCGCGGCCCGGCCCGCCCGCGGGTTTCCGCCCGCTGCGCGGGGGGCGGCCGTTCCGCTATCCGCGCGGCTACAGCTACCGGAGTTGGGGCATAGGCGACGTCCTGCCCTCGATCTTCCTGGGCAGCACCTACTACTTCACCAACTACGCGTCCGTCGGGCTCGGGCCGCCGCCGCGCGGCGACCGCTGGGTGCGCTACGGGCCGGATCTGCTGCTGGTGCAGCGCCGCACGGGCCGCATCATCCAGGTGATCCCGAACGCCTTCCTCTAGCGGCCCCTAGCTCCAGCCGCCGCCCAGCGCCTTGTAGATGGCGACGACGTCGGTGTTGGCGTCGGTCTGGGCGGCGGTGAGCTCGTCCTCGGCCGACAGCAGGGTGCGCTGCGCATCGAGCAGGACCAGGAAGTCGATCGACCCTTCCTTGTAGCGCACGCGGGCGAGGTCGGCGGCGGCGCGCGAGGCCTCGACCTGCTCGGCCAGACTGACGATCCGGCTATGCTGCTGGCGATAGGCGTTGAGCGCCGTCTCCAGGTCCTGTACCGCGATCAGCACCGTCTGGTCGTAGGCGGCCAGCACCTCGTCCTGACGCGCTTCCTGCGCCCGGAGCCGGGCGTGGGCGCCGCCGAGGTCGAGCGCGGGCCAGGTCACCTGGGGCGACACCGACCAGGCCTGGGCGCCGTGGCTGAACAGCTTGGACACGTCGCCGGACAGAAGGCCGATGAAGCCGGTCACCTGGATGCGCGGGAACAGGTCTGCGGTGGCCACGCCGGTGCGGGCGGTCTCGGCGCGCAGGCGCCACTCGGCGGCCTGGACGTCGGGCCGGCGTCGCAGGAACTGGGCCGCGTCGCCGATCGGCAGGGGCTTGACCAGAGCCGGCGGCGCGGTGGTGGGCGGGGCGAGCGCCTGATCGAGGGCGCCGGGACGCAGGCCGAGCAGCACCGCCAGCTTGTAGCGGGACGCCGCCTCCTGGGCCTCCAGGTCCGGGATGGTGGCCTCGGTGGCGGAGAGGCGCGCCTTGGCGCTCTGCACGTCGACGGGGTCGCCGCGGCCCACCTCGAAGCGCACCTGGGTGAGGCGCACGGTCTCCTTCTGGCTGTCGGCGTTCTGCCGCGCCACGGCCAGGCGGGCCTGGGCGCCGCGCAGCTCGAAATAGGTGCGGGCCACCTCGGCCATCACGCTCACCTTGGCGGCGGCCACGTCGGCGCCGGCGGCCCCGGCGTCGCTGCGGGCGGCCTCGACCCCGTGTCGCACGCGGCCGAACAGGTCGATCTCCCAGGCGGCGTCGAAGCCGAGATCGGCGCTTTCCACCGGCACGCGGGCCTGGCCGAAGCCGGGAATCTGCTCGTCGCTGCGGTTGTAGGTCCCGTCCGAGGTGACGCGCGGCAGGAAATCGAGCCGCCGGTCCTTGAAGATCGAGCGGGCCTGGCGCAGGCGCGCGTCGGCCTGCTTCAGGTCGAGGTTGCCCGAGACGGCGCGGCCGACAAGGTCGTTCAGCACCGGGTCCTCGAACACCGTCCACCAGGCTGCTCCCGGCTCGGCGGCGACGTCGACCGCCTTGGGGTCGGCGTTCAGCAGAACCGCCGGCGTGGGATCGTGCGCCACATATTTCGGACCGACCGCGAACAGGTTGAAGGGGCTGGCCAGGGCCGGGGGCCCGAGGATCATGGCGGGGGCGGCGAGCGCCCCGGCCAGGAGGGAGAGCTTGAACAGTTTCATGGTCTTGCTCGTGTTTCTTGCTATTCCGCCGGAAGCGGCGCGGGCGTCGACGCGGCCTTGCGGGCCTTGCGCGGGACGTGGCCGGTCAGGCGGCGGACGGTCCAGTAGAAGACAGGGGTCAGGGCCAGGCCGAACAGGGTCACGCCCAGCATGCCGAAGAACACCGCCACGCCCATGGCCCGGCGCATCTCCGAGCCGGCCCCGGTCGACAGCACCAGGGGCGCGACCCCCATGATGAAGGCGAACGAGGTCATCAGGATCGGCCGCAGGCGCAGGCGGCAGGCGGCCAGGACGGCGTCCCAGGCGCTGTCGCCGTGGGCCTCCCGTTCGCGGGCGAACTCCACGATCAGGATGGCGTTCTTGCAGGCCAGCCCCACCAGCACGATCAGGCCGATCTGCGTGAAGACGTTGTTGTCGCCGTGCAGCAGCGCCACCCCGGCCAGGGCCGAGAGCAGGCACATGGGCACGATCAGGATCACCACCAGCGGCAGGCTCCAGCTCTCGTATTGCGCCACCAGCACCAGGAAGGCGAGCAGGACGCAGAGCGGGAAGATGTAGATCGCGGCGTTGCCGGCCAGGATCTGCTGGTAGGCCAGTTCGGTCCACTCGAAGCCCATGCCGTTGGGCAGGTCCTTGCGGGCGATTTCTTCCAGGGCCTTCTGCGCCTGGCCGGTGGAATAGCCGGGGGCGGCGCCGCCGTTGATCTCGGCCGTCAGCTCGCCGTTGTAGTGGGCGGTCTGTTCCGGGCCGGTGGTCGCGTGGGTGGTGACGAAGGCGCCGAGCGGGATCATCTGGCCGGACGCGTTGCGCGTCTGCAGACGCAGCAGGTCCTCCGGCTGCAGGCGGAATTTCTGGTCGGCCTGGACGTTGACCTGATAAGTGCGGCCGAAGCGGTTGAAATCGTTGACATAGAGCGAGCCCATGAAGACCTGCATGGTCTCGAACAGGTCGGTCAGGCTGACGCCCTGCGCCCTCGCCTTCTCGCGGTCGACGTCGGCGCGGATCTTGGGCACGCCGATCTGGTAGCCGGAGAACACGCCGGCCAGGCGCGGGTCCTTGGCGGCGTCGGCCTCGATGTGCTGGATCGCCTGGTTGAGCGCCTCGGGGCCCAGGCCCGCCCGGTCCTCGATCTGCATGCGGAAGCCGCCGAGCTGGCCGAGGCCCTGGATGGAAGGCGCCGGATAGGTGGCGACCACCGCGTCGGGAATCTGGGACAGCTCCTGGTTCAGCTTGGCCATGATGGCGTTCGCCGACAGGTCGGGCGACTTGCGCTTGTCGAAGTTGTCGAGCACCTCGAACACCGCGCCCTGGCTGGGGCTGGTGACCAGGCCGTTCACCGACAGGCCGGCGAAGGACACGGTGTGGGTGATGCCGGGGGTCGCCTGGACGATCTGGTCGACCTTGTGCAGCACCGCCTCGGTGCGATCGAGGGAGGCGGCGTCGGGCAGCTGGATGACGGTGACGAGGTAGAGCTTGTCCTGTTGCGGCACGAAGCCGGTGGGGGTGCGCAGGAAGGTGACCGCGGTCAGGGCCAAGAGCACGCCATAGACGGCGAGCGCGATGCTGGACTTGCCGAGCACCTTGCCCACCCCGCCGACATAACCCTTGGACGCGCGGCTGAAGACCTTGTTGAAAGGCTTGAACAGCCAGCCGAAGGCCGCGTCGATCAGCTTCTGGAAGCGGTCCTTGGGCGCGCCGTGGGGCTGCAGCAGCACCGCCGCCAGGGCCGGCGACAGGGTCAGGGAGTTGAACGCCGAGATCACCGTCGAGATGGCGATGGTCAGGGCGAACTGACGGTAGAACAGGCCCGTGAGACCCGTGAGGAAGGCGGTCGGCACGAACACCGCGCACAGCACCAGCGCCGTGGACAGGATCGGGCCGGACACCTCGGTCATGGCCTGTTTGGTCGCCTCGAGCGGGGTGCGGCCGAGGCCGATGTTGCGCTCGACGTTCTCGACCACGACGATGGCGTCGTCGACCACGATGCCGATGGCGAGGATCAGCCCCAGCAGCGTGAGCGAGTTGATCGAGTATCCCATGGCCGCGAGCGCCGCGAAGGTCCCGATGATCGACACCGGGATCGCCAGCGCCGG
>DASYBX010000104.1:0-2161 GCA_036500495.1 Caulobacteraceae bacterium
GATCGAGAGCTACGCCCTGACCTTCGAGGAGGAAGGGGCCCTGGGCCGGCTGGAGGCCTTCGCCTCGGAGAACGGCCCGCGCTTCTACGGCCTGCCGCTCAACGAGGGGAAGATCGTGCTGGAGCGCGCGCCGGTTTCGGCGCCCGAGCAGATTGGCCCGGGGCTGGAAGGCCTGAAGCCCTTCCACGCCGGCGAAATCCTGCCCTGGAGGTTCGCGGGCGCCGCTTAGCGCGTTATTTGCGGACCCAGTTGACGAGCCCGCGGCCCGGTGGTTCCAATTCGTTATAACGAATAACTATTGGGAGGGACCATGAGGCGGGCATTGCATGCCGTGGCGGCGGCCGCTTTCGTGACGCTGTCGGCGGGCGCTGCGTCGGCGCAGACCGGGTTGCCGGCGCCCAAGCCCTGGGCCGAGCCGACCAAGGACCCGCGCGACCTGAACGGCGTCTACATGCCGGAGTCCAACTCCTTCACCTATACGCCCGTCGGAGGCGGCGACCCGCCGTGGACCGAGGCGGCCCACGCCGACTTCCTGCACCGGCGGCAGGCGGAGAAGGACGGCAAGCCGGTGGTCAACACCTCGACCCTGTGCCTGCCCAGCGGCATGCCGAGGGTGATGACCGCCCCCTATCCGATCGAGGTAGTGACCCAGCCCAGGCAGGTGATCATCCTGCACGAGATCCAGCACCTGATGCGCTTCATCTACCTGAACGAGCAGCACCCGTCGGGGGACGACCTGACCCCCACCTACGGGGGGCATTCGGTCGGCCATTGGGAGGGCGACACCCTGGTGGCCGACACCGTGGGCACCGAGGGCGGCCTGACCACGCTGGACCAGGCCGACCGGCCCAAGACCGGCGACATCCACATCATCGAGCACATCAAGAAGATCGACGGCGGCAAGAAGCTGGAGGACCTGGTCACGTTCGACGACCCCAAGGTCTACACCAAGCCCTGGACCGCGCGGCTGCTCTACGACTGGCGGCCGGACATCCGCTTCATCGAGTACATCTGCGAGGAGAACAACCGCAACCCGGTGAGCGCGGACGGGACCGTGGGCGCGACGCTGAAGTAGCCGCCCTAACGGCCCGCCATCGCCGCCATAAGGCCCGGATCGCCGCATTCGGGCGGGGCGCGGTCGCGGATCCAGACCGAGAGCAGCCATTTCTCGCCCCGCGTGGGCGGGCGCCCGGCGTGCAGTGTGGCTTCGTCGGGCTGCCCCTGCGCATCCACGTTGCGGAACATCAGGGCGTCGCCCTTGCAGCCCCGGTGGCGCAGGCCCAGCTTCAGGAACTCGGTCTCGCCGCCGTCCAGGTCGTCGTTGAGGTAGACCAGGACGGTGACCACGCGCTGGCCGTACTTCTTCATGGTGGCGGCATGGCCCTCGAAGCCGGGCTGCCAGAAGTCGACATGCGGCGCGAAATATTCGCCCACCTGGTAGTGTAGGACCTGGAGGCTCTCGGCGTTGACCGCGGGCAGGCCGGCCAGGGCGCAGACGCGCGTGCAGATCGCCTCGGTCACCAGGTCCATGTCGGTGACCCTGAACAGGGCGGCGCTGTGCCGCCGCGCGTCCGCGGTCGTGTTGCCGCCCTGCGTCTCGTTGTAGACCGGCGCGGAGCCCATCAGCGGCCTGGCCCGCGCGATCAGGGCGTCGCAAAGCTCGGCGGACAGCAGGCCAGGCGCGGTGCGGATCAAGGGCGCCTCGCTGAGCGTGACCGGCGCGGGGACCTTGCGCCAGGCGTCGATGTCGACCGCGCGGCGCAGCTTCTTCCAGTCGATCCCGGCCCTGAAGCCCGACAGCAGGCGCAGCTGGGCCTGAGCCGGCTGGAAGCCGAGTTCGGCGGCGCGCTGCAGGTAGTCGAGGGCCCGCTTCCAGTCCGGGCTTCCGGCATAGCCCCGGGCGAACAGGATCGCCGCGATGGCGCAGGCGAAGCCCCCGCCCCGCTCGGCGGCGCCGAGGATCAGGCGGGCGCCGGCGGCCGCGTCGAACGCCACGCCTCGGCCGGAAAGGAGCTGGCCGCCCAGCAGGGACATCGAGGGCACGTGGCCGGCCATGGCCCCCTGGGTGAGCGCCTGCGCCCCTTCAGCGTGCCGCCCCTGGCCGAACAGGGTGAGGGCGGCCTGATATTGCAAGTCCGTCATATATGGCGAGCTATGCACG